>JAFGIS010000275.1 GCA_016929495.1 Polyangiaceae bacterium | reverse complement strand
TCTACTCGCATCCCGCCGTCTACATCATGATTCTCCCGGCCATGGGAGCCATCAGCGAGATCTTGCCCACCTTCGCCCAGCGCACCATTTTCGGCTACAAGGCCATCGCGTTCTCGAGCATCGCCATCGCCGCGGTGGGTAGTCTGGTGTGGGCGCACCACATGTTCACTAGCGGGATCAGTGAGTTCGCCACCATGCTCTTCTCGTTCTTGACCATGGTGGTCGCGGTCCCGAGCGCCATCAAGGTCTTCAACTGGGTGGCGACCCTGTACCGAGGCTCCATCGACCTGCAGCCGCCGCTGCTCTATGCGCTCGCCTTCATCTTCCTGTTCTGCATCGGCGGCATGACGGGTGTCTGGCAGGGTGCGCTCGCTCTGGACATCCACTTGCACGATACCTACTTCGTCGTCGGTCACTTCCACTACGTCATGTTCGGCGGCACCGGCTTCGGGTTCTTCGCCGCATTGCTCTACTGGTACCCGAAGATGTTCGGGCGCATGTACTCGCGGCGCGCGGCGACGGCGGCATGGGTCCTCCTATTCTCCGGGTTCAACGTCTTGTACTTCACCATGCTCGTGCTCGGAATGATGGGAATGCCCAGGCGCTACTACGCGCACCTACCCCAGTATCACACGGGTCACGTCGTCGCCACGGTCGGGAGCTGGATCCTGATTTCGGGCCTACTCCTGTTCTTCGGCACGCTGATCCACGCTCTGTTCAAGGGGCAACGGGCGACAGCCAATCCTTGGCGCGGCGTGACACTCGAGTGGACGATTCCGAGCCCTCCGCCAGTGGAGAACTTCGCCACGATCCCGACGATCGAGCACGAGCCCTACTACTTTCCGCAGGAAGGTGCGGAGCGATGACCACGGACGCCCACGCGACGCATCGCGACGACTACGGGGCCAAGCTCGGCATGTGGCTGTTCCTGGTCACTGAGGTCAACCTCTTCGGCGGGCTCTTCATCGCCTACGCCTACATGCGTCACAAGTATCCCGCCGAGTTTCACGTGGGCGGCGGGCAGCTCAACGCCATTCTCGGCGTCGTCAATACGCTCGTCCTGCTGACGAGCAGTCTCACAGTCGCCCTGGCAATTCTGGAAACCGAGCGCGGCCGACACCGTGTCTCACGCGACCTTCTCTATGGAACGATCTTTTTGGGCGCCACCTTCTTGGTCATCAAGGCGTTCGAATGGGGCGCCAAGTTCCACCACGGGCTGTATCCGAGCTCGGAGCACATGGCCGCGCTGCCTCTGGGCGAGCAGATCTTCTTTGGCCTCTACTTCACGATGACCGGGCTCCACGGGCTGCACGTCCTGATCGGCATCATCGTGCTGACGGCCATCGCGCGCCGCATCGCCCAGGGACGGGTCACCCGGGAGCGCCACATGCTGCTTTACAACGGCGGCCTGTATTGGCACCTCGTGGACGTCGTCTGGATCTTCCTTCTTCCGCTGCTCTACCTCGCAGCCTAGGGACTCTGATCATGAGCGAACCCGCGACCCCGGCTCACGCCGCGCCACTCGAACATCCGCGATACGGAACCTTCGTTGCCGTCTGGGCTGTGCTCGTGGCGTTGACGGGCTTGCTCGTCCTGTTGAGTCATTTCGGTCAGCGGCCCGCCCTATGGAGCCTCTTGACCATCAGTCCCTTCAAGGCTGGCCTGGTCTTCTACTACTTCATGCACCTGCGTTACGAAGGGCCGCTCATCAAATCGATCCTGCTCATCGCGCTGGCAACCCTGCTCATCTTCCTCACCCTGCTGTTCGCCGATATCGCCTTCGCGTGAGGAGCGCCATGGGAATCCTGCCTCAAGCGTCAACGTATGCTAGCCGGGCGGACCAGATCTTCCTGGCTGTCTTCGTCTTGTCACTCGGATTCCTGGTGGGCATCACCGCGGTCATGATCTACTTCGTGGTGCGCTACCGTCGCCAGCGCCACCCGAAAGCAGCGCAGATCGAAGGACACACCGCCCTCGAGATCACCTGGACCCTGATCCCCCTGGTGCTCTTCGTCTCCATCTTCTACTTCGGGTGGACCAACTACGACTACGGGCGCCGCGCTCCGCGCGACGCCATGGTGGTCAAGGTCACGGCCCGCCAGTGGAGCTGGGCGTTCGAGTACCCCAACGGCAAGCAGACCACCAAGCTCTATGCCGCGCTGAACCGCCCCATCAAAGTGGAGGTCAACAGTCTGGACGTCGTGCACGGGTTCTTCGTGCCCGCATTCCGCATCAAGGTGGACGCCGTCCCGGGCCGCACCAACACGACATGGTTCCAGCCGACCGTACTCGGGTCCTTCGACATCCAGTGCACGGTCATCTGCGGCGTGAACCACAGCGCCATGCTGAGCTCGGTGGAGGTGGTGCCCGTGGAGGCTTTCAAGGTGTGGTACTTCGGTCCCGAAGGGACGCCCGAACCGGCCGGGCCGGCACCGGCTGATCCAGCCGCCGCGGTCGTTCAGACCCCCGGCGCACCGCGACCAGACGACACCGGTGCGGGCCAGCGTCCCGCGCAGAAGCCCGGCGTGGCGCTGCTGCGGGCCGACGGGTGCCTAGCTTGCCACTCCCTGGATGGCACTCCGATGACGGGTCCCTCCTTCAAGGGGCTCTTCGGCAAGACAGAGACCATTTTGAGAGACGGGAAGCCGGCCGCAGTGACCATGGACGAGAACGAGATCTCGCTCGCCATCGGCCGTGCACCCAAGGACGTCGTCCAGGGCTACCCGCCCATGCCCGTGGTGAACCTGACCCCGAAGCGAGTCGCAGCGCTTGTCAACGCCATCAAACAGATCCATTGACGGTAACAACGTGTCGACGCCATCCCCGGCGTCCGCGGTCAGCAGCCGTCTGCACGACTGGCTCGTACTGACCAAGCTCCGCATCTCTGCAGTCTCGACGCTGACGGCGGCCACGGGGTATTTGGCCGAAGCCCAGGAGCTCCGGCCGGGACTCGTCTCGACCGCCGTCGGAACTCTGGCGCTCGCCCTGTCGGCCTCGGCGCTCAACGAAGTACAAGAGCGCGATATCGATGCACGCATGCAGCGAACGCGGACGCGCCCCCTTCCGGGTGGTCGCGTCAGCACGAGGGCGGCGGTGTCGGGGGCTGTCCTGCTCGTGTCACTCGGCAGCGCAGTCCTCTACCTCGGACATGGCCCGTCGGCGGCGCTCTTGGGTCTGCTCGCGCTCTTCTGGTACAACGCCGTCTACACGCCCCTGAAGCGCGTCTCGGCATTCGCCGTGTTTCCCGGGGCGCTCATCGGAGCGCTCCCGCCTGCGATAGGCTGGGTCGCGGCAGGAGGCTCTGTCATGGATCCGGCGCTGACGGCTCTCTCGTTCGTGTTCTTCGTCTGGCAGGTCCCCCACTTCTGGCTTCTCGCCCTGCGACATCAGGAGGACTACGAGCGGGGCGGGCTCCCGACGCTGTCCAAGTATTTTTCTGCCACGCAGATACAAAGGCTCGTCTTCACCTGGACGGGGGCGGCGGTCGTGTCGTGCGCTCTCCTCGGGGTGTTCCAGGCGGTCCGTCATGATCTCACTCTGCTCGCCATCGGTTTGGCGGGTGCCGGTCTCCTGGCCCGTTTCCGCTTCATGCTCGAACCCGAGGCGGCTCCCACCCGACTTCGTCGGGCGTTCATGGACATCAACCGATTCGCGGTGGTGATCATGGCTGCGGTGGTGTTGGATGCGCTCGTGACGTAGCTGACGGTCGTGGGGGCGCTGGGCCAGTTGCCGTGCCAGACTCCGGGGCGCCACCCATGATCGACGTCCCTCCGCCCAGTGACGCTCCAGGCCCGGATCCCCTGGCCATTTTCGCAATGTGGCTGCGTGAGGCTGCCGAGCGCGGTGCGTGCACGCCGGACGCCTTCGCGCTCGCCACCGCGACGCTCGACGGCCGTCCCTCCGTGCGCATGGTGCTCTACAAGGGGCTCGTGGACGGCGCGCTACGCCTCGTAACCAACTCCGCGAGCCGCAAGGGCCAGGAGATCGCGAGCAACCCGAGCGCAGCCGTCGTGTTCTACTGGCCCGAGCTCGGCCGCCAGGTGAGGATGGAGGGCAGGGTGGAGCGCGCATCGGCGAGCGAGTCCGACGAGTACTTCGCGAGCCGGGATCGATCGAGCCAGCTCGGGGCTTGGGCATCGGCCCAGAGCCAGCCGATTGCGACGCGCACCGAGCTCGAAGCGGCCTTCGAGGGTGCTCGAGCCCGCTTCGAGGGACGCCCCGTCGAGCGGCCCCCGCATTGGGGCGTGCTCTGTCTGGTTCCGTCGCGCGTGGAGCTATGGATCTCCGGAGCCCATCGGCTCCACGATCGCTTCCTCTACGAGCGCTCCGGCGACAGCTGGCGCGTCACGCGACTGGCGCCCTGAGCGCGTGCACTCAGCGTCGGGAAAACGTCGCTGAGCAACCGGTCAGTGAGGACGAAGGCCAGCGCGGCCCATTCGTTGCGGTCGAACGTCCGTTCGAGGCGCTCGAGCTCCAGCCGGCGACCGGCGAGAGCTCGCCAGTTCGCCAAACACCAAACGCTGAACCTCGCTTCACCCCGCACTACGGCCGCGACGAGTGCCGGTTCTGGCAGGAGAGGATCGGCGACTGGACGGCGCGAGACATCGAGGTCTTCGCCTTCATCAAGCACGAGGGCAGCCCGTCGGGCTAGGAGAAACCCGACGTTCCGATCTGTGCGCGTGCGCATGCCATCGTGCTTGCGTAGGACCGGAGAAGGCGCCGCGGCAGTACGCCATGGGCGCCGCCTGGTCGGCCGAGCTTCGCCTGTGGGGCGACGCCACGGAGCTACAACCCCCGCACGATGCTTTCGAGCTTTCCGAGTGCGCGCCCGATGTCCGGTCTCTCTTCGAGCAGCGGCCGCATGGGATCACCTCGCTCGGCAAGACGCGCTGGCACGGAGGCGAGGGTGAAAGTGCGGGGGTCCAGCGCCACCGTGACCTCGTCCCAGGTCACGGGCGTGGAAACCGTGGCGCCGGGTGCCGCGCGCACCGAATACGGCGCCACGATCGTTCGTGTCTCGGCCGTCTGGACCGTGTCGATGTAGACGCGCCGGCCGCGATCCTCGATTCTGCGCTGCATGGTCGCGACCGAGGGATGCGTCCGCTGGATGATGCGACCGAGCAACTCCACCAGCAGCCGCGCCGTCTTGAAGGACACGCCCGGACCGAGCGGAACGAGCACGTGCAGGCCAGACTGCCCCGAGGTCTTGGCATAGGCGCGCAGCCCCACCTGGTCAACCAGCGCGTGGAGCGAACCGGCCACCGCGATCGCGTCGGCCAGCGTCGATTGCCTCACGTCCAGATCGAAGGTCAGGAAATCGCACGCGCCGGGGCTCTCGGCGCGGGAAGCGAGCATGTGAATGGGGATCGCCCCGAGATTGGCGATGTACACGAGGGTATCGCGGTCGTTCACCAAGAAGACCTCGATGGGACGCCCCTCGTGCTGCAGCGTCATGGTACCGATCCACGAAGGAAGTCCCGCTGGAGCGTTCCACTGATAGAAGTGATTGCCCTCGATGCCGTCCGGATAGCGCACCAGAATGACGGGACGCTCGCGCAGGTAGGGCAGAATCACGTCGGCCGCTTGCGCGTAGTATTCGCAGAGCTGCCCCTTGGTGATGCCCTCGCTCGGCCAGAATACCTTGCGCGGATGGGTGACCGTAACCCGCTTGGCAGGGCACGGCTCGGTCTCAGACTCCCCGCCCGAGAAAGGCGATCCATGCGGCGCTCCGGAATGCCGGCTCTCGGCTGGACGCCGACGACCACCGGCCGAGCCCTGCGCCCAGCGGTCCGATGCGGCCGATTGGCCCAAACCAGTGGTCCGGCTGCGTCCCGTTCATGCTGCCTGGCGGTATGCCGCCCCAAAAGCCTGGGCGAACTCCTGGATTGGCGTATCGGTATTGACCACCGAGGTGCCGGGCTCGGGCTGCAGCAGGCCTGCAGCCGCACCCTGATGCATCTCAAGGTACAGCGCGGCCAACTGCGGCTTGAGACCCGCTTCGAGCAGCCCTTTCTTCGCGTCCTCGTGGGAGAACTGCACATACGCCAGTTCGGGCTTGCCGATCGCCTGGCCGAGCGCCTTGGCCACCTCCTCCATGGTCAGCAGGCTCGGGCCGATGAGGTTCACGACCTCGAATCCGTTGAAGTCCAGGGCGTGCAGCCGCCGTGCCGCGTAGCGTCCGATGTCGGCAGCCGCGATCAGTCCCAAAGGAGCATGCCTGGGTGCGGGGGTGCCCAGGATCCCCATCGTACGGACCATCTCGACGTTCATGAGGAAGTTCTCCATGAAGTATCCGGCGCGAATCGAGAGCACGTGCAAGCGGGGGATTCCACGCAGTCGCTGCTCGAGCTCGTGCAGCCCCACGATGGGCCCGGTTCCCGCTGGGTGGTTTGCGCCGAGGCTGCTGAGTAGCACGACGTGGCGGACGGCGGCCTTTGCGACGCCATTGGCTAGGGCGTCGGCGGCCCGACGCTGGAAGGCGCGGAAGTCGTCCACCGCGAAATTGGGGGGAATCAGGAGGTAAGCGGCTACGGCTCCGGCCAAGGCGTGCTGCACCGAAGTGGCGTCTTCCACGTTCCCCACGAAAGCTTCGATCCCCAAGTCGACGAATGGCCTCAGTCGCTCCGCGTTGCGTCCAACTCCACGGACTCTCGTGCTTCTTTCTACTAGGGCACGTGCTGCGACGCCCGCGGTTCTTCCAGTGATGCCGAAAACGACGTGCATGATAGCCCTCGATGGCTGTGGGCCGATGGCCGTGACCTGCACATTGACATGGGGCTTGAGCGGGCAGCGGCAAGCGGTGCGCCCCATCCGGCACGCAGGACGCTCCGCGTTGGCGGTCGAGCACAAGCAGGACGGCGCCAAGACGACGGGGAGGCCCGGACCCCCCACTCCCCTTGACGTGCCGCGCCCCTGCCCTACCCACGTTGTACCACCGCAAGCGGGCCAGTCCCGCGCCACTGCCATGCGCCAAGTCCGATGCTTCTGTGGACGGTTACTCGGAGGAAGATCTCGCGCAGGTCCCCGACGGCGCCAACCTCGGACTCGGGTGCGGCAATCCTCTTGCCCTCGTCTCCCCATGTATCGAGGGGTGCCTCCATGCCACGACTGCGAGGAGTGGTCCCGTCGTGGGCCTCGACGAACAACGTCCGCTCCGTGAAGGGCGTCGGCATCATTGCGTTGGACGTGCTCGTGTGTTCCCCGCTATTGAGCGGCTGCGACAACAACGCGAACGAGAGGCCGGCCGAGCCACCTCGGTCAGCCCAGGAGCCGCCAGGCTTGGCGCGGACGACCCTGCTGCCGAAACCGCCGGAACCCGACACTCCCCAACGGCCGACGCGGCCCCTGAACGTACTGCTCCTGACCGTCGATGCTCTGCGCAGCGACATGCCGTGGACCGGCTACCACAAACCCATCGCGCCGAACCTCACGAAGCTCGCGCGGAAGTCCGTCGTCTACGAAAACCACCGGTCGGTCTCCAGCAATACGGCGCAGAGCGTCGCGACCCTCCTTTCGGGGCGCTACGCCTCCACGCTCTACCGGACGGGCGTCTTTTTCACGGACTACTTCGACAGCAACGAGTGGATCACGGAGGCCATGCACGACGAGGGCATCGTCAACATGGCAGTACATGCGCATCTGTACTTCGACAGAGCTTCGGGACTTCGCCAGGGGTTCGACATCTGGAAGATGGTTCCCGGACTGACCTGGAACGCCCAGACGGATGAAAGCGTCACGTCCGAGAAGAGCGTCAAGGAGATCATCGCCCTGCTGAGCGATCCCAAGAACACCAAAGGGCAATTCTTCCTTTGGAGCCACCTCATGGATCCCCACGACCAGTACGTCAAGCACAAGCAAGCGCCCGACTTCGGTTCAGACAACCGTGGTCGCTACGACTCCGAGGTGTGGCACACCGACTACTGGCTCGGTAGATTGCTGGCGTTCGCTGAGGAGCAGGCCTTCTGGAAGGACACGGCGGTGATCGTCAGCGCCGACCACGGTGAGGCCTTCGGCGAGCATGGCATGTACAAACACGCCTTCGAGCTCTGGGAGGTGTTGACCCGCGTCCCGCTCATCGTCAAGGCGCCCGGAGCTGAACCGAAGCGCATCAAGCGGCCACGTACTCACATCGACGTGGCGCCCACCCTTCTCGATCTCATGGGTCTGCCGGCCCTCGAAGGCATGCAGGGCCGGAGCCTGGCCGACGAGATCTACGGGGTGAGCGAGCCTGAAGATCGAGGCCCCATCCTCCTGCAGCTAGCCGAGGACACCAACAACCCGGCCCGGACGGCGATCATCGACGGCGACTTCAAACTGATCGTGTTCGAAAGGGGCTGGAAGAAGCTGCTCTTCGATCTTGTCGACGATCCGGCAGAGAAAGAGGATCTGTCCGGGAGGATGCCCGACAAGGTGCGGGAGCTTTCAGAGAAGTTGGACGAGGCCTTGTCCCGGCTTCCAGTGGTGGCGCCCTTCGGCGGGAACAAGCTGCGCAGCGGCAAGCGTGCTACCGGACCCAAGGGGCCGCCGGAGAACGCCGAGACGGCCACGCACGGATCGAATCGGGCGCGGCGCGTACCCAGCAGCGAATGACCCGGCCTGACGTTGGAGGGCGACCTGGGCGTGGACGAGCTCGAGGACCTGCCGCCTCTCGCCCGGCGGGTGCTGCAACGGCCCGGCGCGCCAGTGGGCGGGCAGCCTCCCGTGCTGTCCGCGAGGATGCCGGCTCGACGCGGACCATGGTCCGTGAGACGTTTCCCGGCCGGTAGCCTCGGTACACGGTCGGCGAGGAGCCCTCCTCCCGGGGTGGGTCCCGGGGTGGACGACATCGCCCAGGCGTCCTTGCGTCTCCGCACCCCGCCCTCCGCCGACGCACCTCCGAGAGCGCGGCGCGACGTCTTGCCGGCTGAGCTGACCCGGAACTGTCGGACGCCGACCGCTCCGGCCTCCCAGGTCGCATGTCGCCCAGCTCAGGCGCGAAGCATCGTCCTCAACCTCTGACTGCTGCGGTGTACGCGCGCCTTGAGCGCACTCTGGGTGATACCGAGTGCGGCGGCGGCTTGCTCCGACGTGTAGCCAAGGAGTTTGGTGAGCAGGACGCCTTCGCGCTGGCCGGGCGGCAATGCCGCCAAGGCCTGTCGGACCGCGAGAGCCAACTCCGTGCTCGAGGAGGGTATGGATTGGGCGCTCTCGGGAAGCGCCCCGGAGCGGGTGAGCACGTCGCGTCGCGTGCGCAACTCGTCGAGGAAGGCGTGTCGTGCAATGGCCAACAGCCACGACAGGGGATTGTCGCGCGGCACGTACGTGTGCCGGAACCGATACGCCTTCTCCATGGTGACCTGAAGCAGGTCCTCGGCATGAATACGATCGTGCGTGAGCGTGAGCAGATAGCCGTACAGGGCTCGGGAATACGAGCAGTAGAGTTCGGTGAACGCGGAGGCGTTGCCTGTTGCGCAGGATGTCAGCGGATCTCTGGCCGCGCGGTTCCGCACCGCGGCAGCACTGCGTCCTGACTCCGTGGACCCGTGGTCTTGGCGCGTGTCGTCGTTGAGGGGAACCAGACGACTCACGTCCGCCGGAGGGCCGCGGTGGCCGATCCGCGGGGAACCTTCAGCGACCCGTACCCAATCATCGAGAGTCACGCCGGCCGAACCGACACGAGAACCGTCTGAGGTCGACGCGGAGGCTGGAGGTTGGATCGGAGAGTCGTCCTGGATTCGTGACCCCGCATCGGTGGTCTCATCGAACGGGAGGCGCCCGAGGGAACTCCCGGGGCTCCGCGCTGTTGCGCGCAGCAACCGGGCGCCAGTCCACAGCTTCTGCGTCCAGGTCCCGGGCGCCTTTGCTGATTCGTCACAGCGCATCGCCACGGAATATACTACAGTTTTCCGATGTCCAAACTGTAGTTCATCCTTGCCGCACGAATAGCCGTCCACATTCGCTTCGAACGAGAAGCGCTGCCCCGACGAAGTCGTCGATCTCGGCCCCTCGCCGCGGGATCGCGGTTGCCCGCCGAGTCTAGCGAGCGGCCGACCACCCAAACTCAGCCCCGGGGTCTCGCTCTTCACGACGTCCGTCCTGGCAGGCCGGCCCTAGGACTACGCACCCTTCGGTCCACAGGACCGGGTGGCAGGCGACGAGAGTGAGCCGCAGCAGACCAGCTCCACGTCATCGGTGATCGCTGTTTCGACGTCGGGTGCGCGGAGCACGCCAGCCTTGGCCTCCTCCTCAATGACCGTGAGGCGAACGGTCATCGACACCATCAAGACCAACGGGAACCGGAAGCGGCACGAGCCATGGGGAAAGGCCTCTCCGTGGGCCGCAGAACGTGTCTGCCCGGGTTGCGCCAGGCCAGCACGATGCCTGCGTGCTCACACGGTTCGTGGCTGTCTCTCGCGTCTGCCGTGCCGTTCCGGCTACCTGAGAACCTAGGCGAGCCATCTCGCCTGTAAACTCTTGCTAGCTCGTTTTTCCGAGCTTCGTGCGCGCTCAGCGTCGGGAGACGTCGCCGAGCAGCCGATCGATGAGAACGAAAGCCAGCGCGGCCCGTTCGTTACGGTCGAACGTCTCTTCGAGGCGCGCGAGCTCAGGCCCCAGTCGGCGACAGCTGGCCGGCTCGGAAAACACCAAGCGTCGAGCCTCACGTAACTGGGTCTGATTGAGACAGTAGACCGACTCGCCGTCCACCAGGGGAAGAGGGCTGCCCTTGAGCTCTGCGCCGGTCATCTTCGTCAGAGCGAGAAACTCGCGCCGCAACCGCAAGCCCGCTTCGCGTTGGCGTTGGTGAGGCGGAAGCCAGAGGCCACCAGGTCCTGCGAGTAGTCGATGTGCAAGCCAGTCACCTGATCCGCCTGTCCGCGGTCGGTGAAGATTCGCACGTCGCCAGCATCGAACAGAACCTGGTCGTTGGGCGCCGGCTCGTCGTCGAGGGTCGCAACGTACGTCCGACCGGCGCAACCACCGCTGGTCACGCCGATACGCATGAACTTGCGGCCGCCCAAGCCCAGCCTGCGCAGCTCCGTGCACGCCCTGTCCGTAACCTGGATCTTCCGAACGGCGTCGCCCCTACCCATGCGGATCTGTACCAATGCGCTCATGAGGAAACGAGACCTCCTGTGGCTTCGCGTACGTACATGCGGCAGATGGCGCCATTGTCAACTGCGGCAGTCGGCCTCATCGGCGAACTCGTCGACGAGTCGGTGCATGCGCAACGGCCGTCGACGCTTCCTGGAGAAGCTGATCGGTCTGGATCCGTTGGCCTGACGCGACGTTCGCGGCAGCGGCCTGTCGCCGCGTGACGATGGGTGCTTGTTGCGCCAACCCAGTCTGAAGCCTTGGCGGGCGTTCGCCCCCAGGAAATGGGGCGTCGCCCCTCCGGACCGACCATCGCGCGGCAGTCTTGGCGAGGCAGCGACGGATCGCAGCGACGCCTGTCGGCGGACGGGGACACGCAGCGCGCCGGCGGTGCTAAACCCCTCGGCTCTTCGGGGTCCGGACGGCAGCCGGGGCGCGCGTTGGGTTGGGCGGCGAGCGAGCGTAAGCAAAGTCCACGCTTGACTAAGCATCGCTGCCGCGTCAGAAGTCGATGTCATGCCCGGCACGCGTCGAGCGCCCCTCCTCGCCGAAGCGCTCGGCGTTGCCCGCGAACGGATTCTGCTACTGCTCAAGACGAAGGGGCCCCGGACATCCGCTCAGGTGGCGAGTCGCCTTGGCGTCACGGCGATGGCTGTCCGCCAACACCTTGCCGCCTTGGAAGACCAGGGCCTGGTCCGCTTCAGGAACCAGCGCGGCCAGGTGGGCCGGCCCGCGCGCCTGTGGCAGCTCACACCCGAAGCGCATGCTCGCTTTCCGGATCGCCACGCCGAACTGGCGGTCAGCGTCCTCGAAGCCGTGCGCACCCTATTCGGCGAACGAGCTCTCGTCCGTTTGGGCAAGCGTCGACTGAGACTCGAGCAGGAAGCCTGGAAGGGTCGTATGCCCGCGGCCGACGCACCCCTCGGCGTTCGCGTGGCCACGCTCGCGCGGCTCCGCCGGCAGGAGGGGTTCATGGCCGAATGGCAAAGGCAACGAGACGGCGGTTTCGTGCTGCTCGAAAACCATTGCGCCATCGCGGCGGGCGCCCGGGCGTGGCCCGGCTGGTGCGATGGGGAAATCGCCCTCTTTCGCGCGGTCCTCGGCGCGGACGCCTCTGTCGAGCGCATCGAGCACATTCTGTCGGGGGACCGCTGCTGCGCCTACCGCATCCGCCCCGCATAGGCCGGGCGATCCGTGCCGGCGGCTCGTGTCGCTTGTTCGGTGTCTTGAGACCCAAGCCTGGGTGGCTGCGTGGCAGACATGCGTTCCCTCCGTGCGGGCCCGCTCGAGGCATGGGGTCCAGGAAGCGGGCTGCCTTCACCTTTCACCTTGCCCTGCCGCGCCGACCGGATCTCGACCGATTGGCCGCTCCGGCGGAAACACTCGGTTGATCGGCGTCCCCGCGTAGAACGCGCCGATGCTCTCAGCGGTCGTCAGAAAGATACGCTCGTTGGCTTCACGCGAATTGAATCCGACATGCGGCGTGAACACGACGTTGTCGCGCGACAACAGGTGGTGATTGAGCACCGTCGCGCGCATGGACTCCATGTCCATCAGGCCCGCCCGCGCATGGTCCTCGTCGAGAATCATGGATTCGTGCTCAAGCACATCGAGACCCGCGCCGCCGATGCGGCCGCTGTGGAGCGCATCGACCAGGGCGCTCGTATCCACGAGACCTCCACGCGCGGTGTTGATGAGCAGCGCACCGCGCTTCATCGCGGCAAAAGCCGAGGTGTCCAGCAAGTGGTGCGTTTCCTGTCGATAGGGGCAATGCAGCGTGACGATATCGGCTTCGCCGAGCACGCTGTCGAAACCGAGGTAGCTGAAGCCGACGACGTCAGCGAGCAGCGGCTGCTCGTACGGGTCGTACGCAACGACGCGCATCGAGAAACCGCGTGCGATCTGCGCTACTCGGAGGCCGATGTGACCGGTCCCGATGATGCCGAGCGTCTTGCCACGCAGGTCGAACCCTTCGAGATCCGAGACGCGAAGCTCATCGTGGCCGACCCGATCGTAGGTTCGGCGGAGCCTGCGCGACAAGGAAAGAATGAGCGCGAAGGTGTGCTCGGCAACGGTGTTGTCGCCGTATACCGGAACGTTGCACACACAGATACCACGCGCGTGCACGGCGGCGAGGTCGATGTGGTCGAAGCCGGTGCTTCGGGTGCAGATCAACCTGAGCGCCGGAAGCTGCTCCAATTCGTCCGGACCCACGGGGCTCGTGATGAACGGAGAGAGCACCTCGACCTGTCGGCACCGCTCACCGAGCTCGCCGAGGGCTCGCTCGAGGCTGTGCGCAGTAGCATGCAAAGGTCGGCCGAGCCCGGAAAGACGCTGCGCGAGCAACGGCGCGGCCCAGTCGCGGTCGATATCGACGAAGAGCATCATCGTGGCGCCTACGTTCTTCCCGTGCACTCAACGACGGCGTTGCCCAGACCACCCTGGCCGACCGACATGCACGACGGACCTGCGTGTTGCCGGGTGCGCCCATCCGCGCGCTGGCTAGCTGACCTCCCTCAGTCTGCCCGTCTTCACGTCGTACACGAAGCCACGAACTGGCACGTCCTGGCGCACCAGCCCGGAGTTTCCGTAGACAGCGAGGTCGTCGCGGACCGACTGGTCCAGGTCGCCAAACGGCAAGAACGCGACGTGATCCGCATCGACACCCCGCTCGCCGCGCAATCGGGTCCGCAGCTCCGCGTCGGTGAAGGTCAGCATCCCGCAGTCCGTGTGGTGGATGATGGCGACCTCCTGCGTGCCGAGCAGGGTCTGGCTGATGACGAGGCTGCGCAGGGCCTCACTGACCCGGCCCCCGGCATTTCGGATGACATGCGCATCGCCTTCCACGAGTCCAAGCGCCCGTGCGGGATCGATGCGCGCGTCCATGCACGTAACGATGGCCACCTTCCGGGCGGGCGGAAGCGGCAGGGACCCCTTGTCGAACGCTTTGGCGTACGCTTTGTTGGATTCGAGCATTTCGTCGATCGTCGACATGACTACCTCGCGTGCCTCACTCACAGGATCCGCAGACTGACCGCGCGGTTCTCGGCGGGCAGCGGCCACCAGGTGTCTGCTCCGGCGGGTCGATGAGAAGGGCGCCCGTGCGAGTCAGCATGAAGCGCAGCGCGGACACGTCAAGCCCACGCCGAGAGGCAGTCCCGCCTGCAGCCGGGCAGCATGTCCATGCCCAGCGAGACGGACGTCGGTCGCCCGCTTGGGCGCGGTCGCAGTCAGCAGCCGACCTGCCTCCCGCGTTCTCGTGCCGTCGGCAGCTCCGGCTCGCACTGGTTGATGACCGGCGGCGCAGGCGCTCGTTCGGCATTGATGTCGAGCCAGTACCTCTGGTCTCGGGGTAGCTCCGATTCGTCGTAGATGGCATCGACAGGGCACTCTGCGACGCACGCTCCGCACTCGATACGCGTGTTGGGGTCGATGTACAACATCTCGCTGTCTGCGTGGAAGCAGTCCACCGGGCACACCACGACGCAGTCGGTGTAGCGACAACGTCTGCAGTTTCCCGTGACGACGTACGTCATGGGACAGGAAGCCACGCTGGGCACCGGCCCTTGGCTGCTCGCTTCCTCGCTGCGTTCTTGGGCGAGGGCGTTGTCTGGCGCAAGGCCCCCGTTGCCCCCATGGGGACCGACGGTCGCCCGCGATTTCGATGACGCTTGGTCTGGAAACGCCGGCACGAGCAAGACGCGTCGAGCCAACGTGTGGGGCCGACCCGCCCCGAACCAGCGGAGCTTGACCCGGCGTCCACTTGCCGGCAATTAGATCAGCTGGTACTTTTTAAATGGCTGTTGGCCGCCAGACGCCCGACGCAGTGAGGTCTGCCCGCGGCGGGACATCCACCGTCAAGCCGCAATGACACGAAGAGGAAGAACACGCCGCGATGCTCTGGCCGTCGACCCCACGAACGCGAACTGGACCCGAGGGCCATGCGGTCAATGCGGCGTCCCGACGCGCTCGTCACCAAGACTCGGTGAGCGCCGCGCCTACGTGTCGAGCGGCCTCCATTCGCACCCGAAGGGACCCCGTGGCGGTCGACCTGGTCGACGCGTACCTCGCGGAGCTGCGCGGCTTGTCGATGCTGAGCCCCACCGAGGAAGTGGCCCTGGCCAGGCGCATCGAGGCGTCCGAGCGCGAGGTCGTGTCGAGACTGCTCCGAACCTCGGTGGTCGGCGCTGAGCTTCGATCCATCCAGCGGAAGCTCGGCCGGGGAGCGGTGCGGCTGTCCAGCGTTGTCGTGGGGCCGGTGCTCGGCGATGAAAGCGCTCGGCGAGCGGAACGCACGAAATGGGACCGAGCCATGCGGGACTTTTTCGCCTTGGACGCGCAATGTGCTGAGCGACGCAGAGAATCGCTGCGCGGTCGCCGTCTGTCGCGGGCTCGCGTCCTGGAGCTCCGTGACGCGATCGAGGACCTTGAGCGGCGAATGATGGCTGTGCTCGGTGAAGTACGCTTCACCGCGGAGGTCGTGGCACGCATGCTCGGTCGGCTCCGGCGTCTGGTCCTTGGGGCCGAGTCCCTGCGGGTAGCGCCGAAGCTGGCCGTCCTGCAGGC
>JAFGIS010000274.1 GCA_016929495.1 Polyangiaceae bacterium | reverse complement strand
GTCAACAGCCGTGAGTCGACAGTCCGGACGATGGCGATTCCGGGCTCTTGACTCACGACTCTCGACTGTCGACGCGGGGCTCCGGCGTATCAGTCAGTACGACCTATCAGGCCGAAGCATGACTCGTCGGGCTGGGGCGGAGCCCCGCTAGTACTTCGTCTCCTCAGGGCCCTAGGGGCTGTTGTTGTCGGCTTGTGCCTGGGGAGCACCCTCGCCCGCCGAGGGCCAGATGCCGTGGCTGCGGGACTCGCTGGTCTCGGTGGCCTCGGCAGGCGTGACTTTCCAGACTTCGGCGTTGAGATCTGCCAACGCCTCGTTCAGCCGCTTGCGCCAATCCTCGTTCAGCACAGTCGGGTTCTTTTCCGCGACGGCGTCGGCCAAGGCGAGCCAGTGGCGCGCGTCCGCGCGAAAACCCAAGCGGTAGTCGGTCATACCCCGGAGGTACGCGTAGCGCGCCTGATCTCCGGGCCCCAGGGAGTCCGTGTCCGACTCCAGGGCTCGCCACGTGGACAGAGCCTCGTCGTAGTGGTTTTGCTCGAATGCTTGCTGCCCCCGATTCAGATCATCCTGGTAGGTGGCGCAGCCGCCGACACATACGACCATCGTGAGCGCATGCAGTGTACGCATCGAGGCGAGCCTAGTACCTCGGCTCCGTCAAAGCGAGGGGGATTTCGACGCCCGCGACGGGGCGAGAACATCGAATTTCCCGCACTTCCATCGGCTCTGGCCGGCGACCTCCCCGGCCGGGCCGAACCTGGTGAGCCGACCCCTCAGATCCGACGCCAGCGAAGCCTGAAGATGGGCAGTCCGTCTGCGCAGGCCCGACGCTCCCGTGGGCTTGGTGTCGTCCGTGGATTGTCGGCCACTCTGGCTTCGTTGCCCCAGGGCTCGAATCCGGTGTGGGCCCGCACGAGCGCCTCGTACGCCCGAGCCCGCTCGGGCACGTCGGTCTGCACGAACAACTCGCCTCCGGGGACAAGCACCCGGCAGAGCTCGCAAAGGAAGCCCGGCACCAGGAGCAGACGCTTTCTGTGGCGCCGCTTCCACCACGGATCCGGGAAGTTCGCGTAGACTACCGAAACGCTGGCCGGGCGCAGGCGCGGCACGGCCTCCCTAGCGTCTTCCGCGAACACCCGCCCCCGCTCGGCCAAGCCGAGCCGACGCAGACGCTGGTCAACCGTGGCCGCCCACTTGCGCCGGATCTCGAGCCCCACCATTCTGACGCTGGGCTCTATTCTCAGGCGCTCGACGATGAATCCTCCGCGACCGGGTCCGAGCTCGAGCTCGACCGGCCAGGGGTCTCCTCCGAGCAAGGCCCCGAGGTCGAGCGAGAGTCCCTCGGGAAGGCGAGGGGCATCCGCATGGAGGTCGACGGTCATGGGCGCTGTCCCAGCGTTTACCCGCTCGGTCGGCGAAAGCCAAGCGGCCCCCTGCCCCCGCTCATGCCTGGTCGCTCTCTGCTATACCGGCCAGCATGCGGCACAGGTCGTTGGGCAAGACGGGGCTCATGGTATCCGAGCTCGCGCTGGGAACCTGGGGTCTGTCTGGGGATGCCTACGGTCCGGTGCCCGAGACCGAACAGGACGCGGTGCTGGAACGCGCCCGGGCTCTGGGCATCGATCTCTTCGAAACGGCCGATAGCTATGCGCTCGGGGAGATGGAGCGGCGGGTGGGCAGCCTTCTCGGGCCACACCAGAGCGCACGATTCGTCACGAAGATCGGAACGGACCGGCACAGCAGTCCTCCCCGCAAGCGCTTCGACGCCGGCTATCTCCGACAGGCATTCGATGGGTCGCGACGACGCCTGTGTCGCGACGTCGTCGACGTCGTCTTGCTGCACAACCCTTCCGCCAACGCGCTGACACGAGGTGAGGCGACCGGGGTACTCGAGGAGCTGCGCATCAGAGGAGCGCTGGTGGCCTGGGGCGTCAGCGCGGGGTCCGCTGAAGTCGCCGATGCGGCGATCACGGCCGGGGCCCAGGTCCTTCAGGTGGCGCATCATGCGCTCGGCTCCTGGGTTTTCGACAGCGTCGCCGCGCGCGTGGCGGAACGCGGAATCGGTGTACTGGCGCGCTCTGTTCTTGGCCACGGGCTGCTGTGCGGACTTTGGCCGCCGAGCAAGGAGTTTGAGCCGGAGGACCACCGCTCCGAGCGTTGGAGCCGCCACGACCTCGGGCGTCGCCTGCGCCAACTCGACGCTCTGCGTCCGGTGCTGGGAGAGTCCGTGCCGACATTGCGAGCGGCCGCACTGCGGTTCGTTCTCGCGAACGAAAGTGTGTCGTCCGCGGTTCTGGGGCCCCGCCGCCGGCTTCAGCTGGACCAGCTGGTACGCGAAGCTGGCCGAGAGCCACCGTACTTGTCGATCGAGCAACTGCGCGGACTCGAGCAGCGCTTGCGCGAGGCAGGGGTACGATGAACGATCGATCTCTTCTGCTCCGTCTCTTGCTCGTCACGGCCGCGGGCGCGTGCTTCAGCGACTCGCGAGGCGGTCGGCTCGACCAAGCCCGACGCTGCGCAATGACGCAGGACAGCTGGCGGGCAACAGTCGACCGCATGACACCCTCGTCCTGCGGACCTGAGTGATTCGCCCGATCCACGGACCTAGGCCGGCCACAAGGCCGTATCGATTCATTCAGCACACAGGGCGCCCGAGCTGCGACGATCGAGCGTGCCAAACGAGCGGAGGCCGCGGATTCCAACGCATCGCGTCGGAACGTCGGTTCACTCTCGTTGACAGCCTGGACGCGACCAGCGTACCTTGCGAAAACGCTGGCAACTTGGGGACTTCCAAGAGTCGCGATACCGCCACTGAACGTTCGACACGAGGGGACCATCCCACGAGTCAGGAAGCCATTGCTGGAGGAATCCTATGTTCCGCTCCCCGCGAACGATCGCGTCGCTCATTTATTCCCTACTGATCGGAACCACCGCGACTGTCGGTTTGGCTACAGTCGCCACCACGTTGGTCGGCTGCAAGGACGAAAGTCAACCCGACTACTGGATCGACAAGCTAGAAGAACCGAACTGGCGCCCACGGGCGGTGAAGCGTCTCGAGCAGTTCTACGAGGACGCTGTCACCAAGGCGAACAAGAACCTCGACGACCCACAGGTCAAGGCGCTGCTCGATAAGACGGCCGTTCCGCTCACGAACGCGTACATCCAATACTACGGCGACCTCGATCTGAAGACGCGCGTGTCGCTGATCAAGCTGCTGTCAGCCTTCCGCGACCCGAGGACGGAGCCTGCAATCAAGAAGGCTTTCGAAGAGTTCGCCAAGCACCCGAAGAGCTCGCAGGACGAAAGCGACATCAAGTGGGCTGCTCGGGCGGCGAAGGAACTGAAGCTGGCTTCCGTCGCAGGGCCGATGTTGGACACATTCGAAAAGATGAAGACGCACACGATGCTGGGTGGCATCGTCTACCGCGACTTGAACGAGGCGATGCTGGCCATGCCGCAGGCATCCTGGGCACCACGGCTGCAGTCCATGCTCGAGCAGAAGATCAAGACGCCTACCTCCGCAAAGGACGCCAACGCGGTCGATGACTTCCGTGATCAGCTGTTCTGGCAGACGACGTCAGCTCAGTTGCTGGGTGAGATTGGCGAAGCCTCTGCGGTGGAGCCGTTGATCAAGATCATGCTCGACCCGGCCAAGGCCGACGTGCAGAAGACGGCACTGCTGGCTCTCGTCAAGCTCGGCAAGCCGGCCGTGGACGCCGGCGTCAAGCTGCTCAAGGGCGAGAAGGACGACTGGGAAGCGTACAACCTGCGCGCGACCAAGGAAGCCACTGGCGAGAAGGAGGCGGACAAGACCGAGCCCTACAAGAGAATCGCCGCCATCATTCTGGGCACGATCGGGCGCTCTGAAGCCACAATGCCCATGGTCCAGGCGCTCAAGTCCGAGAAGCAGGATGTCAACAAGGCGGTCCTGGCCCGCGAGCTCACGAAGCTTCCTTCCAGCGCCGTGGCCAAGCAGGCGTTCAAGGACGCGTTCGCGAGCATTTCTGCGGACACCATCGTGCCGCCCGGCATGAACGCGCTACAAATGCTCGGCGAGGCGGCTTCACGCTTCTACGACCCCGGAATGATCGATTGGCTGCTCGAACAAGCCGGTGACGCGAAGGGGGCAAGCGAGGACAAGCGGGCTCTGCAGAGCGTCATCACGGTGACCGTGCTCAAGCTGGGCAAGGCCGACCAGCTCCCGGCGCTTCGCAAAGCCGTGCGCGACTACGGGACGCAGATCGAGAAGGATGCCCTGGCCCTGGCCGAGAAGCAGCTCAAGGCCTGTGGAGACCGCGTCTCCTGCTACCTGGCCGAAGTAGAAAAGAGCGAGAGTCAGGACCAGAAGACGCAGTTCGCCGGGATCAAGGCGGCCTACATGATCGGCGTGCTCGGCAACGAGCAGTCTCGCGACGAGCTCATCAAGCGCCTGGATGCGGTCGAGAACGCGGCCGTCCGCTTCACGTCATCGCAATCGATCGACTACCTGTCGCCGAAGGGCTCCAAGGAAGCCGCGGCCAGGCTCGAAGAGATCATCGACAAGAACATCAAGACTGCCGACCGCAACAAGATCATGGGTGATCAGCCGCTCAAGGAGGTCATGTACCGCCTGCGCGGACGCGCCAGCTGAGTCCTCTCGGCAAGCCTCGCAGCGTCTCCCACCCATCCAGAGCCTCGGCACGAACGCCGAGGCTCTGGGCGTTTTGTGGTCGTGGCCCGAGGCGTCCGTCCTGCACTGTCCTGGAGACAGGGCACCACGGCGCACTACTGGATCTTGTACTGCTTGAGCCTGCGGTACAGGGTGCGACGGGGAATACCGAGCAACTCGGCGGCTCTGAGTCGGTTCCAGTTGCACTGCTCGAGCGCGTGTAGAATGCTGTCTCGTTCGTCCATTCGCTGGGGGACCGAGCTCCGTCGCGGTTTGCGTATGCTTGGCGGGACGCTCGCTTCCGGCTCCTGCTCGGTGGCGGCGAACGGCTCGTCCTCCGGGCTGGGCTCCGAGGACACAGACCCGTCCGGGAACTCGAAGTCCGCGCACGCGATCTCCGGTCGTTCGCTCAGCACCCAGGCGTTCAGGAGCATGTGTTCGAGCTGCCGCACGTTGCCCGGCCACGAGTAGTCGCACAGCCGGCGCAGGGCCTCCCGGGTGACCGTCTTGCGCTCGCGCTTGTAGCGGGCCGCAAAGAGCCCGAGGAAATGGTCCACGAGCTGGGGAATGTCCTCCCGGCGTTCGCGTAGCGCGGGGAGCCGAAGCTCGACCACGTGGATGCGGTAGTACAGGTCCTCCCGGAAGGTGCCGGCGCGCACCAGCTGCTCGAGGTCCCTGTTCGTCGCGAACATCAACCGGATGTTGACCGGCTCCTCCTGGCTGCCTCCAACCGGTCGCACCTTGCCCTCCTGCAACACGCGCAACAGTCCAGCCTGCATCTTGTGAGGCATCTCTCCAATCTCGTCCAGGAGCACGGAGCCGCCCTCGCCCTCTCTCAGCAAACCGCGCCGGTCGCGATCCGCTCCGGTGAATGCGCCTCGTACGCTGCCGAATAGCTCGCTTTCCAGCAGATGCTCCGGTATCGCACCGCAGTTGATGGCCACGAACCGTCCGCGACGATGGGCGGAGCAGGCGTGCAAGGCTCGGGCGGCCACTTCCTTGCCGGTTCCGCTCTCCCCGGTGAGCAACACGGGGACGTCGGTGTCCTTGAGCCGCTCGATGAGTGAATAGACCGAGCGCATCGCGGCGCTGGTGCCGACCATCCCCTGGTAGCCAAAATGACCGTACAAGACGTCGCGCGTCTCTCGTAAGCGTTCACGGGCCAGCTTCAGCTTTGCGGTGCGATCTCCCAGAAGCTCCCGCAGGCGCTGTTGCGCCGCTTCGAGCTGTCTGTTCGTCTCGGCGAGCTCATCAGCTCGTCGCTTGTTTTCGTTGATGAGTCGCGCGTTCTCGAGGGCGATCGCCATCTGGTCGGCGAACGCCTGGAGCGCGGGCAGCTCCTGCTCGAAATGCGCCCCACGGTTCAGCCGTGTTTCGAGATAGAGCGCGCCGATCGCTTGCCGCGCTCGCGCGCGAATCGGCACGCAGGCGACGGACTGCAGCATCAGTTGGTGTACCGACGCATAGCTGGCCATACGCATGTCGTCTCGTGCGCTCAAGCTCACGAGCGGTTGCCCGCTGTTGATGACTGTCTCGGCAATGGATCGCGAGAACTCGACGTGCTGCTCCTCGCCGGTGCGGGAACGCAGCGCGTGAACCCCCAGGCTCCCATCCTCGTTCACCAGCAAGATGAAGCCGCGCTCGGCTCGAAGCAGGCGCACCGCGTACTCGGTGATACGCGCGGCCAATCGCTCGACATCAAACTCGCCGACGAGCTCGCTGTTCACGCCGAGGATCTGGGCCAAACGCTGTTCGAGCGAGGTGGACGTTGCCGACGCGAGGGAGGCGGAGTCGGAGCCGCTCACGGGCATCGAAACGGACGCGCCCGCAGCGGCCTGCACCCGCAGTCGGAGCTGACGGCGTCGAGCATCGTTCCAATAGACCTCTCGCAAATCGCGCGGCAGCCTGGCAGCCATCTCCTCGAGGACGGTCAAAGCCTCCTCGCGGTCTCGGCGCGCCATCAGCGGCTGGCCGCCGGATTCCTCGAGCTCGGCGCGAGCCTCGAGCGCCTGCCAGGACCACTCCTTCTGCCCTGCCTGTCGGGCGGCCGCAATCGCGGAATCGATGAGTTCTCGCGCCTTGCGTTCGTCGCCAGCGACAAGCTCGACACGTGCCGAGGCCATGAGCGTGAGGGCGCGATGCGCCGGCGAGCCGCCGATTTCGGCCTCTGCCTGACCGAGCTCGCGACGCAGCTCCGCGATGTCCACGCCCGAGGCCCGCGATGCGACCAAGATCCCCTCGAGACGTGCCTCCGCCGCGTCGACGCCCCGGTCCAGAGCCGCAAACGCGCTGGCCGCGGCCTTGAACCGACGCGCGGACTCGTCGAGCTGCCCGAGACTGCCCGCGATCTCGGCCTGCAACCCATCCAGGTGGGCGCGTTGGGCTGGAGCGAGCTGGTCGCGCTGAGCCTCGAGGGTGGTGAGGCTGCCCTGAGCGTGCGACAGGCGCCCGAGATGAAGGTCCAGATTGGCCAGGTTCAGCAG
>JAFGIS010000273.1 GCA_016929495.1 Polyangiaceae bacterium | reverse complement strand
TTCCGATCGCGCGCGCAAACTGACCCTTCAAGTGATGAAGCGCCTCGATCTCATCACGGGCGGACGTTGGCAGGCCGTGCTCGACGACTGCCCGACTTCGACGCCGCTCCACGTCGGCTTCTTCTACGACGCCGCGAAGGTCAAGGTCGCTCGCTGGCTGACCCTCGGGGAGCTCAATCCGTTCACATCGGGTTGTGCGAAGCGGCTGCGACCTGGCCTCGCGGGCTACTTCACCTTCCCGGGGGGCCTCGACCTACATATCGTGTCGGTGCACTTCAAGAGCACCCGCACGCACCGCTCGCTCGATCTCCGTGCTCGCTCTCTGGCAGGTCTGCCCGCAGCGCTCGCTCGGCTGAAGGCGGACCTCTGCGACGATGACGTGCTCGTGGTGGGCGACTACAACACGATGGGCTGCACCGAGGATTGCACCCGCCGAGTATCGCCCGGCGAGGAGCTCGCCCGTGTCCGCAAGACGATGGCCGGCCCGGGCTACCGTTTGCGCGTGGTACCCCACGACCTCGAGTGCACGCAGTACTACCGCGGCCGGGCAACCCGCCTCGACTTGTTCGCAGCGGCGGACACGATGCGCGAGCTGCTCCCCGCCAGCACGGTGCATGTCCGGGGCGTCTGCAGGGAGCTCGGCTGCCGGCGAGTCCCGCCGGCTCGAATGCCTCTGGCCTTCGACCGTTTGAGCGACCACTGTCCCATCGTGCTCGACCTGATCGACCGCGATCTGGACTGAGCCTCACTCGCTACCGCGCTCTTCTTGTGTTCTCGATTCGTTGACCTCGATGAGCACGGTCAATGCCTCGATTTCGCGCTTGGTCTGGATCTCGCGCTGGCGCAGCGTCTTCAGTTCCGCCTCGACGCGACGCTGCCCTGCTTCGACCTCTCGCAGCACGGCCGTGAGCCTGTCGCGCTCTGCCTTCAGCGTGTCGGTGTCCATGGCCACGATCTAACCTCCAGAATGCCAAACGGCTCGGGCGTCAATCCGCGCGGGAACTGCCGACCGAGCGCTGCTCTAGCAGATGCTGCAGGCGCTGTCTGCCGGCCGCCGCACGAGAACCCTCGGCCGAGCAGCCTGATCCACGGACGGCGACCCAGATTCGCACTACGGCGCGGGCACCACTCGATTTCGGCCGCCACGTTTCGCCTCGTACAGCCGTTCGTCAGTCATGTTCGTGAGCTCCGTGGCGGAGACCTTGTCGCCTGTGAGCACTGCGCATCCCAGACTGATGGTGACCTGGAGCGTCCGACCCTCGAGCGGCACCGGCTGCGCCTCCACGACGGCTCGGAGCCTCTCGGCCAAGTGCACGCAGCCGTGCAGCGGGATGCCGCGCAGGACCACGGCGAACTCCTCACCGCCGACCCGAGCGAACAGGTCCTCCGACCGCAGCTGCTGAGTCACTCTGACCGCAAGCTGCCGCAGAACGACATCGCCCGCCGGGTGACCGTAGCGATCGTTGACGTTCTTGAAATGGTCGATGTCGAACAGAATGAGGCCGAGCTGCGTGCCGTGACGACGCGCGAAAGCGACTTCAGCCGCGAGCCGGTCGTTGTAGAACTTTCGGTTGTAGGCGCCGGTGAGGCCATCGCGTGTGCTCGACTCGTACAGCTGCTTGAGCAGAGCCTCCTGCCTGCGGTCCATGCGTTCGTAGCGTAGGCTCGTTCGGGGCCCGAGCTGAATCAGTTCCCCGCCGCTGAGCTCCGCGGCCTTGACCAGCCGCCCCTGTACGTACGTACCGTTTCGAGAGCCCCTGTCTTCGATGACGTGGCGTCCGTCGCGCCACCAAATGCGGGCGTGATGTCGGCTCACGTCAGCGTCGTCGATGACCACGGCGTTCTCGGCGAGACGACCCAGTTCGTAGCAGCCATCCCCCAGCGAGTACACCCGGCCGGCTTCTGCCCCCTCCATCCTCAGCAGCACGGCCTGATCCTGGGTCAACAGGGACGGGGGTGGATCGCCAATTTCGGTGGAACGAGACGTTCCGGGCTCCTCGTCGTCCCACTCCGCGACATGGGTCTGCCAAACGTTGCTCCGAACCGTCGGCGCGCCCGCCCTCTTGGACCGCGGAGGGCCTACCTCGGGCGACCGATAGGCAGAGGGCGATTCCGGGAGCTGAGCGGTCCGGTCTTCGCGAGGTTGTGTGCTCGACATGAAAGGCAGCCGTTCGGTACTCATGTCACGGGCCTGGCCAGACAGGCTCCGGGAAGGGCCACATCGGTTTCGCAAACAGGAATCCCTGCAACAGCTGGCAGCCGAGCGCGGAGAGTGTGTTGGCTTCGGCCACGGTCTCGACACCCTCGGCCACCACGCGCATCCCCATGTCGTGCGCCAGAGCGGTCATGGACCGAACCACCTTCTGGCGCGTGGGGCTCGTTTGGATGTCGCGAACGAGCGACATATCGAGCTTCACGAACTCCGGCTCGAGCAGGGCGAAGCTCGTGAGCCCCGCGTAGCCTGCCCCGAGATCATCGACGGCTATTCGGAATCCGATCTCGCGCAGCGAGGCGATCCGGCGCTTCGCATCTTTCACTTCGTCGAGCGACGAGCGTTCGGTGATCTCCAGAACGACGCGGTCCGCGACCCGGCTCAGCTCTTCGTCGCTCGAATACAGAAGCGGGTCCAGCAGGTCGTGGACATGCAGGTTGACGAAGAGCAGGCTGCCCTTCGGAGAGTCGCCTGCGTCGCGCGCGACCCGCTGCCGGATCGAGCGTCCGAGCACGTCGAGGGCATCGAGTCGCTCGGCTGCGTCCAGGACGGCTCCTGGATGCGGTAGCGTCGGCTCGTTGCTGCGAAGCAACGCCTCGTAGCCGAGCACACGTCGCTCGGCCAGGTTCACGATGGGCTGGTAGGCGATCCAGAGTGTCTGCAGACAGCGCGCAAGGCTCGCCTCCAGACCCGCACGGTCGATGGCCCGCGCGCCGACGGTACCCAGGAGCTCCATCGCCTGCTGCTTCACTCGCGCCACACGGTGAAGGTGCACCGCCTTGTCGAGCACACTGGCGATCTCGTCGTTCGCGACAGGTTTGGTCAGATACTGGAGCGCGCCGTATTCCAGCGCCTGCACGGCGGTATCGATCGTCGGGTCGCCGGTGATCATCACGACCGGCACGAGCAGATCGTGCTGGCGCACCCTGCGCAGAAGCTCGATGCCATCCATGTTCGGCATCGCAATGTCGCTCAGTATCGCGTCGAACTGCTCCTTGTGGACCAGAGCCACGGCGTCTTCCCCGTTGTGCGCCGTCATCACGCAGTAGCCACGCCTTCCGAGCATCCTGCTCACCGTGCGTAGCAGGGCGGGGTCGTCGTCGACGACCAGAACGCGGGGCTGATTCTGACTGGATGACACCGGAGCCTGCCTGTTCTCGGAGCTTTCGACGGTTCTCAACGAAACACGCACGGAGGAGCCCAGTTCTGCCTGGGCGGCGAAAGCCCTGTCCGCCGAGGCTCTCGCGCTTACGGAATCTTGGGGCACATATCGCCTAACGGCCAAGCCCCCCCGGAGCTGTAGCCCGTGTCCGGGCCGACTCGTACCGCGGGCCGTTCCGTGGGCGGATCGTGCACCCATCACCCCTAGGGGTGATGCGGACCGACAAGGGATCCGCAACAATCCGTCTCCGACATGGCGGTCGAAGGTGTGCGGGACACGGCTTGTTCCATCACCGCGGGCGATATGGCTCGCTGGTTGTCCGTGGATCTCAAGACGATCCACAACTGGGTCCGACGCGGGTTCCTCGCGGGACGTCGCACTGCGGGCGGACATCGGCGCTTCTACAGGGCCGAGGTCGTGAGATTCCTGCGTGACGCCGGTCGTGCCGTACCCGGCGAGTTGACGCACGCCACGGCCCGAGTGGCCATCGTCGGCCAGGTCGGCCTGCGCGGCGCGCCGCTGGCCGCCAAGCTCGGCGCGGATCATCTCATGATCGAGCACCTGACCAATCCCTTCCAGGCCTTGCTTCAGGTGGCGGCCGGCAACTACGAAATCTTGGTGGTCGGGCTCGGTCCTGGCTCTCACCCGGTGCTCGACGACTTCGTGCGTGCGCTACACGAAGACGCCCTCACTCGAGGCGTCGTGGCCGTAGGTCTGAGCGAGAGTGCCTCGATGCGAGAACGCTTCGTCCGGCTCGGCGGCGACGCGGCCGTCGCCGATGAGCAATCGCTGGTACGCACGGTGCTGTGGCTGACCGGGGCCGGCCCCCGCCCGGCCGAGCTGGTAGGTTCGGTCCCCGCGCCGAAGCTCCGGCGCGCGGGGAATCAGCTCCGACCTCCCTCCCGCGCGAGTCTGCCGCTGCGGCACACGCGGTAGTAGCGCCGCACGAGCTGCTCCTGCGACCCGTAGCGACCGAGCAGCAGCTCGAGCGGCTCTCGGCGTTCATGCTCTGCCGGTCGCGTATCGCAACGCATCAGCAGCGTGCCCTCGGCGAGCGCGAGCTCCCAGCGGCGTGACCAGACAGTCCGAGCAGCCGACGGTTCGAGGACAGCCGCGCCTGCAGCGATGGCCCCGGGGCGCTGCCAGCCCCGGCGGGTGTTCACGAACCACCGCGTGCTGCTCCTACCTCTGTCCGCTACCCGCTCCTCTTCGAGCAAGACAATGCGATGCAGGCGCGCGACGGCGCTTGGCTCCTCGCGGGCAGGGTCAGGGGGGATCGTCTTGGGTTGTCGGGACACGCTCTTCGGCCGCCCCTGGCATGCTCCATCGCCTCGTCGGCCAGACTGTGGAAGCTGGGCTAGTCCACCGGGGCGTAGCCGCCGGCTTCCGGGGGCGGCACGACCGTGTCTTGCGTCTTGCTCGCTCCAGAAGCCGGGACGGATGACGGCGCTGCCCTGTCGCGTGGGGGCGGAGGCTTGGTCGACTTGGCTGCAGCGGGAGGCGTGGCCGGCGCCGGCTGTTCGTTCGCGTCGGGTTCGGGCGCCGGGGTTGGTGGCGGGCTCGGCTCTGGCGGTGGGATCGGGGCTGGGATCGCTGAGCCGGGCTGCGCGATGAAGCGTGGAGTGTCCGTTGGATCGCAACCCGCGCCGAAACCCGTCGACTCGAACTCGGACTCCCACTTGCCGGTCGACTCGTCGCCATCGGCCGCTGTGGCCCTCACCTCGACACGTAGACGACGGATGCCGGAGCGTGCCGGCGAGCAGTACGACAAGAGATAGTACTGATTGAAGACCCGGGTGAGTTTGGAGGCGGCCTCCTCGAAGGCGACGCCGATGGTGTCCGGCGACGGCGCCATCGAGACGCCGGACGTCGCGAAACGCTCGAGCTGGGGCGCGTTGTCACCCTCTACCCCGATGCCGAACACGTGGTAGCCACCTGCCTCGAGAGCATCGAGCACGTCCGATTGCGGAACTCGACCGGCCAGGTCTGGCCCCCAGGTGAAGAACGCCAACGACCCGATCCGGATAGGCTTCGGGGACGATGACAGCAGGCCCGTCAGCTTGTCCACCGCACTGAGCAGGGCGCCGTTGAGGTTTCGCGAGGGATCGCGACGCGAACCCGCGTCGAGAGCGGCGATCTCCGGAGGCGTCTCGAAGGACTCGGCGCTGACGGGAAAATCGCCCAGACGGTGGATGGTGGATCGCCCATCGAACAGATACACAGTCACCGGTTGCGTCTTGCGCACGGCCGCAACGAAGCCCGCAACCGCCCGCGACAGCTTCTGACGCGTCGCCTCGTTCGACAACGCGCTCACGTCGACCAGTAGCAGCGTCCGGTGCTCGGCCACCCTGTCGCGAACGAGCAGGGTCTGTTTGGTCGTACTCGGGTCGAGCGGCATCCCGTCTTCGGCAATCGTGAAGTCGGCAGCCGTCAGGCCGGTCGTGGGCTCGTTGTCCTGGGAGACGGAAAGGTATACCGCCACGTTGCTCGGCACGTTGGCGGCGGTCGCGACCCCCTTCACGTCGAGGCCCCCCATCAGTAGTTGACAACCTCCGAGGGCGCCCACGCACAGGCACAGGCAGAGCAGGCGCCAGGCGAAGACGGCGCCGCACGTCATGCGTTGGCCGATCCTGTGGGTCGAAGGAGAAGCATGGGCCGCAACGAAACGGCTGGTGGGTCGACGGCCACTTGGTTCGCGCGCTGACTCGTTGGGGGCATGGGACATGGGCATGGTTCGCCCAATGTGACACCTTATTCGTGGCGGCCTCAAGGTCTTGCCGCTCTGGCAGCTCACGTCTGGGTTTTTCTGCGCGGCACGGTCACTCCCAGGTCAGGCGACGAGCCCGGGCATCCGAGAGCATGACCGTCATGCCGTGGGACAGGGTCGAAGGCAGTTCATCCTCCGCAAACAACCGAACGGCGCCGATCTCGACCGAATTGGCCGGTCCTCGAGTAGGGGGCTCGACCGTCGCATGAACCACGACAGTCACCGCGTGGAAACGCATATCTCGACCCGGATCCGAGTACACGCCGGCCAGATCCTCCAAGCGGACCTGCTCGACGCCGGCTTCCTCCCGCAGCTCGCGTACAATCGCCTGCTGGAGCGTCTCGCCCCACTCGACGGTGCCGCCGGGCATTGCCCACTGTCCAGTGTCCGAGCGTTGCACGAGCAGCCACCGGCCGTCGGAACACCGCGCCGCTGCCACGACCCCCACCACGGGCCGACGCAGAAGATGGCGCGCCGCTTCTTTGACCAGGTGCCAGACACCTGCCGGGATCCTCATTGTGGGCAGCATGCCCGCGAGCTCGGTGCTTGCCCAGCTCCCGTCACTGTGGCTCTCGCACGGACGGCCGTTTTGTCGATGCCGCCACGCTGGCAGCTCGCTCGTTCGTCGAGCTCACGGGTCGCAGGTATCGAAGCGAGCTCCGGGTGTGGTATCGGGCGGACGGTCGTCCTGTCATGAGACCCTGCATCCGGCTCATCCCGGCCCTATCCGCCGCGCTCGTTGGCTGCTGGCAGCGGCATGATCCGCCGGGCGCCACCGACCCTGGTGCAAGGCCGCTCACGAGCCGCGCACGGCCAACCGGCAATGGCGCCGACCCTGGCAGCGACCAACCCGAGCGCGTCGAGCGCCCTGCGATCCCAATCGGGTCGGTTGCCGACAGCCTCCCGTTCGAGGCCACGGGCATCAAGCTGGCCAGCATCGCGTGGCGGACCTGGATCTACACGGACACGGGTCCGATGCGTACGCGCTACGGCTACCTGCGGGCCGGCGCCATCGTCGACGCCCGCGGCCCTGCGATCCGCAACGAGGGCTGTGCGCAGGGTTGGTACCGGATCAATCCTCGCGGCTTCGTGTGCGTAGGCAAGGGCGCCACACTCGACCTCACGGCACCGGCCGTGGTCCAGTCCGCAGTGAGGCCTACGCGTGGTCGGGGGTTGCCCTACCTGTACGCGATTGCGGGCGACAACTTGCCGGCCTACTACTTCAAACTACCCACCGAGCCGCAACTGGTCGCGGAGGAAGGACCCGATATCAGGCGGAAGGTCCTGGTCTGGCGCCAGCGCGTGACCACGCTGGGCCTCGACAAGCTGCTCGGGGAAATCGGGTCCCCGCCGGATTTCCTTGCCTCGGGGGAGGAGCTCGCCAAGCCGTACGGGACGTTCTTGCGTCTGCACAATGCCGTGACGGCGGGTCAGGCGGCGAGTGACAGTGGGTTCGCCATCGTGCGGGTCTTCGAGTGGCTCGACCGAGTCTGGGGGCTCACGACGGAGCTCGACCTGGTGGGGCTCGACGAGACGAGACTGGTTCGCCCGAGCGAGTTCCATGGCACCGAGCTCGGCCCAGGTGAGACGCTCCCGGTGGCGTTCATAGAGAACCAGGTCGCCCCGCGCTACCGCGTGGGAGCCCGCGGTGAGCTCTGCGCCGAGGGTAGCTACTCTCACCGCGAGCCCGTGAAGCTGACCGGACAGCGCCGCCCGGGGGGCTTCTGGGAGACGCGCGACGGCTACTGGCTTCAGGAACAGCGGACACGGATCGTGCGTCCGCGCAACGGCTATCCGAGCTTCGCGACGGGCAGCCGCAAGTGGGTCGACGTGTCGATTCGTCAGCAGACCCTCGTCGCCTACGTTGGCGACAAGCCCGTGTACGCGACCCTGGTCAGCACGGGCCGGGGCGGCATGGGAGATCCGGAGAAGGACTTCGCCACGGTGAGGGGCTCGTTCATGGTCTATTCGAAGCACGTCGCCGCGACCATGGACGCCGAGGACGACAAGAGCGATTCCTTCAACCTGCAGGACGTTCCCTTCGTGCAGTACTTCCACAAAGGCTTCGCTCTGCACGGCACCTACTGGCACGACGAGTTCGGCAAGATGCGCAGCCACGGCTGCATCAATCTGTCGCCCGTCGACAGCGCATGGCTCTTCGAGTGGACCGATCCTCCCGTACCCAACGATTGGCATTCCGTGTTGAACAAGGAGCGGGGAACGGTCGTCTACATCCACGGCTGACCGCACACAGCGAGCAGACGGTCCGTCGTCGGCCCCTCAGTTGAGTAGATCCATCTCGTCGACCACGACCTCGTACATCGCGGCCTTGTCCGTCGGCCTGCCGGGCACAGTCCCGTTCAGACGGACACCGCTCTCGGCACCGAGCTCCCCGGGCACGGGCCACTTGTGTTCGTCGAGCACCTGGGGTGGAGGACCGACTGGGTCGCGGTGGGTCACGGCGGCGTCCAGCGCACGCAGCGCGACGCCCAAACCGCTCCTGGACTTCCGGGAGCTATTGTACACGCATAGGCTCACCTGGCCCGTGGCAGCTACCGAGAGCTCGCAAGCACGTACCTCGCCCAGTGCCTCGAACAGCCGCCGCAGATAGGTGGCTTCCTCCTCGCGGAGTGCGCGTCTGAGCTCCTGGGCTGCCTCCAGGGCGCGCGGGTCACCGAGGAAGGCGAGCAGCATCGCACCATGCAGACGCACAGGCCTGTGATTGGCGTTGAGCAGGTCCGCGAGCAGATTGGTCGGTGCAGCCCGCTCCCCCTGGGCGCCGATGCTGTCCGTGAGCAGCTCCTTCCGCGGGCCGGCAGCGGGCGGGTGGACCTTGAAATGCGTGCCCTCGGCCTCGACGCTCCACTTGATCGCTTTGCCGGGCCCGAGCGGCCCTGCATAGTACAAGGGGCGGTTGGCCACCGAGTAGAGCTTGGAGGACGGAGGGGGATCCTGCTCGTAGAACTCGACGCGGAGCGTCAGGTCCTCCAGAGACTTGTCGCCGTTGTTGATGGCGGCGATCTCGAGATGTAGCTCGGGATGCTTCTGCTTGCGCTCCAGCTTCGAGTCGATGATCAGTGTGGAAAGGACCGGAATCGGCTCGCGCCAGAGCACCGAATCCGCCCGGGCGCAGCTGCAGGGCTCTGCGCGCGCAAGCCCCTGGCCCGGTAGTGGCGGCGCAGCCGCCGGAACGCTCGAAGCGGGTGGCGCCTGGGAGGGTGCCTGCACGCTGGGAGGCGACTTCGTCACGGGCGGAGCTGAGACCACGGCCGGCGAGACAGACGGCCGTGGTGACGCTGCGGCTGCCGCGACGCTCTCTCGAACGCCGGGGCGTTCGAGCGTGAACCAGCGCGCCATCATGACGGCGCCGAGCGCGCCCGCCGCGAGGGTGATGGCAACGGCGCCGGTCGTTCTGGGCAAAAGGGAATCGAAGGGTGGCAAGCGCCATCGTTTCGCGCGCTGAGCCGGCAGCGTGGCCAGGCGTTCGATTTGCGGCAAGTAGTAGCCCAGCGTTGCGAGGAAGATCTCTCTCGCGCGGTCGGCATCCATCCCTCCGCTCTTGATCCACCGGTCCGCCGCGAAGCCCAGAAAAAGTACCGCTGTCGCGGCAAGCCCTGCGACGAGCAGCGTGGGTCCCACGGTCCAGCGTGGGCCCAGACGCGGGAAGGCGACCATCCCCGCGAGCAGCAGAACGAGAGCCCCTGCCATCGCAGCGACCCTGACCATCATGCGTTGGCGATACAGCTGTCGGTGGTCGGTCTCGTTGCCCGTCGAGAAGTTGACCAACGTCAGACGGTTGTGCGGGGTCACTCTCGGATCCAGGACCAGGACGACCTGCTCACCTTGCGCACGCGCCTGCTGCACGGCGGACCAGGGCACGGTGACGCAGGTCCCGGTGGTCACCGCAGCGGGCGCGTAGCCTTCGCTGAACGCACCGACGCCGACGTACACGAGCACCAGGCCAGCTGGCGTGCACTCCAGCTCGAGCGTCCCAATCGCATTGCTCTCCTCGGCGGAGGCGGCAATCGCGCGGACCTTCATGCTGGCCCGGATGGTAGCGGCCCTTCGCAGAGCACGCCAAAGCGCGAACGGACCGGCCGCTTGGCCGCAAACAGATCGTGCTGCCAGCGGCTGCACCGACCGGCGACCGCAGCCGTTCGGCGGCACGTCCACTCTGCCCGCGAGATTGACCGTCGAGCCAGCACAGGGTCGCATACGCTCGGACGCTTGAGCTCTCATGGCCGCCGCATCGTCCCCCGATCCGAACCCCCCCGTACTGCTCACCGCATTCGAGCGCCGCTTCCGGCATCCTCCGGGGCTGGTGCTCCTGTTCTTCACCGAGATGTGGGAGCGCTTCAGCTACTACGGCATGCGCGGGCTGCTCAAGCTGTACATGGCCAACTACTTGTTCGTCACGGCGCGCGAGGCCCTGCAGGGTTGCCGCCAGAAGACGCCCCCGTGCGCCCTCGTTGCCGGTGACCCGAACCACGTGTTCTTGTGGCACTGGCTGCGAGGGCTCCTGCCATCCAACCCCCAGGAGCAGGCCTCTCTGCTGTACGGCGCATACACCGCGCTCACGTACGCGACGCCGTTCATCGGCGGCATCATCGCGGACCGCTGGCTCGGGCAGCGACGAAGCGTGGTCGTCGGCGCCCTGTTGATGGCTGCCGGTCACTTCGCGATGGCGCTCGAGGGCTCGTTCTTTCTGGCGCTGTCGCTCATCATCCTGGGCAGCGGTGCATTCAAACCCAACATCGCGACCCAGGTCGGCAATCTCTACGCCCCCGGGGATCCGCGCCGCGATGGCGCGTTCACGGTCTTCTACATGGGCATCAATCTCGGTGCCTTCCTCAGCAATCTGGTGTGCGGCACGCTCGCGGCCCTGTACGGCTGGCACTATGGCTTCGGCGCGGCGGGTGTCGGCATGCTGCTCGGCCTGGGCGTGTATCTCGCGGCACGCAAGCTCCTAGCCCCAGACCATCTGACACGGATGCGAACCGAGCGGCGCAATGAGCCAGTGCGGCTCTCGCGCGACGAGCGACGACGCGTCATGGCTCTGGTCGCACTCTGTGCCCTCAACGTCGTCTTCTGGGCGGTCTACGAGCAGCAGGGCAACACTATGCAGAGCTGGGCCGACGAGCGAACGCACTGGCCCAGCGTGTTCGGCTTCGATATCCCATCTACGTGGTTCCAATCTTTCAATCCCCTCATCATCGTTCTGTTCGCGCCGCTGCTCGACCTCTTCTGGGCACACCAGCAGCGCCGTGGCCGCGAGCCCTCCAGTATCGCCAAGATGGCGCTCGGGTGCACGCTGCTCGGGCTGTCGTTCGTGGTGATGATCGTCGGTGCCGAGGTCGTCGGCAACGGCAAGGGCAGCATGCTGTGGCTCTTGTCCTGCACGTTCCTGTTGACCATCGGAGAGCTCTATCTGTCACCCATCGGCGTGTCGCTCGTTACCAAGGTGGCTCCCGCGCGCATCGTCTCCATGATGCTCGGAATGTGGTTCCTGTCGAGCTTCGCGGGCAACTTCCTGAGCGGAGCCATCGGCATCCTGTACACTCGCTGGAGCGGCGAGGCCTTCTTCGCGCTCCTGGCGGCGCTCGGCGTAGGGACGGGACTGGCCATCCGGGCGTTCAACAAACCGCTACGGGCGGCGATCGAGGGCGCTGCCCGCTCACGTTGACACCGTCCTGCGGGCCGTGCGAGCCCTCGACGGATCCGCACCGGACTCTGATCGGTACCAGGAACAGGCGGTGCTAGGTAGGACGTCCGAGTCCACCCGGACGAGGGCGTGTTGTTGCTAGTCTGTAAGTACTCGGTTTGCATACAGTTCGTATTCAAGATGCATTCTGACAATTGAGCACACAGCTTGCGCAGCCTTCGCTGCCTCGGGCAGGCTGTCTGGTGAGATGGCCGTACGCAAGAGCCTCCCGAGACGGCGAGAGACGGGCGTCAGCGTGTTCGAGTTCCTCGACTATCGGGCCTTCTTGCGCGCCAGCTACGAGGCTGGAAAGAAGACTCGCGCCGGCCTCTCCTTCCGAACGATCTCCAGGCGCGCGGGGCTGCGTTCGCCGAACTTCTTCAAGCTGGTCATGGACGGGCACCGAAACCTCGGCGCCGAGTCCGTCCCCAAGTTCGCCGACGCCCTCGGCCCGGAGGGCGCAGAGCGCGACTTCTTCGCCGATCTGGCGGCGTTCGAGCACGCGCGCGACAGCGCCGAGAAGAACCGCATCTTCGAGCGCATCGCTGCTTCACGCCGCTTTCGCACGGCGCGCCGCATCGACGGCATGCTGCTCACGTATCTGTCCCACTGGTACCAGGGTCGCCGAGAGCGACACGGCCTACTCGCACGTCGGGGTCGGCGAGCTGGCGGTGGGAGAGGTTGCCCGGCGCGGCATCGGCGTGGCCGGCTTCGATCTGGACGCGCTCGGCGCAGTGGATCCGACGATGGTCGCACGAGGGAAGCTGCTCGCCGGCTTCGCCCACGGAGAGCTCGGTACGACTGTGGGCTATGCCCCCAAGGACTTCACGCGCGACCCGGAAAGCAAGGCCGGCGTCGACGCGTTGATCCAAGAAGTGCACTTGGCCAACGAGGTCAACCGCCTGCGTCTGGCCTATCGAGGCGACGTCGCGGGAACGGCCAGCGACGCCGAGGAGCTGGTGTTGGCACGGGTGCGCCACACGCGAGGACGAGGGGGGCGCAGCGACGCGATCGTGACGGGCGGTGACGTACCCGGGACCGAAGCCTGGGTCGTCAGCCAGTGTTGGAGCGCGGGCCTCGAGCAGGTGTATCGCATCGTGCGGGTTTGCCCGGACGACGGCCCTGGAGGAGACCGCTGCACCGTGCAATCCACCGAAGGAGACTCATCGGCGTGCGCCGCAGGCTTCCGGACGCTGGAGCTGCCTCCTTCGGACGCGAACGAGCCCATGGCTGACAGCGAGGATCCGAACGGCGGAGTCGAGATCCCCGACTCCACGCCCGAGGTGGGAAACGACATCGCCGACGAATAGGCTTGGATGGACAGTCGTGTTTCTGTCGGTCGAGCGGCTGCACCCCAACCCCACCAGGGCTTCTTTCGACTGAACGCCGCACACGCTACCCAAGGACTGCCGCCACCGAGCGAGCGGCTGCTACTTGGCCGCTGCTGCCGCCTTCTTCTGCTTCTTCTTCTCCTTCTTCTCCTTGGCAGTGAGCTTCGGCTTGTTGTTGGTCTTCGGCTTCTCTTGCCCTTTTGGCATCTGGTTCTCCTCGGCGCGATCAATGCGCCCAGCCCCCTTGATACCCTGTCACGCGCAGTTCGGGAAGCCCCTGAAGGAGCCCGCGTCGACGGGAAACCCCCAAGTCGCCCCAAAGCGCTCCGTGTGAGCGTTTCGCGACACGCCCCGACGACGAACGGCAAGACCCCGCCGCGCCTCGAGCGCAGACACTCGGGCGCGTCGACGGCCGCCGGTCACCAGTAGACCGGCCAGAGCTCGGCGTAGGTGCCCTCCCCATGCTGGTCGGTCACGTTGGCGCTCAGCTCCACGACCAGCACTTTCCTACCTTGTTGCCTGAAGTACGCCTTGTCGTCCGCCACCCACAGAAGGGAAGCGCCATCGGTCGCCTGAACCGCACGCTGTATCTTCGGCGTGAAGCTAGAGGCTGCCACCCGTGCCGGGTTCTTCCTCGCCACGCGGGACAGACGGGAGATCCCGTCGACCAGACTCCAGCGCGCGGAGCCGAGCCCCTCGGACAGCATCCCGGCCCCGAGCTTGAGCGGCAGCATGTCCGGGTCCACCTGCATGGTGGGCACCTGCTTGCCGTAGAGCACCATCGCTTTCCTTTCGTCGTCGCCCCTGCTGACCACATACGCGTTGCCGGCCCAGCGCGCCTCGGGCGACCGGGTTGGCCACGCCCAGCGTTCTGCCTGCCCGAACTCCCTGAGCACGCGACAGGCCTGCTTGACCTTGGCCGCACGACCGCAGCCGAGTCTCTTGCTCAGGGCCGCAACATCCAGGTCCTTGGGCAGCAGGCCCGAAGGCCTGGGCACGGCCTTCTGCGGCTGGGCTGGCACGGTCGCCTCCGTCGGGGCTGCCGAGGCAGTGGTTTTGGCGTTCGGAGAAGGGTCGCAGCCCACCATCAGCCCGAGAGCCGCCGTGCAGACAACGAGACCGATCCCATGGTTCACGCGAGACATCCTACGGCTCCTCTCAGGCCTACCGACGTGGCGATCCGTTCCAGGCACGGTAGTACCTCGCGACGGTTGCAGCGAAGGGTACTTCGACGTTTTCGACCAGGCCAGGACCTCGGAGCACCCTTCGTTCCCCGCGCGTCTGCCTCTGCCGAACCCACCGGGGTCGGGCTCGGCATCCACCGCCATGGCGTGCACGCGAACCCCCTGACCCCGCATGGCGTGTACGCAACCCTCGCCCGCGTCACCGCGGCCCGCGACGACGACGACCCTGCCCGCAGACCTCGCGTCGTTAGGGCAGAGACTCGCAACCGCCGTGGAAAGTGTCGAACTCGCTCTCCGTCACAGAGTCGTTCACGTTCATCGCTGGGCACTTCGCTTTCCTGTGCGGAACGTCTCGTGGAGGCGATGCACGCCGCTGGTCGGCGTTAGTCCCGCCGATCCCATCCTGAGCCCCGCGTGCACCCAGCAGGCACCGCCCCACGCCGCGAAACGCTGGGCTGTCCCTCCCCTCCCCCAAGAGCTCCTACGCCAAGTGCCTGGCTTTCTGCGCGGAGCACCCGTCAAGATCGGCGCGTTCCATGTTATTATGCGCATAGACGCATTAATTAACTACTTCTTTACTTTCAGTAGATTACATCAAGCCAACCAGAGGCCGGCTCATCTTCCAACATGCTGGATCTCGCCCGGCCCGGGGTCCTTCGGAGTAGACTGCCTCCCATGGACCGGTTCCGCCGCTTCGATGAGGCCTACTACCACCGCTTCTATGAGGACCCGAAGACGCGAGTGGTGTCGTCGGAGGAGCATGCGGCCCTAGCGGGATTCGTGTTCGCGTTCGCGCACTGGAACAAGGTGGAGCTCAAGAGCGTCCTCGACATCGGCGCCGGCATCGGACTGTGGAAGCGCTTCATCGAGAAGAACTACCCGGAAGTCAAGTACACCGGCACGGAGGTCAGCCACGCGATGTGCAAGAAGCACGGCTTCCTGCACCGTGATATTGCACGCTGGCGCGACCGCAAGAAGCACGATCTCATCATCTGCCAGGGTGTGCTGCAGTACCTGCCCGATCCCGACGTGGCTCCGGCCATCGCCAATATCGCTGCCATGTCGCGTGGGCTGGTGTACGTCGAGGTCACCACGCGCACGGATCTGCGAGAGCGCTGTGACCAGAACCTGACCGACTCGAATATTTTCATCCGCAACGGATCCTACTATCGAGGGATCCTGTTGAAGCATCTCATCAACATCGGCGCGGGCCTCTGGTGGATCAAGGACAGGCCGCCGCCATTCTACGAGCTCGAAATGGCGAGCGGCGTGAAGTGAGGAGCAACGCGTGGCAGCTGCCAAAACGCTCTTGCGGCCGATCATCAGCACCGTGCTGATCGGCGCGACGGTGCTCGGGTTGATCAACGTCTACGGGGACAACCGGGACGTGGTCAAGCAAGCCGAGTACGTGGCCTGCGGTGCCGAGCACTGCTCGGCCAACATGACCCGGATGGAACGTAACCCGATCAGCCAGAGCTTCACCTTCCAGGCGCAGCAGAAGGGCCGGCGATCCTCGGCCGTCGATGTGACCTGCCAGCGCACGGCGTGGCTGCTGGGCGACTACGTCTGCCGAGTCGAGACAACCCCCTAGAGTACTCCTCACTCCCCGTATATCGTCACGAGCACGGATCGACGCCGGCGAGGCCCATCGAAGTCGCAGAGGAAGATGTTTTGCCACGTGGACAGAGCCAGCTGTCCGTTGCGGACGGGAATGACCTCGCTCGGGCCGACCAGCCCTGCCTGTATATGGGCTGCGCCGTTGTCGTCTACCCGGTCGTGGCGCCATTGCCCAGCGGGCACGAGGCGGTCGAGGCAATCGAGCACATCGAGCGTGATGTTCGGATCGTCGTTCTCCTGGATCATCAATGCAGCCGTAGCTCCCTGCGCGTACAGAGCGCAGGCACCATTGCCCACCCCGGAACGGCGTACCTCCTGCCGCGCCTGCTCGGTGATGTCCACCAGCTCGCGTTGTCGCGAGGTACTGAGCTCGATGCTGCCCGTGTAGAGCTTCATGGCCGGGAGTTTCGGGCCTCGGGCGGTCGAGTCAAGCTCCCGATCGCCCTGGGGTCGAGGCTCCCGCGTCGCGGACCACCCACATCGAGTCCCGGAATGCCGAGCTCTGGCCCGGTACCGAACCGCGGGCCGGTCAACCAAGCAAGGACATGACTCCGGGTCGGCGGATCTGTCGAGAGCAGTAAGCGCTCCGCCCTGGAGCTGGGTCGCCGCGGCAGCCCCGGGTTGACGGTCGCGCCGAGCGCGCGTATTCGTTCACGACCCGTGTCGTACCGCACTCTGGTCTCGGTCGTCTTCACCGCGTTCCTGCTGAGCGCATGTTCTACCGACGATGCGTGTGAGAAGTCCGTTGCCAAGTGGGAGCACTGCGGGGTCCGCGATGCTGGCGAACCGCGCGAGTGCACGAACAAGGAAGACGAGTGCGTCGCAGACTGCGTCAATGACTCGAGCTGCGAGGACATCATGGACGTGGACACCGAGGGGGACTACGTCAGGTGCCTGCTCGGGTGCGTCAGCCAATAGCGCGACAGGGCACTAGTGCCCTGTCTCCGTGATTCGCCACAGAATTCGACGGCCTCGAACTGGGCGAAGCCGTCGAATTCTGCGGCGAATGCCCCCCGTCTGAGCCAGCAAACGCGTTTCTACTTCTGTGCCCTGTCTCGGAGACAGGGCACCAGCTAGTGCCGCTCGGACGAAGTCTGGCCAGCAGTTGTGCTCTGCCCGACTTGGGTGAGGGCGAAGCTGGCCTTGCATCGATTTGCCTCACGGCATCCTTCGTCTTCTGTTTCTGGGCATCGTTTCAATCGAAACGATGCCCTAGCCGGAGTTGCCCGGGTTCTCCTTGCGCTTGGGACTCAAATCCGGAATGACCCTGGCCACGCGCGCCTCGACGATTTCCTTCACGATGGCCCAGAGGGCGTCGTCGTTGTGCGTCTCCGCCAGCACGCCGAGAGGAACCTGAAAACCACCCATGTCGGCTCGGCCGCCACCGTAGGGCCTACCCTGGTTGTCGTGACCGAATGCGTTCTGCATGAACGTCGCGGGGTCCACGCTCGGGCTGTTGGTGCGCATGGATCCATCGATACGCCCCTCGACGATGCCGTACACGACCACGGTGTCGATGTCCTCACGCCTGAGGATGAAGTCCGCGGCAGTGGGGATGGCGTCCCGGTTCACGGCCGAAACGCGGCCCACGCCCGCTAGCGCGAAGTCGCGAACCACTTCCAGGTCCAACAGAGCCCGTTTGACGACTTTCATCGCTTCGGCCGTCATCGTCCTGCGACCAACGCGGCTCAGTATCTCCGCGTCGCAGTGAGATTTCACGTACGCTGCCGCGCGAAAGTCCGATGGCGTCGCCAGGGCGAAATCGTCCGTGTCCGTCTGGATGCCGAAGAACATCGCGGTGGCGGTGGCCGAATCATCTCGGTTTTCGCCCTTGAGCGGCGCGAGACCCTGCTCCATGTACTGCGCGTACATCGTGCACGTGGAGCCGACGTCCGGACGAACATCGACGAAGCGCGCCTTGGGCGCTCCCGAGGGCCGATGGTGGTCCACGATGCTCAACAGCTCGAGGTGCTCTGGCAGGGCCAGCGTGGCTTCGCTTGTACTGGCGTCCACCAGCGAGACGTAGCCAAACTCCTCCAGGTCCTTGGGTTCGGAGACCTTCTGCAGCGGCACGCTCAGGAGCTTGACCAGAGCGCGGTTCTCGGACCGAGCCACGGGTAGCACGTGTGCGATGGTTGCCGAGATCCCCAGATGCGCACAGATGCGCTGGTGCGCCATCGCGCTCCCGATCGCGTCCGGATCCGGATGGCCACCCAGCAGGACAACGAGGGGCTTGTCCTTGGCGGTGGACAGCACCTCAGCCAGCTCTTCATGCTTGTCCATGGTCGTCTCGATTCGCTCCTGTGCGAACGGGCTCCGCCGCGCCGCGGCCCGAACGAAGTCGGGCCAGCGTTGGGCACGAGATCCTGAACTGTGGTGCGTCGAGGCCAAGGTTGGTGCACGCCAGCCTCGAGTCGACCCTCGCCCCACGGGTGACGGTTGCACTGCACGTCAGCCGTGAGCGAACGTTGGCACGCCTTCTCGGAAGCCAGCGCGTCGGATGGCCTCGTCGAGGGCCGCTGTACGACCGATTCTGCACCAGAGGCCACTTCAATACGCTGGAGGCCTGGCGGGATGCAAGGGCGGTCTCTCGGCCTCGGGCTCCAGAAGCTTGACGCCTCGCTGTTTGCAGGCTCGCTGGGCCAGTCCACTCCAGATTTGGGGCTGGGAGACGGGCCCACGAGCCGGGGATCCTCAGGTTCGTCCCGCCGGTCACAGCCGCAGCGCGGTGCCGCCTGGAGTTGCGCCCGACGTCCTGGGCCAACGCGATGGACCGCGCGTGGGCGCCGGCGCGCCGGCCTCTGCGCGGGGGTGGGGCGAGCGACAGCGAAAGGTTCTTGACCGAACGCAATGGATGGCGCATGAAAGCACCGTCGTGAACGCGACTGCCCCCAACGACTGCGTCCTTGTTGCGCGCGAACACATCGCGCGGTCGGCATGTGCGCTGGGTCGCTCGGCGGGCTCCGTACTCGTACTCGTAGTCATCGGCGCGGGTGCGGCGGCCGTCTGAGCTTCCCGAAGCTGCTTTCCGGCCCCCGCACCCGACACGAGTGCGGGGGTTTTTTGATTTCGCCTTCGACCTCAACCCTTCTCGAACGAACCCAGGAGACCCAACCGTGACCACGAGCAACCAGGACGCACTCCCTCAGCCGTCAACGCTGACCGGCTCCCAGATCATCTGGGACACGCTGACACGGCTCGGGGTAACCGTGGTCTTTGGCTATCCGGGCGGCGCCATCATGCCCGCGTACGACGCGTTGCCCGAGTATCCGCTTCGGCACGTGCTGACGCGCCACGAGCAGGGCGCCGCCCACATGGCAGACGGCTACGCTCGCGCGTCCGGACGGGTCGGGGTGGCCATGGCCACCTCCGGGCCAGGTGCCACGAACCTGACCACCGGGATCGCCAACGCCATGCTCGATTCCATCCCCATCGTCTGCATCACCGGACAGGTCGCTTCCCCGCTGCTCGGAACGGACGCATTCCAGGAAGTCGATATCACTGGCGTCACGTTGCCGATCACGAAACACAACTTCCTTGTCACACGAGCCGAAGACATCGTTCCGGCTCTGCGCAAGGCCTTCCACATCGCCCGTACCGGCCGACCGGGGCCCGTCGTCGTCGATATCACCAAAGACGCGCAGTTCGGCCGTTGCTGTCCGCAGTGGAACGACACACCCATCAAGCTCCCCGGTTGTAGGCTGGACCGGCACCCGTTGCCCGAGGAGCTCCAGCGGGCGCTGGACCTCATCCACGCCTCCGAGCGACCCATCATCCTGGCCGGACAGGGTATCATCCAGTCGGGCGCTACGTCGCTCCTGCTGCAGTTCGTCCAGCAGTGCCCAATGCCCGTGGCGCTCACACTGCTCGGCCTGGGAGCGTTCCCTGCAAGCGATCCTTTGAACCTCGGCATGATGGGCATGCACGGCGAGGCCTGGGTCAACAAAGCCATTCAGGAAGCGGACCTGATCCTGGCGCTCGGAATGCGCTTCGATGACCGGGTCACCGGCAACCTCCAGACCTACGCGGTCAACGCGAAGAAGATACACGTGGAGCTGGACCCTGCCGAAGTCAACAAGAACGTCAAGGTCGACCTCCCGCTCATCGGCGATGTCCGGTCCGTTATGGCGGCCTTGGTTCCGCGGCTGGAACGACGCGACCGCAGCGCCTGGCTCGCTTACGTTGATCAGCTCCGGGCCGACTCCGGAGTCGTCGACGTTCAACAGCTGCCCGATGACGGCCACTTGTACGCGCCGCACGTCATGCACGACCTGTGGCGCCTGACACAGGGCAACGCCTTGATCGTGACCGATGTCGGACAGCACCAGATGTGGGAAGCGCAATACTACAAGCACGAGCGCCCGAGGAGGCTCATTACCTCGGGCGGGCTCGGCACCATGGGGTTCGGACTGCCCGCAGCCATCGGCGCTCGATTCGCATGTCCTGACGACGAGATCTGGGCGATCGCCGGCGACGGCGGGTTCCAGATGACGCAAGCAGAACTCGCGACGATCGCTCAGGAGCGCATCAAGCTCAACATCGCCATCATCAACAACGGTTACCTCGGAATGGTGCGTCAGTGGCAACAGTTCTTCTTCGGAGGCCGGTACGTCGCCACGCCCATCAGCAGCCCCGACTTCGTCAAGATCGCCGAAGCACACGGCCTCAGAGGTTTGCGGGTCACGCGACGCAGCGAGGTCGCCGAAGCGGTGAACCAGGCCCGTAGCAGCCCCGACACCACGCTCGTCGATTTCCGCGTGGAGGGAATGGACAGCGTCTACCCCATGGTCCCCAGCGGGGCCGACCTCAGAGACATGATCCGACGGCCGCCGCAGCGGCCAGCACCGAGCACGGACAGCAAGCCGGAGCAGGAAAAGCCATGACCTCACTTCATACCTTCGTTGCGTACGTCGAGGACCAGCCGGGTGTTCTCAACCGAATAGCCTCTCTGTTCCGACGTCGGGGCTACAATATCGTTTCCCTCAACGTCGGCCGGACCCACCGCCCCGGCGTGTCGCGCATGACGTTCGCCGTTCAGGCGGACGCGGACATGGCGCAGCGCATCGAAGCAAACCTCTACAAGCTCGTCAACGTCCTCAGCGTCGAAGACATCACCGAAGAAGCCAGTGTTGCCCGGGACTTGGCGCTCATCAAGGTCGGGGTCGGCGTGGAGCAACGCGCCGAGGTCCTCCAACTCTGTTCCGTCTTCCGAGCGCGCGTCGTCGACATCGGGCCCCACGCGCTGATCGCGGAAATCACCGGCAGCCAGGAGAAGATCGACGGACTCATTCGGGTGATGCAGCCGTTCGGAATCCTCGAGATGGTCCAGAGTGGCATGATCGCCATGACCCGCGGCGTGGAGGGCACGGCCGCGAAAGCAGCCCGCCTGAGCACCGAGAACGGAAACGGAAGCGCTACTGCGGCGTGAACAGGACGATCGATGAGCAACGATTCACCTCAGCTCGCTGACTCCCAGTGGGTCAGAATCTACGACACCACCCTCCGCGACGGCACGCAGGGCGAGGGCATCTCGCTGACCGCGCGTGACAAGCTGCGCATCGCGCAGCGGCTCGACCATTTCGGCGTCTCGTTCATCGAGGGGGGATGGCCCGGCTCCAATCCCAAGGACGCCGAGTTCTTCGAGCGCGCCCGCGACATTACCTGGAACAATGCCACCATCGCGGCCTTCGGTTCCACCCGCCGTGCCAAGGCAGCTCCCGACGCAGACCCGAGCATCCAAGCGCTCGTCACGAGCGGAGCGCGTGTCTGCACCATCTTCGGCAAGACCTGGACCCTGCACGTCAAAGAGGTACTGCGCATCAGCCTCGACGAGAACCTGCAGATCATCGAAGACACCTGCAGCTACCTGCGGAGCGAAGGACGGCGTGTCATCTACGACGCCGAGCACTTCTTCGACGGGTACTCCGCCGATCCCGAGTACGCCGTTGCGACGCTCGAGGCTGCCCGTCGGGGCGGCGCCGAGGTCCTCGTCATGTGTGACACGAACGGAGGCAACCTGCCGTGGGTGGTCGAGCAAACGGTACGGGCCGTACACGAGCGGCTCGGTGACGCGAGTCTGGGCATCCACGCCCACGACGACACGGGTTGCGCCGTCGCGAACAGCCTCGCCGCCGTTCGTGCCGGCGCCAGACACGTGCAGGGTACCGTCAACGGGTATGGAGAGCGCTGCGGCAACGCCAACCTCACCGTGATCATTCCGAACTGCGAGCTCAAACTGGACCTGCGCTGCGTACCAGAGGGGCGCCTGGTCGAAATCAGTGAGCTCAGTGCTTTCGTCGCCGAAGTGGCCAACGCCGCGCCCGACCACCAGATGCCCTACGTGGGTCGCAGCGCCTTCGCGCACAAGGCGGGCGTTCACGTCGCGGCGCTCAGGCGCAACATCGAGTCCTACCAGCATGTCGATCCGGAGGTTGTCGGCAACAGCATGCGCGTCGTCGTGAGCGAGCTGTCGGGTCGAGGCAACGTGCTCAGCAAGGCCGAGGAGCTCGGCGTCCACGTCGCTCCCGAGGTCGCGATCGAAGCCGTGCAGGAAATCAAAGAGGCCGAGGCGCGCGGTCTGTCCTACGAGAGCGCCGAGGCCTCGGTGTCACTGCTGCTCATGCGCCGCGCCCCGGACTACGAACGGCTATTCGACATCATCGACTACGCCGTCACGGTCGCACAGCGACGCTCGAGCGATACGTTCGTCGAAGCCGTCGTCAAGGTACGCGTGGGCGAGCAGGTGCTCCACACGGCGGCCGACGGCAACGGACCGGTAAGCGCCCTCGACGCCGCGCTCCGCAAAGCTCTGGCTCCCGTCTATCCGGCCATCCAGGACATCCACCTGGACGACTACAAAGTGCGGATCCTCGACAGCCGCGACGGCACCGAGGCGATCACTCGCGTGCTCATTGACACTCGCAATGAACGCCGCTCGTGGAGCACCGTCGGAGCCTCGGCCAACATCATCGAGGCTTCGATGCAGGCCCTGGTAGATGGAATCGAATTCGGTCTGCTCGACGCGGGGACCCGCACCCGAGATGCTCTGGACGGTTCGGTGTTCGCAACTCCTCCCAGCGGGCCGCCGCCCTCGATTCCAAACGCGTTGACCGAGCAGCCCCGATGAGAGCCAGTATCGTCCTTCTGCCCGGCGATGGTATCGGTCCGGAAATCGTCGAGCAGGCGCGCCGGGTGCTCGAGGCCGTGGCGCAGCGATGGGGCCACGACTTCGGTATGCCAGAGCACTTGGTGGGCGGCGCCTCCATGGACGCGACCGGTGTGCCTCTGACGGACGAGGCCTTCGACGCTTGCCGCCATGCGGACGCCGTGTTGCTCGGTGCCGTGGGCGGACCGAAGTGGGACGATCCTTGTGCGGGTCACCGCCCGGAGCAGGGGCTGTTCAGGCTTCGATTCGGCCTCGAGCTCTATGCCAACCTGCGCCCGGTACGGGCTTTTCCTGGACTCGAGGACTGCTCCCCGCTCAAGCGCGAACGCGCCGACGGTGTCGATGTGCTCATCGTACGTGAGCTGACCGGAGGTCTGTACTTCGGCCAGCCGTGCCTCCGGGAAACGACACCGGACGGCCTCCGCGCCGTTGACACGCTGTCCTACACGGAGCCGGAGATCCGTCGTGTCGTCCGGCTCGCGTTTCTGCACGCGAGTCATCGCCGCAAGCTCGTGACCTCGGTCGACAAGGCGAACGCACTGGAGACGTCCCGGCTCTGGCGCCAAGTTGCCTCCGAAGTGGCGAAGGACTTCCCCGACGTGCGTCTCGAGCATCAGCTCGTCGATTCCTGCGCCATGCGCCTGGTCACCCATCCGAGGAGCTTCGACGTCATCGTCACCGAAAACATGTTCGGCGACATCTTGTCCGACGAGGCTGCCGTGATCGGCGGTTCTCTGGGTCTGCTGCCGAGCGCATCCCTCGGCGACTCCCGGCTCGGCCTGTACGAGCCCATCCACGGCTCGGCGCCCGACATCGCCGGCCAGGGCATCGCCAACCCGCTGGGCACGATCTTGAGCGCCGCCCTGCTCCTCCGGCACAGCTTGGGGCTCGAGAAGGAGGCGCTCGCGGTCGAACGCGCGGTCGAGCGCGCAGTGGCCGACGGGGTTCGGACCCAGGATCTCGATCCATCGCGCGCGGTACCGACGCAGGCCGTGGGGGATGCCGTGCTCGAGCGGCTGCACCTCACGTAGTGGGGGCGCCGCCGGGCCGAACCGGGACTTGGTGAGGCCCAAAACTGGAAAGTAGGTCTGCCGAACGACACGCAAAGCGGGTGGGGAGGCGATTGCGTTTGCCGGCGGACGAGGGACCCCGGTATCGTTCAGCCCGGAGTCTTCTCTGCATGGCGCCCTCTGATCCTCCGTCGCCTCATCGACCACGCGAAGCGTCGTTCGAGAACGGCGTGTCTATCACGATCGGGGACCGCGAGTACGTGCTGCGCAACGAGCGTGCGCTCATAGGTCGCGCACCACACTGCCGCATCGTCATCCGTGACCCCCTGGTCTCTCGCGAACACGCCTTGCTTCGTGTGTCGCCCATGGAGGTCCAGATCGAGGACCTGGGAAGTGCGAACGGCGTCTTCGTGAACAACGTCCGCATCTCTGGCCTGTGTCCTCTGCGCGACGGCGACCATATCCTGCTCGGCACTCGGGAGCTTCGTATCTCGCCCGCGCAGGCAGACGCGGAAATGGGAGAAGACACGCCGCAGCCGAGCAGTCGCCCGCCATCGAGCGACGAAGGCGCACGGCGAACCACAGAGCGCGCCGACCCTCTGGTCCTCTTGGGCCGACTCGCTGCGCACAAACTCTCCCAGGGCCTGCCCGACCAAGCCGAGCAGGTGCTCGAGTCTCAGCTCATGCGGCTGCTCGAGGCTTCCCGTTCCGGGTCACCGCTCGGAGGCGGCGTGTGCACGTCTGCCTCGAAACACGCGTTGCTCTTGGCCGCAGCCCTCGGCAGCGCGCGATGGGTCGACTACGCGGTAGAGCTGCATCTGCGGGCGTGCAGGCCCATGGAGGAGCAGATCCTGAGTCTGCTGCAGGACGCCCTGGGCAACGTGACCGGCATCGATCTGCCGCTGTGCGCGAAGTACGTCCAGATCCTCCGCGAGCACGCTGCTCTGTTCCCCGAAGATGGCGAGCGTGCGGTCGCGAAATTCGCCGCCCTGGGGCTGGTCCCATAGCTCGTCCCCGCGGCGCCTCGATACTCGGGCGACGGGTCGGCCAAAAGGCCGAACTTCGTTCTGCGTGCCGTTGTTAGTTGGTGTTGACTAATTATTAACCTTGGTTCATTATTGGCTCATGCCAACGACGCCGCAGCACCTGGAGGAAGTCCACGCGGCCATCGCGTGCCTTCAGCGCCTGAGCGACGCGTTCACCGAGCGACGTCGTCAGCTGGCCGAAAGCGTGGGACTGACGGAACAGCAGTGGGCCGTGCTCGAGGAGATCTCCACCGAGCACTTCATGCCGAGCATGTTCGCGCGCGTCCGCCAGTCAAGCGCTGCAGCCGTATCCAAGACGCTGCGACAGCTGCTCGACAAGGAGCTCGTCCGCGTGTCCGTCTCTCCGGATGACGGCCGCCAACGACGCTATGGCCTCACGGGCAAGGGCGCGGCAGTCCAGCGCGAACTTCGACGACAGCGTGAGTCGGCCATCCGTGCCATCTGGCTCAAAGTGACGCCCGGCCGTCTGAAGGTCTTCACCCGGATCGGGAACGAGCTAGCCGAACGACTCGGCGCCTATGCGCCTCAGCCCAGCCAGGAGAATAGCCATGGGCAAGACACTGTATGACAAGGTGTTCGACCTCCACGCAGTCCGGCAGTTGCCATCCGGTCAGACTCAGCTGCTCATCGGGCTGCATCTGATCCATGAGGTCACCTCTCCTCAAGCCTTCAGCATGCTCGAAGAGCGAGGGCTCGAGGTGCTGCACCCGGAGCGGACGTTCGCTACGGTGGATCACGTCATTCCCACGACGAGTCTGGCCCGTCCCTTCGCCGACTCGCTCGCCGAACAGATGATGGTGGCGATCGAGGGCAACGTCAGCCGCCATGGTATCCGTTTCTTTTCCCCGGAGCGCCGGGAGCACGGCATCGTGCACGTGGTCGGTCCCGAGATGGGGCTGACCCAACCCGGGATGACCATCTGCTGCGGTGACTCCCACACCGCGACACACGGAGCCTTCGGAGCAATTGCCTTCGGCATCGGGACCTCCCAGGTGCGCGACGTGCTTGCGACTCAGACCCTGAGCATGGGCAGGTTGAAGGTCCGTCGGATCGTCGTCGACGGCGATCTCGCCCCGGGAGTGTACGCCAAAGACGTCATCCTCCGGATCATCGAGCGTCTTGGCGTCAATGGCGGCGTGGGATTCGCCTACGAATACGCCGGCTCCGTCTTCGATCGCTTCAGCATGGAAGAGCGCATGACGGTCTGCAACATGAGCATCGAAGGCGGGGCTCGAGTGGGCTATGTCAACCCGGATCAGACGACCTACGACTACCTCAAGGGCCGTCGCTACGCTCCGTCGGGCGAAGCCTGGGAGCGGGCGGTCGCCTACTGGCACTCCGTGAGGAGCGACCCGGACGCGAGCTACGATGACGTCGTCCACTTCTCCGCGGAACAGATCGAACCCATGATCAGCTGGGGCATCAACCCAGGGCAGGCCACGAGCATCGGCGGCAAGATCCCCGAAGCGTCACAGTTCTCCGAGGAGGAACGCGCGAGCGTCGAAGAGGTCTACCGATACATGGGCGTCAGCCCGGGCCAGCCAGCGGCGGGCATCAAGATCGACGTGGCGTTCATCGGCTCGTGCACCAATGGTCGGATGAGCGACTTCGAAGAGGTGGCCCATCTGCTCGAGCGGGGCAGCTACAAGGTAGCACCGCACGTGAAGGCTCTGGTGGTTCCTGGCTCGCAAGACATTCGACGCGAGCTCGAGGTGCGCGGCTACGATGCTCTGTTCACTCGTGCTGGATTCGAGTTTCGCGAGGCGGGTTGCTCGATGTGCCTCGCGATGAATCCGGACAAGCTCCAGGGTCGTGAAGTCTGTGCCTCGTCCTCCAACCGCAACTTCAAAGGTCGCCAGGGCTCGCCCACGGGCCGGACTCTGCTCATGAGCCCGGTGATGGTCGCCGCGGCGGCCATTGCCGGCGAAACCACGGACGCGCGCAGGTTGTTCGGCATCACCGCCTGAGAGGAGTCACTCGCCATGGGACAAGACAAGCAGGATAGCCGGCGGATCCGCATCACGGCTCGCGCCGTTCCGGTCCGCGGGGACGACATCGACACCGACCGCATCATACCGGCCCGCTACCTGAGAACGGTGACGTTCGACGGCCTCGGCGAACACGCGTTCGAGGATGACCGGGCAGAGGCGCGGCGCAGCGGCTCGCTCCATCCCTTCGATGACCCTCGTTTCGAGCAGGCCCGCATCCTGCTGGCCAACAAGAACTTCGGCTGCGGCTCGTCGCGTGAGCATGCGCCACAGGCGCTCAGGCGTTGGCGTCAGGGAATGCAGGCGCTGGTGGGCGAGAGCTTCGCCGAGATCTTCTTCGGCAACTGTCTGGCGCTCGGGATCCCTTGCGTCGTGGTCCCCAAGGCGGCCATCAGCGAGCTGATGCGCGCCGTCGAGGCAGACCCGACGAACCCGGTGGGCCTCGACCTGGAGACTCATACGGTGTCGGCCGCCGGACGGTCGTACACGCTCGAAATGCCCGAGGGGGCCCGCCGCCAGCTGATCGAAGGGCTCTGGGACACCACGGTTGAGCTGTTGTCGGCTCGAGCGGAGATCCAGGCCACGGCCGCCCGATTGCCGTACATGAACGGATTCCGATGAGGCCGAACGGGTCCGGGCTGGACCCAGCCGTGCCGCAATCGCACGAGCCGCTGCGCTTCCACGCTGATTTGCGTCCCGCAGGAGGCAAGATAGGCCCCCTGCCCGAAGATTTCGTGGTGGATGAGGTCGGACTCTATCCGCTCAGCGGCAAGGGCCCCCACTGGTTCGTGCGCATACGCAAACGGGGCTGGACCACGCCGAGCATGGTCGGAGCCCTAGCCAGGGCCGCCGCCGTCGACCCGCGAGACATCGGTACGGCGGGGATGAAGGACAAGAATGGGGTCACGACTCAGTGGCTGTCCTTGCCCGATAAGGCGCCTCCGCCGCAGGAGTGGCGCCTCCCAGAGGGCCTCGAACTCGTCGAGCACACTCGTCACGAGAACAAGCTCCGAACCGGACACCTGAGGGGCAATCGGTTCGACATACGCCTCGTCGGAATCGAGGACGGCGGTGTCGAACGCGCCCGAGCACTGTGCGAGAGAATCGAGAAGGCCGGCCTCGCCAACTGCTTCGGGGCACAGCGCTTCGGGGTAGGAGGCGGCAACCTGGGCCAGGCCTTGCGCTGGCTCACCTCGACCGCCCAGGACTCGAGCGCTTCGCGCCGCCCCGGCCGCGACCGTGCTCGACGGCCCCGTTCTCGGTCGCGCTTCGACGACAAGCTGTATCCGAGCGTTCTTCAGTCCGAGGTGTTCAATCGCTACGTCACGCTGCGTCGCGCCACGGGGCTCGAGCGGCTCCTGCGGGGCGAAGTGGTCCGGCTGCACGGCTCGAACAGCGTCTTCGTGGTCGTCGACCCCGACGTGGAGCTGCCGCGCCTGCTCGCCGGCGACCTGCACCTCACGGGTCCCCTGCCCGGACCCAAAATGCGAGCTGCCCAGGAGGAAGCCGCCGAGCTCGAGCGCCAGGTCCTTGCCGAGCTGCCACTCGGCCCAGACGACTGGGAGCGGCTGGGCCGCTACGCCCCTGGCACGCGACGAGACCTCGTCATGCGCCCCGAGGGGCTCGAGGTGGTGCCCATCGACGACCACTCCCTGCGCGTCCGCTTCGAGCTACCTTCCGGCGGGTACGCCACCGAGCTCGTTCGCGAGATCACCGGAGGGCCGTGGCTCGGCGCACGGGACTGAGAAGCGCACGCCGGGCAGCCCCCGTCATGACTTCCGCGGCCGCGGCAGACCGTAGGCATCCAGACGGTTGACCAGGGTGCGACGCGACATTCCGAGCAGCTTGGCAGCACGCGTCTGGTTGCCGCCGCACGCCTCCAGAGCCCGGGTGATGCGGTCGCGCTCCGACGTATCGCGCTCGCGCTCGGAGGGTTCGAGCGACGTCCCGCGCGGCGGCTCCAACACCTCCGTGGGGACGTCGAACTCATCCTCGTCGCCGAACAGCGGCTCGACGGGCTCGGATTCCGTCGGCACATGCTCCGCGCCGACGACGCCCTCGGTGCACAGAAACGGCGCTCGCTCCATGACGTTCCGCAGCTCGCGCACGTTACCGGGCCAGCTGTACTCGAGCAGCCGACTCGTAGCTTCGTCGCTGATCCTCGGCGCGGCCAGTCCCGACCTCTCGCAGAAGTCGTGCAGGAAGTGCTCTGCGAGGGGCACGATCTCGCATCGTCTGTCCCGCAGCGGCGGAATCAACAGTTGCACGCCGTTGATGCGGAAGTACAGATCGCGGCGGAAAAGGCCCGCCGACACGGCGCGACCCAGATCCCGGTTGGTCGCCGTGATGAAACGTACGTCGATGGCCCGAGGCCTGTTCGATCCGATGCGACGGACGACTCGCTCCTCGAGCACACGGAGCAACTTGACTTGTATTGCGTTCGGAAGCTCTCCGATCTCGTCGAGAAGGACGGTCCCCCCGTCGCTGGCTTCGAGCAATCCGATACGCGTCTGGTGCGCACCGGTGAAGGCGCCGCGCTCGTAGCCGAACAGCTCGCTCTCGAGCAACGACTCGGAGAGCGCAGCGCAGTTCAGTCGCAAGAACGCTCTGGACGCGCGCGCCGAGCGGAAGTGAATGGTCTCGGCCAGCACTTCCTTGCCAACACCGGTCTCGCCCAGGATGAGCACGGAGATGTCGGTCGCGGCCGTTCGGGTGGCAAGGCGATAGATCCGCTGCATCTCTTCGTCGAGCAGGACCTTCGGTCCTCCGCCCCGTGCGGTGGCATCTGGTTTGCCGCCGAGAGTCTCCGAGTGCTTGCGTACCTGGAACACGAGCAAGATCGAGCCGATCCGCACCATCTCGCCTGCACCCACGCGCGTTCGGGTACGAGGCGGAATCGTCACGCCGCCGGGCTCCGTTCTCTCCTGTCCGAGCACCGTGGACTGCGAGGGCCAGCGGCTCGTCCGGAAGAGCATGGTTCCGTTGGAGCTGCCCAGGTCTTCGACCTCGATCCCGTCGTCGAGGTGGACGACCAAGTGCTCCCGAGAGACGGACCGATGGTCCACACGGATGTCCGAGCTCGACGAGCGGCCGATCGTCACATGGCCGGTCGTCGGAAGTGGATAGGCGCGCACGTCTTGCCCGGCGTACACCAACAGCTCGAGCAGCCTGGGGCGCAGGGTCACTGGCTCTGACGTCGATTCCATTCGTGAGACCTACCCTACCGCCGTCCTGCCCGTGTTCCAATCGATCCGGGGGCTAGTGCCGGTCGGCGCAACTCCGGCCAGGAGTTGCGCCGACTGGCCAGAAGACGAGGGGTGCCGCGAGGCAGATCGATGCAAGGCCAGTGGTTGTGCTCCGCCCTCACCCAAGTAGGGCGGAGCACAACCACGGGCCTCACTTCGGCCGAGCGGCACTGGCGCTCGAAGGCCGTTCGAGCGCCAGGGATCCGAATGCGCCCCGTCGAGCTCGGGCCTCGCTTCGATTGAGTCGACGCCGCCGCTCACGCTACCGGCATCCGACTGTGGGGCCGTCCATGCTCACGGCGTTGCGAAAGGGTTGTCGGGATCGAGCACACGCGGCTTGCGTTGCGTCTTATCCGGCGGTCGCCCTGCGTCGGCCGCGGTCCGCGGCGCGGGTTTCTTGCTTGCTGCCCGCACCACCGCCGTCGCGACCGGGATCCGTACCAGGTCGAGCACGACCGCGCGGTCACGGTCGAACACGACCGTTTCCGACTGTTCCCGGTGCCCAGCCGCCGATGCGCGAACGCTGTGGGAGACACCGGATGCCGTGACGTGCGCCGCGTAAGGGTTCGGAACTGGCTCACCATCCAGGAAGAGCTTCGCCGCGGATGGGGCGGCACGCAGCGTCACGACGACCCGCCGCGGGGGCTCGTTGCCCGGATCGGCGCTCGACGCCTGCGTTGCCACCTGCCCGCTGTCAGCGGGGCGCGGTCGAGCCGAGGATGCCTGGCTCACGTGGTTCAGCGACCGCGCAACTCCGCCCAGCACGAGCGCACCCGTGGCCAGCAGCGCCAGCATCGCAAAAGCAACTCTGGTGCGTGTCCAGAACGAATTCATTTTGGCCAGGGTCGGCTCACCGGACAGCGACCTGACCGAAGGACTGTTGGTGTCCGCGATGGCAACAGGACGACTCGGCTCGTCCACGGGCTCCCTGCGCTCGAGCCTGCGCACGGTCTCTTGGATGCGCTCGTTGCGCTGGTCGATGGCGCCTCCGAGCACACGCTTCAGTACGAGCTCGATGTCTCTCTCGGTGACCACCCGGCCCGTAGAAGCGATCCAGGCTTCCAGGGCGTGTTCCATCTCTGCCGCTGTCTGGTAGCGAGACTCGACGTCCTTGGCGAGCGCCCTGACGACGATAGCTTCCAGAGCCTCCGGGAACTCGCTGCACAGCTCCGCGGGGCGCGTCAGCGGGCGTTCGAGCAGCTGGTAGAGGGTTGCCAGCGCGTCATCACCCTGGAACGGGCGACGCCCGACGGTCGCCTCGTACAGAACGCAACCCAGTGCAAAGACGTCCACCCGCCGGTCGAAGTTCTTCGAGGTGACCTGCTCGGGGGCCATGTAGGACAGCTTGCCCTTCACTTCGCCCGTTTCCGTGGCCTGGTGCAGCTGCCCACGCGCTTTGGCGACGCCGAAGTCGGCAATCCGCGCGTACCCTTGGGCCGAGAGCAGCACGTTCTGCGGCGAGACGTCGCGATGAACGACGTTCAAGGGCTGTCCGTCCGCGTCTTCGAGCTCGTGTGCCGCGTGCAGCCCTGCCGCGACCCGGGCCACGATCCGTGCCGCCACGGCCGGCTCCAATCGGTGGCCCGGGATGGCATCGAGCAGTTCCCGCAGGGTCGCACCATCCGACCAGTCCATGACGAGATAGAGGATGCCGTCTTCTTCGTCCAATGTATGGATGCTGCAGACATTCGGGTGCTGTATGAGCGAAGCGATCCGAGCCTCATCCATGAACCGGCGCTTGAACTCCTGGTTCGCCTGTTCGTTCCCGAGTGCCGTCTTGATCGCCACGAGCCGCTGCGTGGGCCGCGGGCCGAGTGCTCTAGCTGCCCACACCCGCCCCATTCCGCCAGCGCCCACCGGAACCAGCAATTGGTAGCGCCCCAGGGTATCTCCAGGCCTCAGCCGGCTCTCGGTTCCCGGCACATCAGGTTCGCTAGCGTGCACTGAAACTAAAAATTACCATGATGCGTCCGTAGCATCAATTGGGAGCAGCGCAGCCGAGGCTCTGGTCGAGTCGTCCGAAGGAAGCTAGCGAGGAACCCAGCAGTGGTCAGCCCGGAAAAAGCCCGACCAGGGCCGGCCTTCTTGCGAGTCGGCAACATGGTGGGCCGCTACAAGCTGCTTGCACCGCTCGCTGCCGGCGGCATGGCGCATGTGTGGGCAGCCAAGCCAGAGGGCAAGCTCGGCTTCGCCCGCACGGTCGCCCTCAAGGTCATCCGACCCGAGTATGCGGCGGACGCCGAGTACGCGCGCATGCTGGTCGATGAGGCCACCGTGGCCGGTGCGATACACCACCCGAACGTCTGCGAGCTGTACGAGTTCGACGAAGCCGACGGCCTGCTCTACATGGTGATGGAGTGGGTTGCCGGCGACGCGCTCTCCGGTCTGTTGCACCAGGGGGACAAGCTCAGACCGATTCGCTACCAGTATGCGGCACGGATCGTCGCCGATGCGTGCAGCGGGGTCCACGCCGCCCACGAAGCGGCCGATCCAGATGGCAATCCGCTCAACATCGTGCACCGCGACGTCTCGCCTCCGAACATCCTTCTTTCCCAGGAAGGACAGGTGAAGGTCTCCGACTTTGGCATCGCCAAGGCACGCCACCAGCTACACGAACGCACCCGCACCGGAGACATCAAGGGCAAGTTCGCGTACATCCCGCCTGAGCAGATCATAGGTCGTGGGGTCAGTCGTCGCTCGGACGTGTATGCCCTCGGCTGCGTGCTGTATGTCGCGACCTTGGGCCTGCGCCCCTTCGGACGCGGACCTGCCGCCATGCCGAAGATACTGCGCGGTCAGTACCGCAAGCCGAGAGAGTTGCTCGACAGCTACCCTGAGGCACTGGAGGCGATCATCGTCAAGGCGCTCAGGGCCGATCCGGTGGACCGGTTCGAGACGGCGGAACACATGCGGCTGGCGCTAGAGCAGTGGCTCACCTCGAGCGGCAACGTCGTGACGCCCTCGGACGTCGCGCGCGTCGTGCGCCGACGGCTCAGTCCGGAACGTCGCCAGACCGTCGACGCACTGCGCCACACCACGCACAAGCCCCTGCTGCTCGCGCTGGCGGAGCGGAGCGAGCGGGAAATGACGACGGAGGAGCGCACCTTGACGCCAACGGCGTCGAGCGGGTTGGTGATGCGGCCCGACGAGCTGTCCCACAGCTCCGCAGGGGGCCCCCAGCCGCGGCCAGGTTCTGGCGCCGAAGGCGGCTGGGATGACTCGACGCTGGTCGACCCGACACGGCCAACGGACGACAGCGCCGTGCAGCGCAGCGGTGGTCCCGCTGCGGATGACGATCCCCCTGTTTCTCTGCCCGCGGTATCGGCGCCGACACCCGCCGCGCAGGAGCCGGAGCCCGGCCCCGAGCCGCACGACGACGCGGGCGCCCGTCCGCGCCTTCTCTCGCTCCCAACGCTGACGGCTGACGGCTCCAGACAACCGGTGCCCGCAGAGCCGCCGCGGACGGCTCGTCCGGCACGCGAGTCCACCGATCCTGTCGCAGCCGCGCCGGTGCCGACGACCTTGGATCCGAGCGCTGCGACCCGCGCGCGAGGACGTCTGGGCCGAGTTCTGCTCGCAGCCTTGGTCGCCCTCGTGGCGGCGGCCCTGCTCGCGCTGACTCGCTAGTGCCCTATCACCGTGATTCGCCGCAGAACTCGACGGCCTCGAACGGGGCGAATCCGTCGAGTTCTGCGGACAATGCCCGCAGTCGGGGCCAGGACACGGGTTTCTGGTTATGTGGCGTGTCTTGGAGACACGCCACTAGCATCCGAACTCGGGCGCACAGCGGCCGCGCCCCGTCTAGAGCACCAATCAGTTTGCCAACCGTGGCGGCGACGCCGAAAACGCACCCCTCGGCGGGCGAGGGTGCGTTTTCGGCGTCGCCTTTGGCGTGGTCTGCTGCGTG
>JAFGIS010000272.1 GCA_016929495.1 Polyangiaceae bacterium | reverse complement strand
CAGCGGCGGAGCTCCCTCGGGCGTCCAGGGCTGCCCCCGCGTTGCCGGTAGTCCGCCGGGGGTCGGACCGCTTCCGACGCCAGCTCAGGTCGCCTATCAGCGCACCGAGCTGACGGCGTTCTTGCACTTGGGACTGGAGACCTTCGACGGGACCGAGTTCGGAGACACGTCCAAGGACACAGCCTTGCTTTTTGACCCCGAGAGTCTCGACGCGACCCAGTGGATGAACGCGCTCAAGGACGCCGGCTTCGGCCAAGCGATGTTGGTGGCCAAGCACAACACGGGCTTCTGTCTCTGGCCGTCAGCGTATACGGACTACTCGGTCAAGACGAGCCCGTGGAAGAACGGTCAGGGAGACGTGGTCGGGGAGTTCGTGGATGCCGCGCGCGCGGCTGGGATGGGCGTGGGGCTCTACGTGTCGCCGTGGGACCAGCACTATCCGAGCTCCGATTCCGGCTACGAGGCGTACTTCCGCAGCCAGCTCACGGAGCTATTGACCCAGTATGGCCCGATCGACGAGATCCACATGGTGGGGACCCATGCTCCGGATTCGCTCGACTGGGCGGGGATCGCCGAGCTCGCCAAGCAGTTGCAGCCGGATGTGTTGGTGATGATGGGCCCGGAGATCGCCACCAACGGCGTGGATATCCGGTACGTCGGTAACCAAAGCGGCCAACCGAATCGCTCGCAAACCAGTGTCGGCGACGTTCCCGGAGGCGGGCCCTCGAACGTGTGGTACCCCTCCGAAGCGCCCGTATCGGATCGCATCCCGGATTGGTTTTGGCATCCAAACGGCGCGGTCATCTCGCTCGAGTCGTTGCAGACGATCTACTTCAATACCGTCGGCATGAACTCGACGCTCCTGCTGAACGTCCCCCCGACGGCATCCGGAAAGCTCGATGCGCCTGACCTCGACCTGCTCGCGGGATTCGGGTCGTGGTACGCATCGCTCTTCAGCAGCAATCTGATCCAGGGCGAGTCGGTGACGGCCGACTCGACGTGGCAGCACGCGGGATTCGACGCTGACCAGGCGCTCGACGATGACATCTGCAGCTATTGGGCGGCCGAGGAAGGCAGGACCTCGGCGCGGCTCGAGGTGACACCAGCCTCCGCCATCACGTTCACGGTCATCAGCATCCGCGAGCCCATCGAGCTCGGGGAGCGGGTCACGGGCTACCACGTCGAGCTCAAGCGCGACGGTAGCTGGGACAGGACGCCAACGGACGCCTCGGACGTCATCATCTCGGGTACTACCATAGGCCAGCGCCAGCTCTGGCAGCTCACGGCCACGACTGCGGACGCCATCGCGTTGGTCATCGATTCGGCAGAAGCTCCTCCGGCCATTGCCGAATTCGCGGTCTACTAGCGCATGGGCTGCGCCGGCCACCTGGTGCGCACACCTGGATCATCTTGGGTTCTGAAATTGCAGCACACGATATCGGTGCAAACTCGATGAGCTCCACGGAGCTGGAGGAGACGTGACATGGTTTCGAAGCGTACATCCGCCCGTGTGTCGACCGTCCTATGGTCGCGGCCTTTCTTCCTTCTCGGCGTCGGCGCGCTCTGCGCTTGCGGCTCATCGAACGGCAAAGGCGACGACGTGTCCCAGGGCGCCGGAGGTTCGGCTGCAAAGGAAGGACACACCGCAAGTGCGGGCGGAGCGTACGGTGGCGGTGCGCCAGGCTCGGGCGGTAGAACGGCGAGCGTCGGTGGCACGACCGGCACCGGCGTGACAGCGGGATCGGGCGGCTCGGCGGCTGGCGGCACCGGCTCGGCAGGGGCAATGGTCGGCTCGGGCGGCGCAAGCGCTGTCGGCTCCGGTGGAGACGGCGGCCAGACCGCGGCCAGCGGCAGCGCGGCCACGGGAGGGGCCACGGTAGGCTCGGGCGGCGCAACCGGGCGCGGAGGCGGCCCTGGGGGCAGGACCAGCACGGGTGGCCAAACGAGCGCGGGAGGGAGCGGCGGCGCTGGAGGCACGGCCGTCGGCGGCGCCACGGGTGCAAGCGGCGGCACTGGAGGCGCGGCTGGGACCGGCGGCCAGAACAGCACGGGGGGCCTCGCGGGCACGGACATCTGGAACCTGCCGAAGTTCCCCGTGGCCGCGGGCGCGTACAGCGCCGACTGGAAGGCATTGGGCCTGGCCTATGTAGCGCCCCAGTGGTGGCGCGACGCCAAATTCGGCGCATGGGCGCACTGGGATCCGCAGTCCATGCCCGAGCAGGGCGACTGGTACGCCCTTCGGATGTATCAACAGGGCTCGGCCCAATACGACTACCACGTCAGCCACTTCGGGGATCCATCGGAATACGGCTACAAGGAGATCTGCAGAGACTGGGTGATCGACCAATGGGATCCCAACGCGTTGATGGATCTGTACGTCCAAATGGGTGCGAAGTTCTTCATGGCCATGGGCTCACACCATGACAACTTCGACAACTTCGATTCGGCCTACCAGCCCTGGAACTCCGTCAAAGTCGGGGTGAAGAAGGACATCGTGGGCACTTGGGCGCCGATCGCGCGCGAGAAGGGGCTTCGCTTCGGCATCGGTTTCCACAACACTCCGGCTCGAACCTACGGGCAGTGGATGCCGGCTCGCTACACCAACGGCGCGAAGGGTCCCTTCGATGCGCTGCTCACCAAGGCGGACGGCCAAGGCCAATGGTGGGAAGGCCTGGACCCCGTGGATCTCTACGGTCCCAAGCACAGCGGCGACTGCGCCAACCAGTCGTGCAACAATTCGGCGTTTGGCACTCAGTTCATGTATCGCGTCGATGACGCTATCAACAAGTATCATCCTGACGTCGTCTACTTCGACGACCACGCCGGCGACTCCCAAGTGGACCTGGGCGTCCATATGGGACTGGGTGCCATCGCCCCGACGATCGTGGCCAACTACTACAACAGGTCGTTGACCTGGAAGCAGGGACCGGTGGACGTCGTCATGAACATGAAGGGCGTGGGCGGCCAATACAACAGCTTCCAGAACAGCT
>JAFGIS010000271.1 GCA_016929495.1 Polyangiaceae bacterium | reverse complement strand
GGAACTGACACTCAGCCGAACTGGACCCCGCGATGACCTCCACCTCCGGCGACTGCGACTCGGCCGGCGGACCACCGATCGCGGCTGAGATAGCGAGCCGAGGCTGGTCCCAACTGAGACGCGGTGATATGCACTTGGGCTTCTGGTCACCACGACCAAGCGCACCATCGCGAGGTCGATCGTGGGGTCGCGGGTACCACCGCGGCGCCTGAGTTGGTCTGCGCGTCTTCCAGGCAGGAAGAACGAACCGCGGCTTGTCGTTAGGGGCGCGGGACGTGGATTTGTGTCTCGCGAAGGCAGCGCCCACTGTCCTTCTGCAATCGCTGGCCCCCCCACGGAAACGGGGACAAGCGTTGCTTGACGTGAGATTCTTGCGGGTGCTACCAAACATGCATCTCACATTGGGGACCCAGACCCAAACGAGCAGGAGGTACATCCATGCGTCTACCGAGGAGCGCTATTCTGTGTGCAACCGCCTTGTCCGCGCTGTTGGCTGCACGTGTCGGGCTGGCAGCGCAGCGTTGGTGCCAACCTGGTGATCCGCTGGCTCCCAATGGTTCCGCGGACCCCGTCGAGTACGTCTGCGGCCAGCCCGGATTCGAAGACTGCTGCACTAGCCACTGGGGTGTCGCTTGCGTCCAGAAGGCAGCGGCCTATCACGAGGACCACAACCCCGATGTCGACTACTGCGGACGCTACGCGTGGACCCAAGGTCCCATAGAGGGCACGGGCCAATACTACCCGCGCGATTTCAACATCATCGCCTTGAACGGCTCACTTAGCCATCTCCGGGACACCAAGGGACCTGTGGCGGCATCGCAGACTGTCAACATCGGATGGTTCCGCATGAATCACGGCGAAGCCGACGACATTGCATTGATCGCGAATAGAGCGATCCTGAGTAGGGGTACAGTGTACGGCAGAGTACTCTACCACGACTACTACGGCGGTTTCGAAGTCACGTTCCCGGCTGGTGGCCCCACGAAGTTCACGACGTGGCCGTTCAATTTCGTCGCGACGACGGCAAAGCTCAAGGCCATGTCGAACACGCTGAACAACACCGCGATCTATGCTTCGATCGCGGCGGTCAAGGAGTACAGCACACTGAAGTTCGCGGGGAGCGACCCAGAGTTGAATGTGTTCAGAGTGACGCCAGCCCAATTCAACAACACATTTGCCTACGAGATCAACGTTCCTGCAACTTCGACCGTTATCATCAATGTCACCGGTGCCGCCTCTGCCGTCATGCAGAACGCGGGGTTCAATAGACCGCCGTGCGGACCCAGCAGGATCCTTTGGAACTTCAACAACGTCTCGACGCTCACCATCAGCTCGGTGGGGGTGGGAGAGCTAGGATTTCCCGGTTCGATCCTGGCGCCGTGGGCACAAGCGACTCTCCGGTGGCAGGCAGTCAGCGGAACCGTCGTCGCGCAGTCAGCCGACGCCGAAGTGGAGCTCTATACGGCACCCTTCCATTTTCCTGAGGTCAGCGGCTGTCTCACCCTGGACCCGACCTGGTCCTGCTCGGCCGACACGCGGAACGACGACCAAGGTCGTGCTGCATCTCCCGCTGACGAAGCTGGGTTCCTAGAGATTGACGGCGGAGACTACTGGGCGGAGGGCTACCAGCGGACGAGTCCTAGGCACCGTGTCTGGTACTCGTTCCATCCGGCCGAGAAGTATCCGGAGACGAAGCCGCTCGCCGTCATCTTCAACGGTGGTCCAGGGGGTGCAACGTCCTGCTATCTGGCTGCCTTCAATACCGGGCCCATGACGCTCGACCCAACGCGCACCTATCCAAATGAGATCGTTGAGAATCTCGACAGTTGGACGGATTTCGCCAATCTGCTCTACATCGACGCGCCCGGGGCAGGTTTCTCCTATCCATTGAGGGACCCCGCCAACCCGGAGGACGAGCCCGATCTGGGGACCGACATGGACCGCGACGCTGGCAACTTCTTGCGAGTCGTTTTGCGCTTTCTCGCTCGTCATCCGACCCTGCAGAACAACCGAGTCATTCTGGTCGGGGAAAGCTACGGTGGGGCGCGGTCGGTGCTGATGCTGAAGTACGTCTGGGACTACGAGAGCGTCGGCACCTTCGGTTCGGCGTACTACGATCCGCAGCTCAGCGAGGAACTCGTCAAGCACTTCAACGCGGTCGGCTGGGGGGACACACCGAATCATGCTCAGCTTCTGACGCAATTCGGACATCAGGTGCTCATTGAGGGTCTGATCGGAGGCGCGCCGCAAGCCCAAGATACCCGCGACTGGCCATTGAACGAGAACACATGCGAGTCCCCGCATTGCTGGCGCAGCCCCCTACCTGGGTACCCGGCGTGTGATCGTTACAAGTGCGATGAGTCCCCTGGTTGGATCGACTGGCGAGCGACACAAGCCGTGCAACGCATCGTGAAGCTTTCGAACCTGCAGAGCCTTCTCGGCGTCAACCCACGGACGATACAGTGGATGCATGCTTCGGAGAGGGACCTGGCCTACGGGCGCGAGGATGGTCACTACCTGCCGGACCGCACCTATCTCGACAATCCCACGCCCGAAATGACCGACTACTTCGGTGCTCTCGACGATACCGACGGCCACTTCGACACCTACTTCGTCGAGCAGAACTGGAACGTTTTTGACGAGTACGCTGTGGGCAGTCCCGAAGCTGCACGGCGCGCCTCGTCGGAAGCAGCTGGCGTGGTGGGTATGGGAGCCTTCGTCGACCAGTCCCTGCTTGGGGTGCACACTTTCATCACGGAGGCGATCCGCGACGCGGCCGTCTTCCCCGTTCAGATCGTGGACGCTCTAGGCTACTACCGATCCGCACTAGGAGACCTGTACACCTATTCCGCGTACTGGGCGACCATGGACCTCGGTTTCGGGCGGTGGGGAGCGCTGCAGATTTCCTGGGCGGCGCAGCCCGCACAGTATATTTTCATGCCTGCATATTACTATTCTGGGCATCCGGTGTCCATGACGGAGCCGTATTTCCTGAAGCCAGACGTCGAGACTTGGTATCGCCGCTCGCTCGAGTGACACGCTGGAGTCCGTTCTGCTCCAAGTCGACCGTCTCTGACTTCAGGTGTGCGCGCCCGCGCCCGGATTGGCGCCGGACTCAGCATGACCCCCTGCCGCCACCGTTGTCGCAGAAGTCAGGGCCGGCGCAATGCCGCCGCGGAGGCGGGCCTGGAGTCCTATGGACCAGAAGACCTGGGAGGGTCTAGTGGGCTGAACCGTGGATGCATTCCAGTAAGTCTCGAAAGTTGCTCCGTGTATTCTCCACGCGGGTGCCGTCTGAAGTAGCGAGATGCCTCGGCTCGCGCCCTATCGACGCCGCTGCCGTTCCATGTGGCGTAGACGAGAAGAGCGTCGCATTCGTCCATGTCGGAGCTGTTCGGGTAGCGTTCCGCGTACTTGCGGGCTAGACGTTCGGCTCGCGCGGGATCATCTACAAGGAGCTCGCGGGCCTGGTCTAGCAACGACCGGCCGTCGGCCGCCGCATCGGTTGCGCCCGCCAGCCGGGGGATGTCCCGGCTAGTACCCACTACAGCCGGCTCCACTGCCGCGGGCGCCCGCGAGTGCGTGCTCGCTTCATCCTGGACTTCGGCGGTCTCCGCTTTGCTGCCGGGCCAGTACCGTGACAGGGCCCAGGCCGCGGCGCCGAGCACGAACGCTGAGTAGAAGATCCGCCGCACAAGCACAGGCGCTACCGCCATCGCGGACTCACGTGAAGGGCCCGCGCGAGAATAATGGAACCTTCGGTGTCGGGGTGTCCGCAGCCTCGCGCACCTGCTGGATGGGGTCAGTCGTTGCCGCGCGGGCCCTCCCCGCCACCGCAATACCTGCCGCCTCGGCGGCTCTGGCCCCGGTGCTCCGCGACTCGTAGTTCAAATGGAGGGCTCGCACGCGTATTGGATCGTTTGGTTTGCATAGCATGGCCAACTTTCGCTGGCGTCACTGCCTAGCCGACGGAGGTAGCCGGACCCGAAAACCTCGACGATACGCCCCTCGCTGTCCAAGACAACAGCGCCTCGCACGTGGTAGGGAGTCAGATCGAACCCCTCGGGGGGCTCTTCCAGCCAGAGCACACATTGCCCCTCCCCGACGGCAACGACTCGAATTGCGTTGTAGAGAGCCGTGTACTTGCACTCGTCGTCCTGTGGTTCGTTGGTCATGCCTCCAGTTTCCCTCAGGACAGCTCCGGTGCCTCCGCTATTGGGGCTGCCCCCGGTACCGCCGGTCGAGAACGAGCCCCCGCTGCCCCCGTCCATCGCCATGGCGCCACCAGAGGTCGGGCTCTTGGATCCGTCACTGTCGCCAGTCTCTCCGCCGCAGCCTGCCAATAGCGCGACGAGCCAAAGCAGAGCAGCCCGCGTGCCCAGCAGGGCAGACTGCATGCTCTTTGGTCTCCCAGACCGAAACACGCCAGACAGTTTACTCCAGCTCATGCGGACTCGCTTGTGTCGAGTCTTGATCGGACCGAGCCCGTGTGCGCCTTCTGAGCGATGCCATCGAGGCGCGGTCCACGGGCCGGTGGTCGCTCGACCCCGTCGGTGAGTCGCGGCAGGTGTGCTACCAAGCTACCGTTCCCGTAAGTGTGGGATCGACCGGGCCGGTTCTGATCCGGCGCGGGCTGGCGGCGGGCGAGCGGGCGCCTGCAGCACGGG
>JAFGIS010000270.1 GCA_016929495.1 Polyangiaceae bacterium | reverse complement strand
GGGCTTGGTTCTTGGCAGACCCGATTCTCAGGCCGGCCAAGGAGCCGCCGCTACCTCAAGAGTTCAACAGCCGACGGGGCATCCCCCCACAAACCCCAGCAACCTCGGCAGATTGAACGGCGTCGACTCGATGCGCCAGCTGCCCGCCACTTCATTGGCCCCCACATTGTCGTATTCCCGCTGGTCCTCCGACACCCGGATCACCCGATCCACGTGCCCGTACCAGCTCGTCTCCGGCCGCCCTGCGATCGACCGATCGTAGATCGCCAAATCCCCGGCCCGCGGTAGCCACTTGCCTCCCCGAACCTCTGCTACCGACCGCCATCGCCCGAGCTTGACGGCGTCCGCCATGATTTCCTTGGCCGACGCCCGCGGTTCGCGCGGTTTCACGTCTCCGGGCAACAGACACTCCAGCATGGCGCGGCTCTGCGCGCTGGCGCAATGATTGCCGGTCTTGATACCGAGCGGCTTGCCGCCTCGCACCGCGGCGGCGTGATACAACGCTATCCGGCCGCTGTCGGGCTTATGATGCTCCTCGGCTTCGCGCAGACACCAAGCCAGGCAGCGCTCGCCCAGCGTGCCGCCGGAGACTACCGGTCCCGAGGTCTTCGACCTTCGGCGTGGTCAGCGACACGACCCATTCGGCAGTGGACAGTGCCTCGGCGCACTGCTGAGCGGTGCGGGCGGACACGGCCACCAGGAGGTCACCCACCCTGGCCGGCCGGGCCATGACCTCCAAACCTTCGCCGAGGGCTACCCAGCCCATCGCAGCGCGTCCGTGGCGGATCGCTTCCAGAACCTCTGATTGCTTCATCGTTCTATCCTCCTTCGTCGTGCATCTGCATGAGCACGCCAGTGAACAGGGCTGGGCCCGTCGGGATGTGCGTGGTTTGGAACAAGGAAAAAGCGACCCCCGCCCTCAGGCTTTCGCCACCGGTGGACCGCGGCCGCTCAGCAACATGCGGAACAGTTGCGTGATTTCTGCTGGAGCATCCTGGCTCAAGGCCGACAAGGCCCCAGAGCCAGCTCGGTCCGCTGCCTGCCTAGTGTCCGGTGGTTCAGGCGTCGGCACCGCGCCGTTGCCGCTCGGCTGCTCCGACGGCGGCGACATGGCGCTGGGTTCGCTGCCGGGCTCCGACGACGCTGGCGTCCCCTGGGGCGCTTCGCCTTCGGTTCTCCTGCGCTTGGCCCTGCCCGCGTACAGCGACGGTGCGATGCCGTCCGCATCGCCGATCTCGGAGCGCAGGTACTGCACCGCTGCTCGCGCCCTCGCGTACACTTTCATGAACAGAGCAAACGCCTTGCGCCGGAGCACCGTGGCCTCGGCGACGGTGGGCGCGGCCTGCTCCCTCAGGCCGACCGCCCTCAAGAGCGTCTCGGCTGTGGCCGCCGCCTTGTCCAGCCCGGCGAGCGTGACCGGCGTTTGGTCGTGCACGTCCTTCCACGCCTCTCTCAGCACCTGGACCAGCGTCAGCACGTCGTAGGCCAGCGCCCGATAGCCCGGTTTGGCTTTGCACCCGGCGAGCCGTTCGGCCTTGATGAGCTCGTGGGAGGCGAGCGAACGAGCGTCCGAGAGCAGCACGTCCCTGTGCTTGGCGAGCTCGCGGGCCAACGTCGACAGAGACAGCTGCGGGCCGAGAGCTGCTCGGTGCACGGCGTGGGCGTGACTGACCGCCAGGGTGTACCGTTCGAGCTTGTCGAACTGGGCCAAGTCGAGCTTCGGAAGCGATTCGACGATCTCGGGCCTCAATGCCCGGATCTCGGGCAGCGCCCCGAGCACGGTGGTGACGGCCGTCGGGATATCGATGAGGATGGGCGGGATAGTCTCCTCGGTGACGGCCAGGATTTCCGGCAGCAGCTCTTCGAAGGCCGCCGCGGACCGCGGTGGGCCGACGGTGGGGGTCGGGATGAGTCCTGCGGGAGTCATGGGGCCGTACTCGAGCGCGCTGGGAACCCAACTGGGTCCGTCTACTGTTCCTTATCGGTTCCGCTTCACACTCAGTTGCTAGCGAAGTGATGCTGGCGGCCGCGTCGGGCCTTGTGCGGGCCATCAGGGCCCCAACCCGGTCCGTCTACTGTTCCTTATCGGCTCCGGCTCACACCCAGTTGCTAAGAAAGTGACATCAGCGTTGCCCTGCGGCCTCGCGGCAATCAGGTGGTGGGACGGCCGGTGTCCGACTGGCTCGCCCGCAAGCCGGTTGGACGTGCGTGGCGGCTGATTCACTTGCGAGCAAGCGCTGAGCGAGGCGAGCCCAGCCGGAGAGGCTTGCCCGCTAGCAAGGATGAGGGGGTCGGTGGCCTCTCGGACTTGCCCGCAAGTCGTTTCAGCGAGGCCAGCGCTTCGACCAGCTTGCGGGGAAGTCGTTTCGGCGCGGTCGATGCCTGGATTTGCATCCGGGCAAGCAGAACCGAGCAACCCCGGGTCGTGTACTGCTTGCTGGCATGTCATCTCCACCAGGCCGAGGCCTCCAGTTGCTTGCCGGCAAGCGAAAACGGAGCCTCGACCCCTTTCACCTGCTAGCCCGCAAGCCCCGACGGGAGCCCCGGGGCCCGAGCCGCTTCCGCAGCAGGCTCACACCCTGTCCGCCCCGGGCATCGTGCACGCCGCGGAGCGGCGAGGACTCCATGTATCTGCGGAACTGCTAGCGGGCACGAGCCCCGGCAGCTTCTCCTCGCCGCGCAGCAGAAGAGGAAGGAGCCGAGAGGCGCCAGGCACTCGGCAGGCCATCACCGCCACCCGATGACTGGCTGCTGACGCCGCCCCGGCTTGCTCCCAGACTCCCAGCGAGCCTGCCAGGCCCAGACGCCAAGCCGGCAGGCGCGGGGATCTCTTTTTTCATTTTTCAGACAACTGGGGTTGCCGGCGTACCGATTGGAAGGGTGCACGAACGATGAAGGCAAACGCCTCATCGGTGATGACCCCCATGTCCAACAAGTGCCCAAGCTCCCGCATCGCCCTCCTCGCCCTCGCCGGCATCTCTTTTTTCATTTTTCAGACAACTGGGGTTGCCGGCGTACCGATTGGAAGGGTGCACGAACGATGAAAGCACACCGCTCACCGGAGATGACCATCATGTACGACAGCAGCCTCAGCTCCCGAATCGACACCATCGCCTCCAGGCACATGCGAGCTCACAACTTCCTTGCCGACGAGCGACGCGCACTCGCGCCGGATGCCATCCGGCCGGCGGCCGTGTCGCTTGACTCGGTTGCGTTTGTTATCGCGAAGTGCTTCCCCCGGATCCGCGCGTTTCGGCCGCAGATCGCCGCCGTCCTGCCGGAGTTCGACCTGAGGAAGCTCGATACGCTGCCGGTCTACGCAGCCGATTTCCTCTACTGCGCCGCGATGGCCGACCTGGCGCGTGCTTTCGGCCCGACCCCGCTGCTAGACGCGGACCAGTGGGACGCGGAGCGCGACAGGGCGGCCACACTGCTCATGGACGCGTACGACGCCGTGCGAAGCGCAGTGGCCTTCGCGGGAGGAGACGCTGACTTCGTCGCGCCGGCCTTCGCAGCGTCCTCGGACGACCCAGCAGCCGAAACGGACCTCGGGTTCGGTCCGATTGCCGCGGCTGCCTAGCAGCCGCTCATCACCCCGCACCTTCCCGGGACTCCGTGTCCCGTGTTCGCACACACGCCGGCCTTGGCCGGCCCCAAACGAAACCGCAAACGCGCCCGTCGGCGCACCAACCAGAAGAAAGACAAGACCATGACCAATCCCACCACCAACACCGCTGCCAGCGCGCCCTCGAACCCCGTGACTGCCGAGCAGCCGGACCAGATTGCGGGCGCACCGAGCGCAGCAACCCAACCCGACACCACCAACACCCCCGCCCCCCGCTGGTTCCAGATCTTCGAGCTGATGTTGCCCGAAATCGAGGCGGTGGCCGACAGCGACCTCGCGCCCATCAACGTCGATATCCCGACGGCCGTCACCACGGTGCTCGGCAACTTGCCCGAGATCGCCGCGGTCCGGCCGCTCATCGTGCGTGACCTGCCGACCTTCGACATCAGCAAGCTCGACCAGCTCCAGAACTACACGCTCGCCCTGAGCCATGCGCACACCCTGTACCGGGCTGCGTGGGCGCCCAAGGTCGACGTGGCCACCCTGGCGGCCGAGCTCGCGGCCCTGCGCGACCAGCTCATGCTCGACGCGTCTTCGCTCGCAAGCTACTGTCTCATCAACGCCCAGCGCCTCAAGGAGTGCAAGTCCGCTCAGGGCTACCGCCCGGTCGCGTACGACGTACTCACCGTCGTCACCGTTCTTCGAGAGAGCTGGACCAGCATCGCGGGCCGGACCCCGCTCACGCTCGATGTGCTCGACCACGCGGCGGCCCTGGCGGAGCAGTTCCTTCAGGCCGTCGGCCTGCGGGACCAGTCGCCGCCGACCGTCGGAGAGGCCAGCGTGATCCGCCACAAGGCCTTCACCCTCTTCTTCAACGTGTACGAGGACATCCGGCGTGCCGTCCAGTACGTCCGGGGCAAGAACGGCGACGCCGACGAGATCGCTCCGTCCCTGTACTCGGGCCGCGCGACGGCACGGCGCAAGGCCACGGAAGAGCCGGCAGCCGCCACCACTCCCGCCGCTCCGACCCAGGCGGACACGGCGGCCGCGCTGCCCACGCCGGTGGCTGTTGCGTCGGCGGGCCTTCCCATCACCCAGCCGTTTCAGGGCTAGCGTTCGAAAGGCGCCATGACCTCGCGATCGCTGTATCTCGGTGCGGCGCTCCCGCTTTCGGGCGGGGGCGCCAGTGCCCTCCGTCTCAAACCAGCGCACCTGACCACGCACTCGGTGGTCTTGGGGATGACGGGGTCTGGAAAGACAGGCCTGGTCATGGTGCTGATCGAGGAAGCCCTTCGCGCCCAGATCCCGGTCGTCGTGGTCGACGTCAAGGGCGACCTGCCGAATCTGCTGCTCGCGTTTCCGTCGTTCCACCCGAGCCACTTGCTGCCCTGGGTCGACGGATACGCGAGCAGTGACGACCCGACCGCGCCCGAAGTGCTCGCCGCGGAGCTCGCCCAGGAGCGGCAGAAGGCCCTCGAGGGCTGGGGTATCCAGGAGGCGGACCTCGCCGCGTTCCGCGCCACGACCGATATTCGTGTCCTGACGCCAGGCGCTTCGTCCGGAGAGAGCCTGCACGTCCTGTCCTCGCTCGAAAGGCCCAGTCGCGCCTGGGCGCGCGATCCGGACGGAGCCCGCTCGGCCCTGAGCGCAGCCGTGTCGCTCGTGCTCCGTCTGCTCGGGCGCGATCCGGATCCGGCCAAGAGCCGGGAGCATGTGCTCTTGTCCATCTTGGCCGAGCGGCGGCTCTCGAGCGGTCAAGGTGCGGACCTCGGCTCGCTGCTGCAAGATCTGCTCGACCCTCCCATCGACAAGGTGGGAGCGCTGAGCATCAACGCATTCCTTCCGAACAAGGAGCGCAAGGCTCTGGCCGCGGCTCTCAACACGCTGCTCGCCTCGCCGACGTTTGCCTCCTGGCGGCAGGGTGCGTCGCTCGACATCGGCGAATGGCTCACGCCGAAGAACGGTCGCACACCGGCCGTGGTCGTCAGTGTGGCACACCTCGATGACGAGGAGCGGACGCTGGTGCTCGGGATGCTGCTCGAGGAGGTGCTCGCGTACACGCGGTCGCTTCCGGGGTCGCGGCGGCTCAAGGCGCTCGTGGTGTTCGACGAGGTGTACGGGTTTCTGCCGCCGCATCCGGCCAATCCGCCCACCAAGCGGCCACTGGTGTCGCTGATGAAGCAGGGGCGGGCCTTCGGGGTCGGGGTGGTGGTGGCCACGCAGAACCCCATGGACCTCGACTACCGGGCGCTCTCGAACGCGGGGTTCTGGTGTATCGGGAGGCTTCAGACCGATGCGGACCGGGCGCGCGTCATCGAGAGTCTCGCGGAGGCGGCAGGGGACTCCGGGTTTGCGGCCGACGAGCTCTCGTCGGCCGTGCGGAGGCTGTCGCCCCGGTGGTTTCTGACGCGTGACGTGCGCGGGGACCCGGCGACGTACTTGATGCAGTCGCGCTGGGCGATGTCGTTCATGCGCGGACCGATGACGCAGGGGGAGATAGCAGGGGCGCTGAGGGACAAACGCGACAGGAGTTCAGACGGCAGTGTCATGTCGGCACTGGCCGGGTGAATCAATGCAGAACACTGACTAGGCCTCGGCGTGTGGCGCGCCCGGGCACGGTGACTCCGGTGTAGCAGTCTCGAGTCACCGCGCGCCCGAGCGCGTCTGCGCCGGGCCCGGAGGTAGAAAGATGACTATCGAACTCATCGAAAAGGCCGTGACGGAACAGTGGGCGAATGCGCTGCGGGACATTGGGTACGCGACCGGGGCGATCGCGATCTTCCAGGCGTACACGGGGCTCGGACCGAAGCTGCTCAAGGGTAGGCTGCAGCTGTTGCCCGGGTTTCTTCTGACGACGCTGTTGCTCGGTATGGACTGCCGGGCAGCGGGGTACTCGTGGCTGATGACGGTCGCGGTGGCCATCATCGGCGGTGCGCTGGTTGGGACGCCGGGGGCGAAGTTGTTGCACGACACGGCGCAGGGGGTGAGTCGGCGGCTGGTGGGGCGGGAGGCGTCGACGGCTGCGTCGGTCGGAGGCACGCCGCAGTAGCATCATCGCTCGCCGCTGCCTGGTGGGCGGCGTGCCGCTGCCGGTCAAGGCTTCGGAAGTCGGGGCAACGGAACCGAGCGTTAGGCTTGAGGCTCCGCCTTGCCCGGCAGCTCTCTCTTCCGGAACGGAGATACTGGACACGAAACACGCCCAATCTGCGCGGATCCACGCGGTCGTTCGGGAGCGCGCCACCTCGACGCCTGGCTCGCGAACTGCCCGCAAGTCGTTCAGATGCCGCGCCGCTCGTTCGGCTGGCTCGTCCAGGTCCTTCTGCCGGCCCACAGAAGGCCTTGCCTGCCAGTCAAATCGGCAGCTCCCGCACGATCTCTGGCCGGTGCTTTTCGGCGATCCACCGGTGAAATAGGGGCACCCCGAAGTCGTAGTGCCCGTCCTCGCTCCGGAGGAACTCCTCGGCCACGAGCTCTTGCAGCGCTGTGACCAAGTCTGACCGAGGTAGTTCCATCCCCAGGCTTTGGAGCTGCTGGTCCAGATCCGCGATGGTGCGGCCCACGCGGATCGTCTCGGGCACGGACGCGAGCCCCGAGAGCACCCGCCGCTGCGCGCCGCTGCGATCAAGCCAGTAGTTCTCGAACGCCGCATTGTCCCGCTTGCCCACGGCCTCGGCGGCGCGCACCATGTCCTGCAGATCCACGAAGTTGTCCGGGGTCTTGCCCTGGTCGAGCGCCTGATTGAGGTGCTCGACGACTTCGCCGCCCAGGCACTGGAGCAGGTAGGGCTGGCCGCCCGTGACCCGAAAAGCTTCGTCCAAAGCCGCCGGGTCGAACTCGAGCTGGTCGCCCACCGGTCGCCGCAGCACCTCTGCGGATTCCTCGCGGGACATGTAGCTGACGGTTCGTTCACGCGCCGTGTTGAACAAGATGGACTGGTAGTGGTGCCCCATATGGCGGAGCCGATGCGTGCCACAGAACAGGAGCACCACAGGGTAGGCTGGGTCCTGCATCAGTGCGCGCATGAGCCCGAGCACGCTGTCGCCCACGCGCTTTTCCAGCAGATCGGCTTCGTCGATCATCAGGAGCGCGCGCCGCCCGCCGAGCTTGTCACCAAGTCCGCGAACAAAGCGCTTGAACTCCGGGAAAGGCTCGCTGGGGTCGAGGCTCGGCGCCGAGAGCCTCGCCGCCCGGGCAAACGCATCGGCGACTTCGCTCAAGAAATCATGAGGGCCCTTGGTGCCCTGGACGTCCACGCGAGCCCGAAGGAGGTCGGTCCCTTCGAGTCCCCGACGCTCGATAGCGTGAAGGATGCTCGACTTGCCAATCCGTCTCTGACCGATCAGGACGACGGCCTCCTTGCTGTCCGGAGTGCCCCAGACGCTTCCGAGCCAGTCTAGCACGTCCGCTCGCCCGACGAACGCGCGGTCGATGTGGACGCCTGGCCCGGTGGGGTACGTTCCAGCGGGCACACGCTCGTAGGGTCGCCCCGGTCTGCCGACGTGGATCTGAAACGAGAAGGGTTTCCGAAAGGGAACGTCCTCGATGTCGCTCGCCTCGAGACGGCCCTGGATCAGGTAGTCCCCTGGCTCTTCACAAGTCAGAGGCAGCTCGCGCTGGATGCTTTGCCGAGCCTCCAAGAGGTGCTCCTGCAGAGCCGCGGCGCCAAAGTGGATGTTCGGTGTTTCATCCAGCACGACGGACAGACGCTGGGCAATGCTGCTGGTCGGATTGGTGAGCTTCACGCGGAGCAGGCTCCGTCCAGCGCGGAGCCGTTGCTCGGGAAGCTCGATCTCGAGAGCCAGCCATTCGCGGGCGTCGGCGATCTCGGCCTCGATGACCCCCGTCCAGTGAGCAATGAGCTCTTGGGCGACCCCAACCCAGAGCCAGGGCAGGCCGGACGTGGAAAACGCCTTGAGTCGGCTGGAGAGCGCAAGGAGGATCTCGCGGCGTGCTTCGACAGTGCGGGCCAGACGGTACTGCTCGAGACGCGCCAGGCTGTGTTCGACGGAGTCGACGAAGAGCCACGGCGCGGCCAACCACTCGGGTCGGATCGCCGGCTGAGCGCCGCGTCCATCGGCGTAGGCGGGCATGTATTGGGCAAGGGTCGAGACCTGGAGGTGCCTCTGTATGGCTTGGAGCCAGCTCCGGAAAGCCAGAACGTCCTCGCACTCGGCGCAGCGTCCGAGCTCGGCTAGGGCTAGATCGACGCGATTCGCGAGGGGGAGACCTTGGGCACGTAGCAACTCCTCGTGTACTACAATGCGCCGAGTACCGTAGGATGGAGGCTGCGGGCGCGGTGAGGGAAGCAGGGGCAGGCAGAGCATCACGGCGCGCGACGGCAACGATGAGGCGCGACCAGCGACCACAGCCAGAGCCGCAGCCAGGCGGCTCGACAGCCCGAGGCTCAACAAGGTGGCCGCGTTGGTTTCGGTGGCGACCTGCGCCGAGAATGCAAGGCCCAAGCTCCGGTGCTTGGCCAGGTCGACGACGGCCTTCGACGTGACAGAGGTCTGGAGGGTCGTACCTAGCAGCTTCTGCGCTGCTGCAAGGGCCATGTCCGGTCCACGCTGTTCGGCAACGTGTCGCAGGAACGTGCGGATGCCCGGCAACGGATAGGCAAACGTCTGCCACAGGCTGGCCGCGAACGCGTCGATGCGTTCGAGTGTGAACGCACGCACCGTGCTCTGCCGGCACTGCCACGCCTGTATCAGCGCGAAGAAGGGGTAGAGCGGGAGACCTGTTGCGAGCGCCACTGCTGCGACAGACAGAACGGAATAGGGCCGCTCGAGAGTGACGACTTCTGGTTTCTTGAGAACCTCGGGCGACAAGGCGAGACCCAATGCCGCGGCCCCTGCCGCTAGCCACAGCACGGTCAATAGCCAGCCTCCAGTACCCGGCGACTCCTCAAGCTCGCGCGTCCGGGTCTGGCTAGGCTTGGCGCGGCCCAGCGAGTAGGATGCTGTCATGCAGATGTAGCCGATGAGTGCGGACAGTCCATAGATGGAGCTGAGCGCGTCCCCGCGCGCGTCAGCGAAAGCGACAGCGCCAGCGACAGCGAAAGCGACAGCAAAAGCGACAGCAAAAGCGAAAGCGCCAGCGAAAGCGCCAGCGAAAGCGAAAGCGAAAGCGCCAGCGACAGCGACAGCGACAGCGACAGCGCCAGTGACAGCGAGAGCGACAGCGCCAGCGACAGGGCCAGCGCCAGCGACAGCGAAAGCGCCAGCGACAGCGCCAGCGCCAGCGACAGCGCCAGCGCCAGCGACAGCGCCAGCGAAAGCAAAGGCGCCAGCGCCAGCGAAAGCAAAGGCGCCAGCGCCAGCGAAAGCGCCTCCAAATGCCGCTACGGTCAGCAGCACGGCCGCGGAAGGGGGCCCAGCACTGCACGCTCGAAGAACCAGAAGCGCGGCACCCAAGCTCCATGCAGCGCCACCCAAGGCAGCCCCCAGGATCTCGAGCCAACGCCGCCGCCGATGTTCGAGCCCAGGGAGGATACTCAGCGGGTGAAACCACCACGTCACAGGCCACGACACGATGCGCCACGCCACGAGCCACAGCGCCCCGAGTACCGTCACAGCGCCCCCCTCGCGTGCTCGCAGACCCACTCACCAAACGCCGGAGCGAACAGTCGCGCGTCCGCGTCGAGCAAGCCCCGGGCCATGAGGTCCCCGACCACCGAGCCATCACGCCGTGCTGCGCCGCCCTGGCACATCTCGATGAGTACCGCCCGTTCCGCCTCGTTGCGGTGCCGCCACAAGCTTCGGAAGTGGTCCTGCAATGTCCGTCGGATCTTGGCCTCGTCCAGGGGGACACCGTGCCGGGCGTCCGTCCAGGCTTCGTGAAGCGCGATCTGGAGGAACGCGGGATGAGCGCCAGCGAGCCTCTGGAGTTGACCGAGATCTGGAGGAGGCGCCGCGCTGCTTCGGCGCCAGACCTCGCCGACCAGGCGATCCACGTCCGCGCGTTGCAGAAGCCCGAGCTGGTGCTGGATCCCGAAGATGTTCCAAAACGCCGACGTCTTGATGTCGTGCGACTCCTGGCACAGATCCGCAAGCGACCGCCGCGAACAGAGCAGGTAGCCCAAACGAACGTGCTGGTCGTCCCCGAGCGCTCGCAGGTTCGAGTAGAACTCCCGAGGCAGCCTGGAATTGCTCGGCAGGTCGTCGAACTCGTCGATGAGCACCACGAACCGGTGTCGCGGAGCCGCGTCACGCAAGAGCCGGCGCAGGGCCGTGTAGTCGGCGCCGGCGCCCGTGCTCGGTAGCGAGAGTGCTTGCTCTAGCGCGTGGCAGAGCTCCCGGAAGAACAGCGCTGGAGTCGCGTCTGACCAGGCCTGGGTCGTGCTCCGCGCCACGACCAGATCGGGCTCCGTCGCCAGAGACTCGAAGAGCTGGTTCAAGAAGGAGGACTTGCCGATGCGACGTTCTCCGAGCAGGCTGATCGAGCGCGGCCGCTCGTGCGCCGCCAGAGCCTCGCGCACGTCCCTGAGCAGGCGCTGGCGGCCCACGAACACGGGGGAGCCGGCGGGCAGGGCCACGCCGGGCACGTAGGGATTTTCACCGGGCACGAGGTCGAGCAGGCGAGCGTCCTCCGAACGCAATCCCGGATGCGCTCGGCCGCCCGCCACCACGTCGAACCACGCGCACGCAGCACACGCGCGAGCATGGCTCGGGCGACTTGGCTCCCGGTCTCTCGAGCAGCCGTGACCCACAGGTAGCCATTCCGACGCCCCGTCCTCGCCGAGCTTGATACGGTCATGAGCCCCGGCAAAGTGCCATTCCCCAGCGCCGAGCTTGGGCGTGCCGCCGCCGAGCTTGCTCGCTCTGCGCGGCCAGAACCGCACGCGTACCTCGCCGCGGTCACACGCGAGTTCGCCGGCCGCGTAGCCGTAGCAGGGACGGGCCTGGCGGCGGCCTCGGACCAGGATCTCTTCCGTTCCCATCAGAGCGCTGCTCTGCCAACGGGCCCTGAGCGAGAGCCCCGCGCTGGAGGTGACGCTGGTCCCGACCTCGTGCAGGTGGCCAAAGAGGTGAGCCGGAAACCGCCCCTGGTCGGCAATGCAGCCGTCGAACTGATCCAAGGACTCCGCGTTGAGCCACGTGGTCGGATGGTGGGTGAGCAGCAAACACGCGTCGTGACCCCTGGCCCAGCCGGGGCCATCGTCGTCAGCGCACGCGCGATAGAACTGGAGCGGGTGAACGCTGAGCTTGCCCTCGTAGTCGCCCGCAGTGAGCTGCACGAGCGCCGTGTTCAGGCCTGCCACGCCCAGGCGGAGCCCTCGGATCTCGAGCGTTGCGGCGAAGTCGCCCGGGTAGAGCCCAGCCTTGAGCCCAGACGCGGGCCGGTAGGGGCTCTTGTCCCACCAGGCGCTGTAGTTCGCGAACGCCGCGCGGACGAGTGACCTGGACGCGGTCCGCCTCTCGTCCGCGGCATCTTCCGCACCGCCGCGCCACAGTGAGTCGGCAGGGTGTTCGTCCCAGTACTCGGGGCCGCTCGGACCGCCGACAGGACGCACCAGGTCGTGGTTGCCCGGCACGCTGAGCAAGATCGGACGATGGCCCGGCTGTAGCGTCTCGATGAATGCCCAGAGCTCACCGAGCACGCGATCCACGGCCGCGAACTCCTGCGCCTCGCCTCGGCGCGTGAGATCCCCGGTGAACAGAACCAGATCCCACGGCCCGCTCTTCGGATGCAGTGCCTCGAGGTCCCGGAACAGATGCGCCTTGAGCCACTGCCAGAGCCACCGAGTATCGTGCGCAAGGTGCAGGTCGCTCAGGTGGAGCCACTTGACGACGTTCTCCCTCGGGTCCGGCATTGCGGCAAGGATACTACGCTCGGAGGGCGGAAAGGGAAGAGAGACGCGGGGGTGCCGTGTTTCGAGCGCAGCGGTTCGCCGGCATCATTCGGCCTCCGCGAGCGCGGCGCGTACCAGCTCCACCGCGGCGGCCGTGTCACGAACCACGAGCTCGGCGTCCAGCCGGAGCACCCTATACCCGAGCCGAACGAGCGCCCTGTCCCGGCGGGCGTCCGCCGCCACGCGCCGGGCATGGTAACCCCCGTCCACTTCCACCACGAGTCTTGGGCCGCGTGCCAAAAAGTCCACGATGAACCGACCGCCGAGCGGTACCTGCCGCCGGAACGAAACCCCCAGTTGCTTGCCGCGCAGCTGAAGCCAGAGAAGCTGCTCCGACGACGTTACCGCGAACCGCATTCTGCCGGCGCGCTGAGCGCAGGACGCAGTGAAATCGCGATCGACATCCCTCACTGCCCCGAGCGACGAGCCAGCGTGCAAGCCGACGCCGCGCTCTACTGTGGCGCGTGTCTGTCCGCGCACGCGCTTCTCGTTCTGCGCGAAGCCCGCACCACGGCGCGAAACAAGTCTTTCAACGCGGCCAAGCGCCGATCGACAACTTCCTCGCCGCAGCTGTACGGTTCAAGGCCGAGCCACCTGACGCGTTCCGCATCCCGGGCTTCGGTAGTATGGGGCACCATCCTCGCAAAGACGGCACGTCAGGCATTCGATCCGTGACTTCGCAAGCTAGAACCGGCTATGCGCTCAGCGAGCCATCCCCGCCGGACTGGTTCTCGGGTTTGTCGCCTGCCGACGCGGTATCAGCATTCGTCTGTCCTGCCGCGCTCGGCTCGCACTCAAGACGGCCGCGCTTCCACGCAGGCCACGTGGCTACCTCTTCGGAAGCCTTGCGCGCTTGTTCCCAGAGGCCACGAAACTCACCGGTTTCATTTCTTCGGATGTACATGGTGTGCTCCTGGGATAGCGGACGTGAGTGTAGCAAGGGCACCGCGCTCACGCTCCATATATGAGGTCGGGACCAATGAGAAGCGAAGCTGGGCGCTGTTTCTGCTCCAGTTTCTCGGCATTGCCGCCTTGCGGTCCATGGGCCGGCCGGTGCTCAGCGTCATGGAGAACAGATCCACGAATCTCCGAGGACCCACCCCCGTAAACGGCCGGAAGACCACCTTGCCCGAGGTCGGCTCGGACGCCTCGCCGGTCGTGACTACGACGGCATCACCGTGCAACTCCTCGGCCAGACTCTTCGGATATGGCTCGACGCACAGCACCTCCTTGAGCCCAGCAGCCACGATGTGCTTCGTGCAGTTATGGCACGGAAAAGTCGTGCAGTAGAGGGCGCCGCCCGCGGGGCTGACCCCCACGCGAGCGCAACACAACAGCGCCGCCATCTCCGCGTGCACGGCGCGGCCGTACTCAGTGAGGTTCATCACAGTTGCACCCTTCAGGGTCCGCTCGAGCTCAGCCTGCTGCGGATATAAGGTCCCGGTCGCGAGCTCGATGGCTTTCTCGACCGTCGCAGCATCAAGTTCATTCTCGGCGGCGGCCGCCCTGAGTGCAGCCGTCACTCGCTCTCGCTCGTTCTTGAGCACGCGCTCGGCAACCTCTTCGATGATGATGCCGCGCTGCTTCTTGTTCGAGTCGTATCCCAGGGCCCAGTCGCGTCGGTCGTTCTTGGGCATGGAAGCCGGCCAGTCGACGAAGCGCTCGGACCAGTACTGACCACCCTCGGCCGTCGGAACGTCGTTCGCCCCGGTCGCGATGATTTCCTTTGCGGCGGACACAATGATGGCGCCGACCTGACGTGAGAGATCGGCTGATCGCAGTGAAGCTGCATAGGCAAGAAACATGGCGTACTCGTCCAGCCAAGGGGTGATGAACGGATGCCCGAAGAGCAGGTCCAGGAGGCGCCACAGCTGCCGCTTATTCTCCTCCTCGTTGGGGCCGAGGGTCACGAACGCATCCGCGAGGTGGAAGGCATCGCGAGTCTGTTGTCCGTGCCCCTCCTCTTCGCACTCGTCGCGCTTCACGAGGGCTTCGGCCTCCCCCGCTGGCACAGCCTTCTCGGTACGCAGGTAGTCGAGCCGCTTACCTCGAGGTGCGGTGACACCAAGGGCGAAGAAGCCTGGACCATAGACTTCCCTGAGCGTGCTGACCTCCTCTGGGTGCTTGAGCGAACGAACGAAGTACAATGTGCGGGCCCTGGGCCCTGCGCTGCCGTCACGCTGTTGCCGAAGCTCGCAGATACGTCCCACCGCGGCAAGGGCTAGAGCGTCGCCTCGGCCGCAGTTGTCTCGCAGTTCGTTGCCCGCGTTCATGTACGTGTGCAGACGTCTCTCGTAGGGTGCCTCCTCGAGACTGGTCTTGAGTCCCTTGAATCCGCGAATCAGGGCGCTCAAGCGAACGGACTCTGCCTGGTACCCGAACTGAGTGATGCGTTCGCTCACGGTGCGCTCGACGAAGTCCACTTCGGTCCCGAGGGGCGTTACGACACCGAGAACGAGCTCCGCCGCTCGGATACTCGAGGACAAGAACTCGGTTCTGTCTAACTCTTTGGAGGTCACTGGGCTCCCCCTTCTGTGGTTGTGCTCTGCGGGGCGCCAGAGGGCAGGACGCGGCGTCCGTCAGAATTGCGGCAACACGGGCGCCGTCGAGGCCCGCTGTCCCGAAGTGTCCGCGAACTCGCCACTGGGCGATTCTCGCATGGTTCGCGCTGCCGCTCCAGCGCGTCGAGTACCGCAGCGTCGCAAGGGGGCTCGATATCGCTCAGAAGCGGGTACATCGGCGTGCGCAGCGGTTCGCCCGCATCATCCGGCCTCCGCGAGCGCAGCGCGTACCAGCTCCACCGCGGCGGCCATGTCACGAACCACGAGCTCCGCGTCCAGCCGGAGCACCCTGTACCCGAGCCGAACGAGCGCCCTGTCCCGGCGGGCGTCCGCCACCACGCGGCGGACATGGTAACCCCCGTCCACCTCCACCACGAGTCTTGGGCCGCATGCCAAGAAGTCCACGATGAACCGACCGCCGAGCGGTACTTGGCGCCGGAACGAGACACCGAGCCGCTTGCCCCGCAGCTCAAGCCAGAGAAGCTGCTCCGACGACGTTACCGCGAACCGCATTCTGCCGGCGCGCTGAGCGAGGAGCTCGGAGCAATGAGGACTGGTGCGACGGGAAACCATGGTGACCTCCTGCGCCCTGCGCTTCAGCCGGGCGCAGCAACCCACGGCGCAGGATCTGTGACGGACGCTCCCACGTGAACGCACGGCCACCGACGGCGTCCGGCGCAGAGCGTGCGCCACCCAAGCGAAGCCCGGCTCAAGCGCGGGGCGCGGGACGCAGTGCAATCGCGATCGACATCCCTCACCGCCCCGAGCGACGAGCCAGCGTGCAAGCCGACGCCGCGCTCTACTGTGGTGCGTGTCTGTCCGCGCACGCCCTTCTCGTTCTGCTCGACTACCGTTCCCGTAAGTGTGGGATCGACCGGGCCGGTTCTGATCCGGCGCGGGCTGGCGGCGGGCGAGCGGGCGCCTGCAGCACGGG
>JAFGIS010000269.1 GCA_016929495.1 Polyangiaceae bacterium | reverse complement strand
TGGCGTTTGCCGATGCTGAGCGTCCGGGCTCCGTCGTTCCAGCGGATCGGAATGCGTGCGAACGCGCCTTTTTCGTATCCGTACGTCACGCCGTCGTCTTCATACAGACTGAACTGTCCGTCCGCGCCCGCGTACACCCAGAGCACGATCGGATCTGCGGGTTTCTCGTCGGTGTACTGGAGCTCGGGGCCGGTCGGGATGATGGATCCGGCTCTGACGTGGATGGGGATGGCGTCGTAGGGCGCGGGGGCGTTGATGGTTTGGCCGGGGGGGGCCTCGGCGCCGGTCCAGAAGTCGTACCACTGGGGGCCGAGGGGCAGGTAGACGGGGCGGCTCCGGGCCTTGTACGTCGTAACCGGGCTCACGAGGAAGGCGGGGCCGAACAGGTACTGGTCGCTGACGTCGAGGGCCTTTTTGTCCTTGCGAAAGTCCATGACCAGCGGGCGCAGTATCGTCCCGCCCTCGTGCGTCACGGCGCCTGCAAGAGAGTACAGATAGGGCAGGAGCCGGTAGCGGATCCGGTCGAACTTGAGCTCTGCCTGGTAGGCCGGGTGCTTTTCTCCGCCGAGCTCCCACATCTCGCGCTTGGGATGCTCGCCGTGGACGCGAAGCAGCGGGACGAACGTGCCGAACTCGAACCAGCGGGCGTTGAGCTCGCGCCATTCCTCGGCGTCTTCGGGCTTGGGTTTCTTGGCGGAGAAGCGCGCTGGGACCGAGAAGCCTCCGATGTCCATGGTCCAGTAGGGCACACCCGAAACGCACATGCCGAGGCCGGCGGGGATTTGCGCCCGCATGGCCGTCCAGGTCGAGGTGACGTCGCCGGACCAGACGGCGGCGGCGTAGTGCTGCTGTCCGGCGAAGGCCGACCGGGTCAGGATGAACACGCGCTGGTCGGGCGCTGCGGAGCGCTGGCCTTCGTAGACGCTCTTGCTGTTCATGAGCGAGTAGGCGTTGAGCATGCGGGGGCCCGAGCCGAGCGCGGTCGGGTGCATGTGGGTTCGTTGGCCGTCCAGCGTCGGGGTGGGGAGCAGATCGGGCTCGGGTGCGTCGAGCCACCAGGCGTCCACGTGCTTTCGAAACAGAGCATTCTCTATCTGCGACCAGAACAGCCGGCCCGCCTCGGGATGGAACGCATCGTAGAACGTATAGGGATAGCCGCCGTCGCCGACCCAGTCGCGAAGGCCCTCGCTCAGGTTCGGCTGGTAGAGAAAGCCCCGGGAGCGCATGGCCTCGAAGTTCTTGGTGCCGGGATAGTACTTGCCCCACACCGAGATCATGAGATGCGCGTGCTTTTCGTGGATCGCGCGCACCCACGCGTCCGGATCGGGGAATCGGGACCTGTCGAATTCGTGCGAGCCCCAGGCGTCCTCTTTCCAGTAGAACCAATCCTGGACGATGTTGTCGAAGGGGATCTTGCGGGAGCGGAAACCGTCCACGACCCCGAGGCTCGCCTTGGCCGTCTCGTAGCGCTGCCGGCTTTGCCACAGGCCCAGCGCCCAGCGCGGAACCATGGGTGCTGGCCCGGTGATGCGCCGGTAGCCGGCGACGACCTGGTCGAGCTCGGGACCGTACACGAAGTAGTAGTCGATGCCGTCGCCGACCTCTGACCAGAGCGAGGTACTCTCGGGCTCCCCAGACGGGGTCTTCCACAGGAGCTGCACCGTCTCCATCCCTTGATCCTTGGTCCACTCGAGCCGGATCTTGTAGCGCCGCTTGGCTTCGAGCCGGAGCTTGGCCACGTCCTTCCAGGGCAGCCAGCCTTGGCGCCAATGGTTGACGACGAGCTGGTCGTCGATCCAGAGCTTGATGCCGTTGTTCGAGAAGGTCTGCAGTGTGTAGTCGCCGGTCACCTCCGGCTCGACCTGCCCGGTCCAGCGTATGCTGGCAGGGCCTTCGGGCAGGCCCGGATAGATGAGATGGTTCGGCTTCTTCTCCTTGCTCGAGAGCGAGATGTCGATGACGCGGTCGATGCGCTCGCCCACGAGCTGGTCGAAGTGCTCGCCGCGGTAGTACGAACCGGTGAGCCCGCCGGGCTTGCCACTGGCGTCGAGCAGCTGCTCGGCGGGGATCGGCTCGAGCGCTCGCAGGTCCCCGAAGCGCGTGAAGGAGGTGTTGTCCCAGTAGATGCCCCAGCCGCGGCTCGAGACCAGGAAGGGAATGACGATGGTGCCGTTGTGCTGCCACAGATCGAGGTCGTGGCCCTTGAGGTTCAAGAGCCCCAGCTGGTTCTCGCCGAGGCCGTAGAGGGCCTCATCGGGGCTGGGCATCCACTGTTGCCGTACGTGCTGCGTGTTGTCTCCCATGACGATCGCGGGCATGATCGTCCGACCACCCTCCTTCTCCTCGAGGATGGGAGCACCGGACGGATCGAGGAACGACACCCGACCCGTGCGCAGATCCACGCGGGCACGAAGCTTCGGCGTCGCGAGGGTGGCCGAGCCAGCGTCCTCGGTCACCTCGAACTGGGCACCGTCGCAGCGCTTCGGCTGCGCTGCCAGGCTCTTGTTGGCGAAGAAGGCCCGGTCCTTGGCATAGGCCACACGCACGACGTCGCTCGAACAGATCTCGAGCTTGAGCAGGCCGTCGCCCAGGTGCGCGAGGAGGCCATCGGGCACGCGCTCGACGCTGACGGAAGGCGGAGCTGAAGCCGGAGGACAGGCCGGAGCCACGGCTGGAGGGTTCGAGCTCGTTGTCGAACATCCGGCCACGGCGACGAGCAAGAGCAGGCAGCTAGTGATGCGACGCATGACATCTCCTCGGAGAGCCGCGATTGTTTCACGGCGAGGGCGCGGATGGCCAGAGCCTCCTCGGTCAAGACCCAGACCGCGTGTTGACAAGCTGCTTCGCTCGGGAAACCCTTGTCCATGCTCTTTGCCTATTTCCTCGATGAGAAGACAAGAATGGCCATGTCAGAACCACGGGCGTGGGTTGCTCGGAGGATCGCAGTGGCATCGGTTCTGGCCACGGCGCTTGCGTCGTGTCTCAGGCCGGCCTCACGCGGCTCGACTGCGGGCGCGAGCCCGGCTACCGCGCCGGTAGCCCAGGGGGCGATCCCAGCGTCTGCGTCGCCGGTCTCAGCGGGCTTGCCCGACAAGATTGCCTGGTCCTCCACGGGACCCATCATTGCCCCTGTGTCCGACGCCAAACACGATCTGGTGGCCATCAAGGATCCCACCGTGGTGCGGTACAACGACCGCTGGCACATCTACGCGAGCTCGGTGGCGCGCGGAGGGGTTTACGGGCTCGTCTACCTGTCTTTCGCCGACTGGAGTGAAGCGTCCCAAGCGCCCCTCTACACCATGGACCAGACGCGCGGCTTCGACACGTACGTCGCCGCGCCCGAGCTATTCTACTTCACCCCGCAGAAGACGTGGTACCTCGTGTTCCAGTCGGGGCCGCCCATGTTCGCGACGGCGGACGACCCGGGGGATCCTACGAAGTGGACTTCGCCGGCACCCTTCTTTGCCAAGACGCCGCGGATCGTCGATCAGAACGGCGGGTGGCTCGATTTCTGGGTCATCTGCGATACCGAGCTGTGCCACCTGTTCTTCTCCAACGACAAGGGCCGCTGGTACAGGAGCACGACGCCGGTGGCACAGTTCCCGTACGGCTTCGGCGATCCCGTCGTGGTGCTGGAGGATGCCGAAGCAGGGCGGATCTTCGAGGCCAGCAACGTGTACAAGATCAACGGAACCAACAAGTACCTGGCCTTGATCGAAGCCTTCGACAAGAGCTCCAACGGGCGGCGCTACTTCCGCTCCTGGATCGCGGACAGCCTGGAAGGCCCCTGGACGCCCGTGCACGAGTCTGGAGCGTCTCCCTTCGCGGGCAAGCAGAACGTCACGTTCGATGGCGCGGCGTGGACCGACGACGTCAGTCACGGAGAGATGATTCGCGCCGGCTACGACGAAACCATGGCCATCGACGGATCGAAGCTACAGTACCTGTATCAAGGCTTCGACCCCGCCAAGAACGCGAGCGACTACAACTCCATTCCGTGGCGGCTCGGCCTGTTGACGCTCCGGTGAGCCCTGGGACAACAGCAGCGTGGTCGTTTGCGGACGCGGGGCCGATGCGGCCAGAGTTCCGGGCAGCTCCGGAGGTTCCAGCCTTTGTGTCTCAGCGCGGATGTGGTGCCAGATTCGCGAGTCTTTTCGGGCCCCAGGCGCCCGTGGGCCGGGCCGGCTCGGGCACACGATGACCGCGCGGTCCCGCCGGCTCCGCCGAACCCTCAATGGTCGGCAGGTGGGCGCCGTTCCTACCGTGAGGAAACCTGCGCGCCCATGGCCTGCTTCAACCCCGTCTCGGCCGGCTACGAGCTCGAGCCCCAGAGCCTCTCGTTCGTGCCTGATCCGGTTCAGATCGGACAGCGTGTGGGCAACTACGTGGTCGAGCGGCTGCTGGCCCGGGGAGGGATGGGTTCGGTGTTCGTCGGGCGCCATCCCGCGCTCGATCGAGAGGTGGCGATCAAGTTCCTGGCCGCGGAGGCGACCGCGAGCCCCCGCTACGCCAAGCGCTTCCTCAACGAAGCCCGCATCACGGCGAGCCTGCGCCACCCGAACATCGTCGAGATCTTCGATTTCGGCGAGCTCGACGGGCGCTACTACTACGTGATGGAGCTCTTGCGCGGACAGAGCCTGGCCACGTTGATGCGGGAACAGGGCCGTTTCAGCGTCGAGCAGCTGGCGCGTTTCATGGCGCAGATCTGCTCTGCGCTCGACGCCGCTCACGCGGCGGGCGTGGTGCATCGCGATCTGAAGCCCGACAACGTCTTCGTGCTACAGACGGATCCTCTGCGCACCAAGTTGATGGATTTCGGTGTAGCCAAGCTCCTGGCGCGGGGCGACGCCCAGACCCAGTACGGCGAGATCATGGGCACGCCGTCGCATATGGCGCCCGAGCAAGCGCTCGGGCACTTGGATCGGATCTGCCCGCAGACCGATCTCTATGCGCTCGGCGCCATCGCCTATGAGATGCTCACCGGCTCTCCCGTCTTCCAGGAGGACTCTCCTCTGATGCTGATGCTGAAGCACGTGAAGGGCTCTGTCCGGCCCATCCACGAGCATGTGCCGGAGGTCAACGCCCGTGTTGCGGCGCTCGTCGAGTCGTGCCTGGCGAAGGACCCTGCCGACAGGCCCTGCTCGGCGAGCTGGCTCGCGATGGAACTCGCCCACGCAGCGCGCGTCGCGCGCGATGCCGCCCAACGCCACGGCCCCACGCCGGCGCGTCCGGGCCACCCTGACCCAGTGCCCCGACCCGAAGCGCGGCCGGCGCCGCCGGTTCGAGCCGCTGCGCCGCCCGAGCCACTGCGCGCGCACGTTCCGTGGCGCGTCATCGAGCGACTCCAGGCCGAGCCGCCGAAGATCGAGAGGTCGGACGTCGCCGCGTCCCAGACCGAGTCGCCCGGGCCCCGGGCACAGGACCGCGGCGCAGAGGGCATTGCGTTTTCCGCGGCCGAGCGAGCGAACCTGACGCGGCAACTGCAGCTCATGGAGCAGAGCGGAGACTTCCCCGCGTTCGTGCGCAGCGTCAGCGAGATCACCGAGAAAGCCGACGCTAGCGGCTCCTGCTCTGCGGGCCAGCTCGGCGCTCTGATCCTGCGCGATCGTGCGCTCACCGCCAAGCTGCTGCGCGTGGTGAACCGCACGTACGCCCATCGGTTCGGCGGCAAGGTCTTGAGCGTTCAGCACGCCATATTGATTCTCGGCTTCGACCAGGTGCGCTCCATTGCCCTGTCCATCAGTCTGTTCAAGAACTCGAACGACAAACGGCACGCACGTCAAATTGCGGACTCCGCCGTCCATGCGCTGGTGAGCGGCGAAGTCGCCCGTACGCTCGCCAGCCGCGCCGGGGTGACGAACCCGGAGCTTGCGATGTTGTGCGGGATGTTCCACAAGCTCGGGCAGCACGTGGTCGTGGCCTACCTCCCCGAGCTGTACGAGAAGCTTCGGACACTCAGCGACGAGCAGCAGACGACGCTCGACGCGGCAGCAGAGACCATCCTGGGCCTCTCGCTTCGCAAGCTTGGGCTCGGTCTCATGCAACGGTGGCGCTTGCCTGCGCGGATGGTCGACTCGCTCGGCGCCGTGGTCCCGCTCGGCTCCAACCTCACGCATGAGACCTTGCGCCTCGGCGCGTTGGCGGATCTTTCGAACAGCCTGTGCGAGATCGTATCCGCCCAGCGCGGCGTCAAGCTACAACAGGAGCTTGGGGCTCTGCTCGCGCGCCACAAGAACCTCGTTGCGCTCGACCGGGCTGAGCTGCCCGAGCTACTCGCGACGGTCCAGGAATCGTTCGAGCGACGCTACGCATCCCTGGGCCTGAATGCCACCCAGAGCCCCTTCTCACGCGCCGTGTCGGTTTTCCCGGCCGAGGCGACGGGGGCGGCCGAACAGCGCGGGGTCCCGTCCGTCCGCTTTTCACAGCGGGCGTTCTGCGACCTGGGGCCCAGCCGGGCCAAGCCCAGTGACCCCGCCGCGCGATACAGACTGCTGCAGCAGCGCACCGCGGAGGTCGACGCTGCACTCAAGCTCGGGTACGCGCCGGATCGGATCCTGTGCATGGCGCTGAGGGCCGTCGCGGACTACCTGGATCTGCCTCGGGTGCTTGCCCTGGCCGCCGACCGTGCGCGTCGCGAGCTCGCTGTCCGCTGCGGTGTCGGAGAGGCCGCCGAGGCGTTGGGCAACACGCTGGCGTTTCCGTTGCAGCGGCCCAGAGCGCTCGGCAACGTGTTCTCCACGGCGTATCACCACGGCAAGGACGTCGTGGTCAGCGACGCGTTCGACGAGCGCATCGCCTCGCGCATCCCGCCCACCTACTACGAGGCGCTCGGTTCGCCGGCCTTCGTCGTGCTCTGCTGCAAGGCGCGCGGTCGCCGGATCCTGCTGCTCGCTGACGTCCCCGCTGCCGAGCAGCTTCCGACCCCCGAGCGCCTCGCAGCCCTGGACGAGATGAGAACCTTGACCGCTCTGGCGGTACTGTGATGGGCGGTGCGCGGCGGAGCGAGCTGCTGATGCCCCCGCGATGGACGTGACTCACGGCCGACGTGCTCGCCTTCGGCTGCGCGCGTCGGGGCCCGCCAAGCACTCGCTCCGCGAGCGCGGGGGCCCCACTGTCGGCTCGAGCGGGCGACACGACGCCCGATGCCGTCACCGTGCCGTTAGGGGAAGTCCAGGGCGACCCCGTTTGAGGTCCGACCACGACGCTACGGCGGATTCGCGCCGCAGCCGCGCCGTAGCATCCACGGGCTCGTAGGGCGGGCGCGATGCTGCCTCGTCAGGCTTCAGGCGGCACAGTTCGCGGCACTGCGCGGCACAGTTGAGGCTCCGCCTGACTCGGCCAGCTGTGTTCTTCTTCCAAAACAGGCCAGCAATGCCGCGATTTGGAGCAACTTGCAGCAGATCGGCGACGGTCAGTACATGACCATCCTGGCTATGGCACTGACAGCAGGCCGAGTTCGCTACTCCGGTCTGCACCAGGACATCCTGGTCCACCGGCGAGCCACGGACACCGTGGACCGCGTCGAAACGCGCGGGATCTGGCTCGGCCTCGAGCACGACATCTCGGGGCTGCTCGAGGACGACATCATCCAACTCAGTCCGTGCCGCCCCGGTGTCTCTCTCGCGCGCTCGGGCTGGCCTCCGCCCGACTATCGCGAGAGCTCTGGCGCACCGACCGTCCTGTACAACGGCATGATCGCACCGCTCGTTCCGTACGCCATCCGCGGCGTCATCTGGTATCAGGGAGAGGCCAACGTGGGCCGCGAGCGGCAGTATCGGACCCTATTCCCGGCGCTGATCGCGGATTGGCGGCGTACTTGGGGCCAGGGTGGCTTTCCGTTCCTGTTCGTGCAGATCGCGCCCTTCTCGGGCATGACGCCGGAGATCCGCGAAGCGCAGCTGCTCTCGTGGCAGAGTACCAAGAACACGGCGATGGTCGTGACCACGGATTGCGGAGATCCGGGCGACATTCATCCCGCCCACAAACAGCCGGTCGGCACGCGTCTGGCGTTGGCGGCGCGCGCGCTCGCCTACGGCGAGAAGATCGAATACTCCGGTCCGGTCTACGCGCGTCCATGAGCGTCAAGGGCAGACACGCGGTCTTGTCCTTCACGCATGGGTACGGCGGGCTGGTGGCCAAGGGCGGCCCGCTCAAGGGTTTCGCAGTCGCAGGTCCCGACAAGGTGTTCCACCCGGCCCGGGCACGGATCCGCGGCAGGACCGTCGTGGTTGCCTCCGACGCCGTGGAGCAGCCCGTAGCCGTCCGATACGGCTGGGCCAACGTGCCGGACATGAACCTGTACAACGGCGCGGGTCTGCCTGCGTCGCCGTTCCGGACGGATGTGGAGTAGAGCGGCCTGCGCGCGTCGACCTCGATGCCGTCGGATCCTGCGGCGAACCACGGACGCTAGTAGCCCAAACTGCGAACCCCGTGCGACACACGCTCGGCGACCTGGAGCCTGCCGGTCGCGCCACGCACCCAAATCTCGCTACAGTACTCGCCGTCGCAGCCCTCGTAGCTGGCGTCGAACGCAAGCCTCTGTGCCGTGGGAAGGCCCTGGCACGCACCGGGCTGGGAGGCCTCGGCGAGGTCGAGGGCTCCGTCGCCGTCGAGATCGGCCCCAAACGCGAAGCTCTTGGGTGAAGCCTCGGGCGCTACCGGCGGGGAGTCGTAGTAGCCCCGGGCTGTCGGGGGAGCGCTCCAGGCGCCGGCGGGGCGAAAGGCAACGACCGCAGGATCGCGGGGTTTGGGCTTCATGCTCAGAATGAATACGGTGCTGAGTGCCCCACAGAGGTTGCCGTCACGGGCCGTCGGGATCCAACGCACCACCCGGCCCTTTCCGACCGGGCCCGCCTTGCCGAGGACCCAGATCTCCTCGCCGAGCGCCGGAGCGGGAAACGGTCCGCTGGCGAAGGGCACCTCATCGCCTGCAAGCGGGTCGGACACGGGCCAGCGTCGATACAAGCGCATCGCAGCGGGCGGCGCTGCTGGGGACGACAGTGGTGTGGCAGCGTCCTCGGAGCGCGACCCGGACGAGGCCGGCGCGCCCGTGTCTGACGGCGCCGCGGCCGTGCTCGTTCCAGCGGGAGCGCCAGCGGCCGGCGCGGTCGGTGCCGAGCCCGTCGTCGAAGCGTCGTCGGTCGACGTCGGAGCGCTCGATGCCCCGATGGGCGAGGGCCTGCCGCAGCCCACGTCGCCGAATGCGACGCTCAGGAGGACCATGACGTTCGATAGCACCGTCGCAGCGCGCGCTTGCATCATGCTGCGATGCTAGCACGCCGCGACCCTGCAGCACGGAGCGACGGGCTTCGTTGTTACCGTGCCCCGTACCTCCGCCCCTGCTCCCAGCGCCACGCCGAGCTCACCGAATCGCCCAGGTCGTGCTTGGGCCTCCACCCGAGCTCCGAGCGCGCCAGCGCGGCGCTCGCGACGAGCCGCGCTGGATCTCCGGGGCGCCGGGCCGTCTCCTCGACGCGAACGCGCCGACCCGTGATGCGCCGGGCCGCGTCGATCACATCGCAGACCGAGTGCCCGTTTTCTGTGCCGAGATTGTAGATCCCCTGGGCCGCGCCGCCCATCAGTCTCTCGAGCGCGAGCGAGTGCGCTGCGACGAGGTCCTCGACATGTATGTAGTCGCGGATGCACGTGCCGTCCGGGGTAGGGTAGTCGGTGCCGAACACCTGGAGCGACTCGCGCCGGCCCGAGGCGACCTGCAAGATGAGCGGGATGAGATGCGTCTCCGGCTCGTGCAGCTCGCCGATGCGCCCTTCGGCGTCGGCACCTGCTGCGTTGAAGTAGCGCAGCAGCGCGTAGCGCAGGCCGTACGCGTTGCCGAACGCCTCGATCATGCGCTCCGTGGCGAACTTGGTCTCGCCGTAGGGGCTGATCGGTCGCTGCGCATGCCGTTCGTCGAGCGGGACGTACTCCGGCTGACCGTACGTCGCGCAGGAGGAAGAGAAGACGAGCACGCGGACGCCGTGGTCGCGCATGGCTTCGAGCAGCGTGAGCGTGCCCGCCACGTTGTTGCGATAGTACCGTGCTGGCTGGGCCACCGACTCGCCGACGTACGTGAAGGCGGCGAAGTGCACGACCGCCTCGATAGGGTGCGCGGTAAAGAGCTCGTCCAGGGCTCTGCGGTCGTTGAGGTTCGCCGTGACCAGCGGCGCGTCGAGCACCGCTTCTCTGTGTCCGCGCGACAGATCGTCGAGGACCAGGACGTCTCGATGACGAGCGCGTTCTTCCAGCACGTAGTGGCTGCCGATGTAGCCGGCGCCGCCGGTCACCAGAATCATCGGACAGTCCTATCACGCCGGTTGGGATCGACCAACCCTCTCGCGAACGCACTCAGCCGCCGAGCGCCTTCATGATCTCGTCGGTGATCCGCTGGACGAGCGCTTCGGCCTCTTGGTCCGGCTCCGCGGCACCTTCACGTGCCACCGCGGCCACCCCAGGCTGCCAGCAGGAGTTGTCGCAGAGCTCACGCTCCTGGAGGTCGTGGCGCGGATCGGGGATGCCGAGGTTCTGCTTGATCGCCAACAGCTCCCTGACCTGCCCGGCGGGGATCGTGTTGGGAGGCTTTCCGAGCTGTGCCGTGACCAGGACCGTCCGACAATAGGCCTCGAGGATCTCCATCTTGAAGTAGGCATCCTCCACGGTCTTGCCCCAGGCCACGACGCCGTGGTTGGCCATCAGGATCGTGTTGTGGATGGGTGCCAGGGCCGCCACGGCCTCGCCCATTTCCGGGCTGCCCGGCGTCATGTAGGGCGCGATCGGCACCTCGCCACAGAACAGCTCCATTTCCGGCACCATGCAGGTGGGCGGACGGACCCCGGAAACCGCGAACCCGGTGGCGTGCGGAGGATGCGCATGAACACAGGCCACGGCCTGGGGCACGGACCGGTAGATGGCAAGGTGCATGAGCACCTCGCTGGTCCGTTTTCGCACGCCGGCCACCTGGTTGCCCTGCATGTCGACCAGGCACAGATCAGCGGGCTTCATGAACCCTTTGGAGACCAGCGTCGGTGTGCAGAGCACCAGGTCCTCGGCGACGCGGACCGAGATATTCCCGCCGTTGCCATCGACGTAGGCCCGGTGCCACAGGCGCTGTCCGATGTCGCAGATCTGGTCTTTCTGGGCAGTTACCTCGGGCGACCGGAACAGAGTCTCGACGTCGATGGGCGCGCTCGCACGCGGGCGGGCCGCCTTCGGCTCTGCCGTAGCCGCGGGCACGCGGGTCGCTGGCGGCCAATCCAGGCCTCGCGCGCGCAGCAGGTCGCGCGCGGACGGTGTGAGCAGCGCCTGCGACGGCAGTGACGAGAGATCCTCGCCCCGGCGCAGAAGCCGTTCTAGGTCGCGGACTGCAATGACGGTTCTCATAGGGGACAGTGATGGATTTCGTCGACCATGGCGACGTGCAGGGCATCGATGGGCGCCGGAGCGACAAGGGGTACGGCAGCCTCACGGCCCTCGACGAACCCGATGGTGTTGCCGGGCCCTGCGCCGATGTCGTCGTACACGACCAGCGTCGGATCCGGGCTCAGACCCGCGGGCGCCGAGCTGCCCGCCTGCATGTGACGATGGGTGAACGGCGAGACGATCAGCCAGCGGCCGCCCCGCAAGGCGGGCGTCACCTGGTTCAAGGTGACCCGTCCGACGACCACGCCGAGTCTCACGGCCCTGCCTCCTCGGGATCCACGATCCCCACGATCATCAAGCGAGCCGGACTCTTCGGGTCTCCCACGACCCGGCGCGCCCAGGCGCCGTCGGAGGACACGACGACGCGCTGGTGCAGCGCTGCGCCCCAGGGATCGAGCGCAGCGAAGGGACTCCCCTCGGGTCGCCCCTCGGCCGTGATCGGCTGGCAGACGAGCAGCCGCCAGCCGCCGAGGCTCGCGTGCTTGCGCGTGGCCACCACGTGTCCTTCGACGCGAGCCAGCAGCATCTCAGTAGATCCTCAGGTTGTCGACCATGACGCAGCGACGTACGCGCGTGAAGGTTCGTGGGTTGGTGACGCCTTCGCCCGTCGGCGTGGCGATCGTGTAGCTCATGTAGCCCTCGCCGCCGACGCCGAGCCCCGCGACGCAGGGGCCATTCTTGACGAAGATCGTGGTGTCCAGAGCCCGGGCCATGGCCGTCATCCGGCTCACGTCCAGGGAGTGGATGATGGACGTGTGCCGATAGCCGCGCTCGGCGGCCTGGGCTCGGTGGATGCCTTCCTCCACGTCCCTCACACGGACCACCGGCAAGAAGGGCATCATTTGCTCTTCCATCACGAATGGGTGCAGAGCGTCCGTTTCGCCGTACAAGAGCTCCGTCCCATCCGGAACACCGATGCCGGCCGCCTCCGCGAGCACCCGGGGATCCTGACCCACGAGTCTGCGGTTGAGCACCGGGTGAGCACAACCTCGGCCCCCGACGGCGTCGAAGGCCGAGCGGGTCAACGGCTCGATCTGCGCCGTCCCGAGCCGCTGCGCCCCAGCGCGACCGAGCGCGTTCATGAACCGGTCGAACACCGCATCCACGACGAACACTTCCTTCTCCGCGATGCAGAAGAGGTTGTTGTCATATGCGGCGCCGAGGAGGATCTTGCGGGCGGCCGAATCGAGGTCCACCGTGTCGTCCACCAGGACCGGCGGGTTGCCGGGGCCGGCGCAGATGGCCCGCTTGGGGACCTGCAGAGCGGCCTTCACTACCGCCGGCCCGCCGGTGATACACAGGAGCTTGACTTCGGGATGGCTGGACAGGGCGCCGAATCCCTCGAGCGTCGGATGCTCCATGACCGAGACCAGGTTCTCGATGCCGAGCTCGCGGAAGATGGCCTCGTTGTAGGCGCGGGCGGCGGTCGCCGCCGCGACGGCGGCGCCCGGGTGGGGGTTGACGACCAGCGCATTGCCGGCGGCCACCATGCTGATGACGTTGCTGGTCAGCGTGGGTATCGAGTGGGTGGAGGGGGTCACCACGCCGATGACACCGAAGGGCGTGTACTCCTCCAGCGTGATCCCGTGATCGCCGCTCATCGAGTCCGGACGCAGGAACTCGAGGCCCGGTACGGCCCCGATGAGCCTGAGCTTCTCGATCTTGTGCTCGAGCCGTCCGATCCGGGTCTCCTCGAACTCGAGGCGTCCCCACGGCTCTGCGTTCGAGATGGCCATGTTCTTGACGAGCTGGACGATGCGTGCGCGACCGGCCAGGCCCTGGGCCTGGAGCTGTCGAAAGGCAACCGCGGCGGCCTCGCACGCTTCGCCCACGTCTTCGAACACGCCGAAGTGGCGCCCTGGGCACGGCGCAGCCGAGCCGTGACTGCTCGGTTTCGCCGTGTCGGCGGGTGTGGCGTGCCCGAGCGCGGAGACGACCTCGCGTACGATTTCGGAGACCTGGGTGTTGTCGAAGAGTACGGCCATGGGTCTAGTCGGTGGCGGAGTAGAGCTTCTGGCCGAGCACGTCCACCGAATCGACGATGCCGACGATCACCGCATCCACCGGGGACTGCTCGAAACCGGGAGCGAGCCGCGCAGAGCTGCCCTGGCACACGAGCACCAGCTCTCCGGCGCCAGCGCCCACGCTGTCGACCGCGACCATGGTGTTCGGACCCGGGCGAAAACGGGTCGGGTCTTCCGGGTCGACGAACTCGGGCCGGAGCACGAGCAGCTTGCGGCCGTCGATGGCCGGATCCTTCTTGGTGGCCACGATGGCACCCTGTACCCGCGCCAGCAGCATGGGCTACTTCCCCGCGCCTTTGGCGATCCGCTTGTGGGGCAAGACCGAAGCCACCTCCTCGTGAGGCCGCGCGATCACGTGGACCGACACGACCTCTCCGCCCACCGCCTTGGCCGCCTGGGCCCCCGCGTCGGTGGCCGCCTTGACGGCTGCGACGTCGCCCATCACGACCGCAGTGACCAGAGCGCTGCCCACCTGCTGCATCGGCCCAGCCAGTTCGACGTTGGCGGCCTTCAGCATCGCGTCGGTGCCCTCCACGAGCGCCACGAGCCCGCGCGTTTCCAGCAGTCCGATTGCCTGATGTGCCATGTTCTTCCTTTCGTGGCCCCGGCGCCTACGTGACCCGGGGCCGGCTCAAGAGATGCCGTTTGACCGCTCGCGCCCGAGGGGGACACTAGGCGAGCCAGGACCCCAGCGTGGACAGGTGCTCGTGGGGGCGCGGGATCACGTGCACGCCGACCACCTCGCCGATTGCAGCCGCGGCGGCCGCTCCCGCATCGGTGGCGGCCTTGACGGCCGCCACGTCACCGCGGAAGAAGCCCGTGACGTAGCCGCTGCCGATCTTCTCCCATCCGACGAACACCACGTTGGCCGCCTTGAGCGCGGCGTCCGACGCCTCGAGCAGCGCGCACAGGCCCTTGGTCTCGATCATGCCGATAGCTTGCTGTGCCATGTCCATGACTCCAGGGTTGGGAGCTACGCGAGGAATGCTTGGAGGAGCCCCTCGTGCGGGCGCGCGATGACGTGCGAGCACACCAGCTCGCCCACCCGCGCCGCTGCCTTGGCGCCCGCGTCCGCCGCAGCCTTCACGCTGCCGACGTCGCCCTTCACCAGCACGGTGAGGTAGCCACCCCCGATGGGGATGGTGCGCACCATGGTGACGTTCGCCGCCTTGAGCATCGCGTCGCTCGCCTCGACGCTTCCGACGTAACCCTTGGTTTCGACCATTCCGAGTGCTTCGTTCACGTTGTGCTCCTTGCGTCTCCGGGTCCCGATCAGCGTACGAGCTCGCAGGGCGTCTCGGGTCGGAGGTTACAGGCGTTGCCTTCGTCCGTGTCCATGTGCACTTCCAGCGCGTAGTCCGGATGGACGCGAACTCGGATCTTCTCGAGCGTGATGGCGCAATCGCCGCCGACGACCAGCCGCACGTCCTGTCCCTCGGCGACTCCGTAGAAAGCCGCGTCGGTCGGGCTCATGTGCACGTGGCGCAGCGCCCGGATGACTCCGTGCCGGAGCTCGAAGAAACCGGTAGGTCCCATCAGCATGCAGCCGGGCGTCCTGTCGAGGTCACCCGAGAGGCGTGTCGGCAGCTCGAAACCGAGGGTGACCGCGTCGGAATAGGCAAGCTCCACCTGGCTGTTGCCACGACTGGGCCCGAGCACGCGCAGGTTCGGGATGACGCGGCTGCGCGGGCCGACCAAGGTGACCGTCTCTTGTGCCGCGAATTGGCCGGGTTGCAGCAGATCCCGCATCGGCGTGAGGCGATGGCCGCTGCCGAACAGGGCCCGCACGGCCTCGTCGCTCAGATGGCAATGCCGCGCGCTGACGCTCACGACGAGCGGACTCGGAGCAGGGGCGGCATGCGGCACGGGCCGGCCGAGGCGCTGGTAGACGGCTTTTCGCACCAGCTGTTCGACGACGGCGCGGGGGGGAACAAAAACCATCGGTTGTCTCGGATGGGAGCCAGTTTCGTACCAGCCAGAAGGCTGCGTCAATCCCTCACACTATCTCCCGGCCGAGGTCCGGATGCGGCCGCGCGATCACGACGGCCTGGACCAGCACGCCGGCTTGCGCGAGGACCTCGCGTCCGGCGCTCACGGCGGCCTGAACCGCACCCACATCCCCGGTCATGGTCACGAACGCCTTGCCGCCGAGCGCCATCGCGAGACGGATCTCCTGCAACGCCACGTCGGCGGCCTTGGCGGCCGCATCGGCGGCCTGGAGCAGCGTGGCGACATGAAAGGATTCGAGGATGCCGAGCGCCGGGCCGTGCTCGCGGCCGAGCGAGCTCGGCCCGAGCGCCTCGAGTACCTCGGCATGGACGTTGGGCAGAACCAGCTCGGCAATGAGACAAGCTTCGGCCGAGGCGGCGCCCGCCGTTACCGCGGCCTGCACGGCGCCGAGCGCGCCCGCGACCAGCACCATGAACTTGCCGGCGCAGAGGGTGCGCGCCAAGACCAGCTCGACCTCTGCTGCCTTGAGCATTGCGTCGGCCGCGAGGTAGCCGGCGGCCACGCTCGAGAGCTCGACCATTCCCATGGATCTTCCGGTCATGTTCTCCTGTCGAGCGTGATGTGGCCTGAGTCCACCGAGCCCACGACGGCGGCAAAGGGCGCGTGGATCGGTGCCCCGAGCGCGTCCGGCGGCACTGCGGTGAGCGGCTGCCCGAGGTGCACCCGATCTCCCGGGGAGACCAGGGGATTTCCGGCCGTTCCGGCGCCCTGCCGGAGCGGTAGCGTAACGCGTTCGGGATGCGGTAGGTCGGCACCGAGCGGGGCTGGGTGATCGTACTCGGCGATGCCCAGCCGGGCCACCAGAGCCCGGGTGGGCACACGCCTCGCGTCGCGCAGACCGTGCGGTTTGGCGGCGCGGGGCGCGCTGGACGCAGCCACGCGCCCGAGCTCGCGCTTGGCGTCGTCGCAGGCCTCCTTGGGGTAGAGCGACTCGGGACAGGAGTAGAGCGTGCACAGGCCGCAAGCCGAGCAGAGCAGGCCAAAAGACCCCCAACGTGCGCCCGCGGCCGGAGAGAAGCCGAGACCCCGCATGACCTGGTGCGGCTCCACGCGGTAGCCGAGCAGGTAGCGGGGACAGAGCTCGGTGCAGTAGCGGCATTGGTCACAAGCGGATTTGCCCACCGCGCGTTGGGCCACTGCAGGCCGCATTCGGCGCTCGACCAGCGGATGCGCTCGGGGCAGTACGACCACGCCGGCCGTGGTCTTGGTCACCGGTCGCTGTGCATCGGTGGTGAGCTCCCCCATCATCAATCCGCCCACGAAAAACACGGGATCCGCAGCGCGGACGCCGCCGACTGCGCCGAGCGCGTCGCGGATGCTGGTGCCGATGGGAACCGTCAGCGTCGCTGGGCTCCCGACCGCGCCCGCGAGCGTGATGGTCTTGCGTGTGACCGGCTGGCCCTCGGCCGCCGCCGCGAGGTTCGCCAGCGTCTCCACGTTGCATACCAGAACGCCCACGTCGGGTGGAATGCCGGCGGAAGGAACTTGAAGGCCAACCGCCGTGAAAACCAGATCGACCTCGTCGCCGGCCGGGTAATAGTCCTCCAGCAGGCAGATCTCGACCGTCGATCCGTCGATGGCCTGCTCGATCGCCCGGGCAGCCCGCGCCCGCTTGGCCTTGAGGGCGACGATCCCTCGGGAAGCTCCCGTCGCTTTCATGGCCCACAGTAGCCCGCTGACCACTGCCGAAGCCCGGTGCTCCATGATCGCCGCGTCCTTGTGGAGCAGCGGTTCGCACTCGGCGCCGTTCGCAATCACGATCTGTGCTCGTCTTCCGAGCTTCGCGTAGGTGGGAAACCCACCGCCACCGGCTCCGACGACTCCAGCACGTCTGAGCTGCTCGCGGAGATCCATCCTGAGAACCTGTCCGCCCGAGTAGCACTGTGCTACCCGCCCATCAACCCCGAGGCCTCGGTGAGCCGCCCCGTCGTCAACCTGCTCGTTCCCTGCTATGTTGACCAACTTCGTCCAGAGGTCGGCCGGGCGACGCTCGCTTGGCCGAAAGAGGGATCCCCGCTACTCGAGCCCGAGGGAAAACCGCAGCGCCGCGTCCACCTTCTGCATCTTCGCAGCGGACAAGACACCGGCGCGTTCGATCAGATCGTCCTTCGGAAGGGTCAAGAGCCAGTCGCAGTTGAGGACGCAGTCGCGGCGGAGGCCCTCTCGGTGGCCGAGCTTCACTTCCAGCGCGAAGCCGCGTGTCGTGGTGGTTACCGGAGCCGCGACCACCATGGCTCGAACATCGTACGCCTCGTCTCGCGAGAGGAGCACCACGGGCCTGCGTTTGTCGACTCGGGCCCACCAGACTTCGCCGCGTTTCATTCTTCGTCCCACGGCAGGGCTGCGAGGGAGCGCTCGGCGAGCGTTCGGGCGGCGGCTACGTCTGGTGGGGTCTCGGGGTGCCGGCGGTATCCGTCCACGTACTGGTGAACCAAGCGCGCGTGTTCTTCTTCTTTGGTGAGCAGCCGCAGCGCGCGGGCAACGATGGCGCTGCGCGATTCGCCGGTTCGGGTTCTGACGCGTTCCACCTGGCGGAGCAGGTCTGCATTCAAGCTGACGGCGACTTTTTCGGAGCGAGGCATGGTATGACCGAATCATACTACCGAGCGACAGGGAGTCCACCCCTTCCGCCCGACCCTTCCCGCCGCACCCTGGGCCTGCGAGCCAGAGAATGCCGGCGCCCACGCGAAGCGCGCGGGTGGAATATTGCATGCACAATGCCTCGGCCGATCGGCGTGTTTCTGGCGGTGGCGGCGGTGGTGACATCCGGGTTCCCGTCGAGATCGCCGAGCCCATGCCCGGCGCCCATTGAATCGAACGGCCTGTTGGCAGTACGGAGCCAGTGAAACGCGCCTCAGCGGTAGTCTTCCGGCAGAGGCGGCTCGCCGCTCACCGACACATCGATGAGTTGTTGTCTGTTGCGGGTCTCTCGTGGGCCATCGATCGACGGGAACGCAGTTGGGGTTCGCCCCCGCGGCAGGAGCCACAGGCGGGCAGGAGCAAGCGTGCGAGCCTTCTGGCGGTACGGAGCCAGTGAAACGCCCGTGTCAGCAGTCTCCCTCACCGACGAGGCAGCTGAGGTACTCTTCGATGTTCGTGTAGCCGTCAGCGTCGTCGTCGCCCGCGTCATCGGGGCTGTTGGGATCGAGTCCGCGTGTCGACTCCCAGTCGTCGGGCATGCCGTCTCGATCCGAGTCCTGGGGAGGGCGTGGATGGCCCATGGAGCTTTGTCAGGCCGCCTCCTGCACCCGCGCTGTATAGCGCCTAGCGAAGCGGGCCCAGAATCTTGG
>JAFGIS010000268.1 GCA_016929495.1 Polyangiaceae bacterium | reverse complement strand
GCTCCAGCACCTTGCGCTTGATTTCCAGGCTGTCGGCTGCGAGCTCCACGAGTCGATCGAGCCGGACGAAGAAGTCGGGCTCGTCCTGGCTCATGTATCCGAGCCTCGGGAGGTTCAAGGTCACGACCCCCACGCTGCCGGTGAGCGGATTGGAGCCAAACAGACCGCCTCCGCGCTGGGCGAGCTCTCGCGTGTCGATGCGCAGGCGGCAGCACATGCTGCGTGCGTCCTCCGGGGAGAGGTCGCTGTTCACGTAGTTGGCGAAGTAGGGGATCCCGTAGCGCGCCGTCACCTCCCAGAGCCTACTCATACGCGGGTCGTCGTAGTCGAACTCCGATGTGATGTTGTACGTCGGGATGGGGAAGGTGAAGACGCGACCCTTGGCGTCTCCCTCGGCCATGACCTCCAGGAACGCGCGGTTGAACAGATCCATCTCGGCCTGGAACTGCCCGTACGTGACCTCTTGCCTCTTCCCGTCCCAGATGACCGGTTCATCTGCGAGGCTCCGGGGAACCTCGAGGTCCAACGTGATGTTGGTGAACGGCGTCTGGAAGCCGACTCGCGTCGGAACGTTCAGGCTGAATACGAACTCCTGTAGTGCTTGCCTGACCTCCTTGTAGTCGAGCTCTTCGTAACGGATGAACGGCGCCAGATAGGTGTCCACGCTGGAGAAGGCCTGGGCGCCGGCCGCTTCGCCCTGCAGCGTGTAGAAGAAGTTGACGATCTGGCCGAGCGCCGAGCGAAAGCGCCGTGCGGGGCAGCTTTCCACTTTGCCCGGGGCACCCTTGAAGCCCTCGATGAGCAGATCCGCCAGATCCCAGCCCACGCAATACACGGCCAGCAGATTGAGGTCGTGGATGTGAAAATCGCCCTCCTGGTGAGCCCGAGCGATCTCGCGCGGGTAGATACGCTCGAGCCAGTACGTCTTGGTCACTTCGCTGGCCACGAAGTTGTTCAGCCCCTGCAGGCTGTACGCCATGTTGGCGTTCTCGCTCACCTGCCAGTCGAGGCGGTCGAGGTAGCTGTCCATGAGCTCGGACTTCATGCGAGCGCCGATCTCGCGCATCTGGGCGTGCTGCTCTCGATAGATGACGAACGCCTTGGCCGCCTTCCGCCAGGGGGACGACAAAAGGACGTCCTCGACGACGTCCTGGATCGCTTCGACTCCGAGCGGCTCCCCAATCGACAAATGGGCCAGGGTCGCCACCACCTTTCGTGTCAGCGACGCAGCTTCCATTTCTTCGAACTCGCCGGTGGCCGTGCCCGCTTTCAGTATCGCGCCCCGGATCCGGCCGGCGTCGAAGGCCACGCGCTGGCCGTCCCGTTTGGTGACCGCACTAAGCAACGAAGCCATTGAGGCTGCGGGCGCATTGTCGACGCGGGACGTGCTTTGGCTCGGCATCGGCTACCTCTCTCGGTGGGATCGGGCCCGAGCGGTACTGCCGCTCGAATCGAAGCCCGCGAGAGAGAAAGCCAGCCGATGGGAGCGCGTCTGCGCTTGATCCGTGACGGATCCGCGGTCGACCTCCGCCCCCGCGGGCGGTTCAGAAGGGCCATCGCGAGCAGGGGGTCGATACGGAACGCAGTCTCGGCGACTGCCGCAGAACCTTCCCGCCTTCCCACGAGGCATGTAAGGGTCGAACCGACCGCGGATGGCTCCCGCGATCGGGTGCGGGCAGGTCTTCGGGCTTACGAGCTGACCGGCGTTCGCCGGGTTCCTACTGTCCGTCGCTTCCCAGTTCCCAACGGGTCCCAGTGCCTGTGACGAAGGTCGTTCTCGCTTACCGCTGCGGGGCAGCCCCGGATTCTCACCGGGTTCCCTCGAGGGCTGGACAGGTGTCCAGCCACCAGCACGGTGCCCAAGATATTGGGGTCGAGTGGTTCTGTCAACCAATTTGTAGTGGTCTTCGGACTGATCGGATCCTCAGACCGTTCGAGTGTTCAGTAGCCGCGCGTTCCGGGTCTGCGCATGTTGGGAGATGGGCCGCGCGGCCGGAATCGGCTCCGCGGTCTTGCCGTCCACGGGCAGTTGCCTCGTTTGGATCCCGGTACCTCCAACAACCTGCCGCCCCGCGCTACACACCCTCGACGCCGATCGCCGCTCGCACGTCCCCGACCGCCGCCAACCCTGGCCACCCCTGCTCGCACAGCCGTTCCCATGCAGCCCGAATGTGCCCGTCTTTCATCTGTGAGCGCTTGCGCTCGCTCCAAGCGTGCACCCTGGTGATCACGTCGTTCGCGTTCTCCGGGCTTGCATCGTGGTGCATGACCCAATGCACGGTGCCGAGGAGCTCCATGCCGAACGCGGGGTTGGACTCATGGGCACCCGCTCGACTGTGCTGCCACCGCTGGCACGTACGCCGGGGCCGCAACCTGCGCCGATTCCAAGACTGCGCGCCAGCGCGCCTCGAGGCGGCCGAGAGTGCGCAGGAACTCATCCGCCTTGGCGATCCACCCTTGGCCCACCAGCTCGTGAAGATGCGCGATGCCGTTTTCGAGTCCTCGGTGGTAGCGCTCGACCCATCCCTGGCGCCGCCCCGCGGGCGGCGTCCGGGTGAGCTCCCTCTCGACATAGTCGACGCAGAGCTCGAGCTCGTTCAGGAACATGTGTGGGCGGTGACCGTCCTTGGGTAGCACATCGTTGCGACCATAGATGTGACCCACCATGTCGTCGAAGGACAAGACGCGGCGGAAGTACAGGGCATTCGGGCCCGGGCAGATGAGGGGCGTCGCCCCGGGATCGATGCCCCAGCGGATCTGTGCGGATCCTGCCAGGTCGCGACAGAGGCACGATTTCATCCGAGCTTCCCGCATACGCGGTTCGCGCTCTTCGGGAGGAACGTTTTCCAGGCTTCGTTCCAGGGCCGCGTGATAGCGCCGCGACGCCTTGCAGATCGGGTAGTCGGAGAACTCCGTGTCGAACGCCAGAATACCCCGCGGGCAGGGACTGCCGCCTCTGCCCGCGTCGACACGTGAGCGGCGTGCCTGTTCACCTTTCGAGGTGATGAGATTCCAGAAGGGCACCCCGAGAGGCGAGCTCGCGCTGAGCTCGACGTCGGCGCTAGTCGATACGAGAAGTCGATGCAAGGTGTCATCGTCGATGGCGACGACGTCCGGACAGTACAAGAAAGCCGAGCCCCAGCCGACCGAGTCGACACCGTAGCGATCGATCAGGAGCTGCTGCTCGGCTGCCGTCCCGACACCACCCTGCGCAGAGACACGGACTGGCAGCGGTTCCGTCGGAATGGGTCGCCCGACGGCACGCAGGGCAGCGGCGAGCGTCTCGTGTAGCTGTTGCTGGAGTCGATCGCGACCGCCGCGAAACTCGTCCAGGATGGGGCCCATCAGCCGGCCCTCAGTGGGAAACGCATGCCCGCCGCAGTTCAGGCCCGACTCGATGCGGTATTCGCTCGTCCACAGCCCCTTTTTCGCCAGGAGCATTCCCTGGACCTGCGCGGAACGGAAGTCGCTGACCTTGAGGCAGATCCGCTTGTCCAGGGCGCCGTGTTCGTCGGGGAAGAAGCCGTCCAACGTGGCGGCGTAGACGAACAACCGCTGGTTCATGCCCGCCGAGAAGACGACGGCCGACCGTAGCTTGCTCTTCGCGAACCCCCGCAGCGATGCCAGAGCGTCACTCTGGTCGGGCGGCTTGGGGACACCCAGTGGTGTGAAGCGGCTGTCCGCCTTGGTCATGATGTTCGCTTCGATCTGACCCGGTACCACGGCTGCACGAAGCAGGCTTTCGGCGTGCTCGCGCTCGACCGGGTCACCAACGCAGGGAAGGTGGCGCCATGTCGCCTTGATCGGCGTCTCCGGCAATAGCTCGAAGTAGCGCTGGATCGGCGAGCCGGGCTCGAACGGAGAGGCTCGCAGAACCGCCAGTCGGCGCTCGACCTCGTCGTGGATCAGGTCGAGGAAAGCCTGGGTCCTGCGCGCACGGCTGTCGTCCTCTTTGGGACCGATGGCGTGGTAGTCGAGGCCGAGCTTCTGGCTCAACGCCTGGCGCAGCTGCTCGAGCAACGTGTCATCCGCCAGCGGGATGACCGACGACACGCCGAGCGGGGCGACTTCGAGTGGCGTCGTGGCTGTGAACCCCGTACCCAAGACGGGGATGTGGAACCGGTGTTCGCTTCGTACCGGTGGCGTCCTGCAGGCCAAGGTGTGCATCCTCGGGTTCGGTCGTGAGCAGAGCCATTCCGCTCGGGACAAAACCCACAGGAGAGGAGGCCAGCCGAAGAGTGCGTATCTGCGCCTGATCTGTGACGGATCCTCGGTCGACCTCCGCCCCCGCGGGCGGCTGGAACGCCAACGCGAGCAGGGGGATCGATACGGAGCGCAGTCTCGGCGACTGTCGAACCAGAACCTTCCCGCCTTCCCACGAGGC
>JAFGIS010000267.1 GCA_016929495.1 Polyangiaceae bacterium | reverse complement strand
CGGCCCATAGACCGCAACGGAGCAGGTGACCATGGCAGCAGCGGGATTGGACGATCTCGGCAGCATCGTCACGCAGGTGGCCCAGGAGAAGGGCATCGATCCGGAAGTCCTGATCGAAACGATGGAAGTGGCGATCCTCAAGGCGGCTCAAGCAGCGTTCGGGCCGGTTCGTGAGCTGGAGGCGCGGTATAACCGCGAGACCGGCAACATCGATCTGTTCCAGTACATGACCGTCGTCGAACAGGTGACGGAGCCAGAACGCGAAATATCGCTCGAAATCGCGCGCAACCACGGCCTGGAAGCCGAGGTGGGCGAAGAGCTCGGCTTCCAGGTGTTCTGGCACCCACGTGACGCCGAGAAGGCGCGTCAGCAGGACAAGGAGTTCGGTGCCGTCCTGGACATGAAGCAGGCACGCAGCACCTTCGGTCGAATCGCGGCGCAGACGGCGAAGCAGGTGCTGCTGCAGCGCGTGCGGGACGCAGAACGCGACATCATCTACGGCGAGTACCGCGACCGTCAGGGGCAGCTCATCCGAGGCATCATCCGGCGCTTCGAGAAGGGGCACAACATCGTCGTCGATCTGGGTCGAACAGAAGGCGTTCTTCCAGCACGAGAGCAGACTCCGCGCGAGACATATCGTCCGGGCGATCGTATCATCGCCTACGTCAAGAGCATCGACCGCGATGCACGCGGACCGATGATCATCCTGAGCCGCTCCGCTCCCGAGCTCGTGGTCAAGCTCTTCGAGGCGGAGGTGCCCGAGGTGGACGAGGGCATCGTGCGCATCGAGAGCGTCGCAAGAGAGCCCGGGGCCCGCAGCAAGATAGCGGTGATGACGCGCGACTCCGACGTCGACCCGGTCGGCGCCTGCGTCGGGATCAAGGGTTCGCGCGTGCAGGCGGTGGTGCAGGAGCTGCGCGGTGAGAAGATCGACATCGTCCCGTACGATTCGGATCCGGCGCGGTACATCATCAATGCCATCCAACCGGCGGACGTGAACAAGGTGATCGTGGATGAAGCCGATCACCGGATGGAGCTCGTGGTGCCGGACGAGAAACTGTCACTGGCCATTGGGCGCAAGGGCCAGAACGTACGCCTGGCCTCCCAGCTCACCGGCTGGAAGCTCGACATCATCAGCGAGAGCAAGTTCAAGCAAATGGAGGAAGAGGCCTTGGACGCGCTGCGTGAAATCGACGGCGTGGCCGAAGACCTGGCGCGCGCCATGTACCGGCTCGGATTCCGCGCCCGCGAGGAAGTAGCCGAGGCGACCGTCGAAGAGCTGGTGAGCATCCCCGGAGTCGCGGACGCACAGCATGCGGAGCAGCTCAAGGCCAGCGCCGAGGCGAGCATGGAGCGCCACCGCCAGGAACGCATCTTGCAAGCGGCCCACAGCAACGTCCCGTTCACCGATCGCGACCGTTTGCGGTTCGTGCGCGGCGTCGGACAACGGGCGCTGCAGCTGCTTGAGGAGTCCGGGTACCGTTCGGTCGAAGACCTGGCGCGCGAGGATCCGGATCGCCTGGCGCTCAGAACTGGACTGGGCATCAAGAAGGCACAGCAGCTGCAGCGTGGCGCCGAAGTCTTCATTGATCACGAGGCTGGGAGCATCGAAGAGGCGAGTGCGCGCTACAAGGCGGCGCAACAGGCTGCGGCCGAAGAGGCGAAATCGGCGCCCACTGTGGCGGAGCAGGCTGCAGCGGAGCGGCCGACCGAAGCAGAGCTGACCGAGGCCCCCGAACCGAGCGAGAAAGAGTAGTCACAAATGATGGCAGGGGCGAACAGCGGACAATCCAGGGGCAGTCGCGACGGCTGCTCCGCGGGCTCGCGTGAGTCCATGCCGTCGCGCGCGTCTCGCGCTCGAGCTGTTCGCGATCGCGGTTCGCGCCCGCAGCGGACTTGCGTGGGCTGCCGCGGCGTCGCAGCGCCAGGCGAGATGGTTCGTCTGGTCCTGGGCAGCAACGGCGACGTACTGCCTGACTTGGCGGGAAAGGCGTTCGGTCGGGGCGCCTGGGTCCATCCCAGACCGGAGTGTGTGGCCAGGGGCGTGCCGCGGGGCGTATCTCGGAGCTGGCGCACGACAGTCCAATCGAATGCCGTGGAGCTGACCCTGGCCGTGCGTGCGGCCGCGTCGCGGCGTATCGGCGGCCTACTCAGGAGTGCCGGACGCTCGCGCCAGCTTGCCGTGGGATCCCTGGCCGTGCGCGGCGCGCTGGAGCGTGGGCAGGCCGAGCTCGTGGTCGTTGCGGTCGACGCTCAGGCGTCTGCCGACAGCGCTTGGGTTCGCCAGGCCGTGAGCGCCGGACAAGCTGTTGCCTGGGGTACCAAGGAGACACTTGGGGATGCGGTGGGACGCGGTCAGGCTGGAGTCGTAGCCGTGCTGCACGACCGACTCGCGCGCGAGCTCAGGCGGTCGATCGCGCTGGCACATCTCGGACCCCCAGGACCCGAGCGGGAGGTGCCGACCAACCACCCATCCACGGAGGATCGATGAGCACCAAGGTGCGTGTCTATGAGGT
>JAFGIS010000266.1 GCA_016929495.1 Polyangiaceae bacterium | reverse complement strand
CCAAGATTCTGGGCCCGCTTCGCTAGGCGCTATACAGCGCGGGTGCAGGAGGCGGCCTGACAAAGCTCCATGGGCCATCCACGCCCTTGTCAAACGGTCACAACTGCCATGACTCAAACGCAGTGCATCTCGCTCTTCAAGGTCTCTAGCACGGGCTGCCCGTCGGCGCGTGCACTCGTCCCATGTCCCGAGCGACGCTCTCCAGCAGCGCATCGGTTGCTCGCGGACTGAGCGAGCGCAGACACAGCGGCCTGCCACGACGCGGTACGACCACCAAGCGGCAGCTGCCTCGCACGGCATCCGAAAAGCTCGACAGCACGAAATCGAGCCCGATTCCGGCCAGGAGGCACAACGCCGCCAGCACTAGCAGCGGGCCCGAGCCGCCCGGCACCCGAAGGCCGTCGACGAGCAGACTCACGCCGACGAACGTCCCCAGCACCAGGGCACCCAGCCCGACGTAGAGCCCGGCACGGGCGTAGCGAACCTCACGTGTGATTCGTGCCAGCGCCGCCGTTGGCAGCAGCGTGGAACGTTCGCGCAGCGACCGTCCGAGCAATTCGGTGCGCCACGAGATAGACAGCCCCTCGGGGGTCAGGAGGACCCGAGCAGGGCGCTTGTAGCCGAGCGCGAATCGTGCCACCAGACGTCCGACGTGCACAACCAGCAGCAGCAGCGTTACGGCGAGAAGCAGCGTGATCGCGATACCCCTCGGTGCAGACGTAAGCTCACCATGCAGCCCCTCGCTGTGCTGCGCCCGGTGTTCGAGCGCAAGACGGATGAGGGGGTCGGCAGCGGCATATGCGGCGCTTTCCGCAGCCCGCGCCGCAGCTTCGGTGTCGCTGTGCGCGAGGAGCATCGCCGCGGTCAGCGCCTCTGGGCGACCGAAACTGGACGGACGCAGAGAACCGACTGCAATCTCGGCAACCGCTCGATACAGATCGGTCGCGCGGCGCTCGTCGATGAGGTTGTCGAGCGCGCCGAAGGGATTGCAGGAGGTGTGCGTCGTCAGCCAGACGAGCTGGGCCACGGTCAGAGTCTGAGCGTCCTCGAGGTCCTGCGGACAGTGCGCAATGCCAAGAGCAAGCCAAGCTGAGATGATGGCGCGGCCGTCGGGATCCTGGACGCCGCGGTCGAGCATGTCGGAGACGTTGCCGAAGGGCGTCTCGGCCAGTTCTCGCGAGAGCGTCTCCGGGCCCGTAGCCTCGGCCGTCCTGCGAACCCCGTCGGCCATGCCAGGACCGGAGGGCGCGAGGAAGGTCACGTCGCGCGCGCGTGCGGCTTGGAGCGCGCGGTCGCGTACGGCGGCCCCGAGCTGGCGGGCGTTCGGCAAGGACGCGAGCTCCGTGGTGAGAGCTTGCAGGGAAAGCGGCTGTGGCATGGCTCGGTTCGCTGGCTTATCCGAATGCCGTGCCGTTTTCCAGCCGTTCCGCTCCGGGCTGAGCCACGCCGGCCCGTGCGGGAGTGGTTCGCGCGGGATATCGGCCAGCTGGTTTCGAACGGAAGAACTCAGATCAGCTGGACGGACTCGAGGCCGGTGAATGCGCGCTCAGGCCGATCGTCGGCCACGGGACGGTTCCGGTGGTCGACGCGCACGACAATCGGACGGTGGGATCGAGCCTCCTCCGGGGACATCTCCGCGAAGGTCGCCAGGATGACCACGTCGCCTGGGGCATTCCGCCGTGCCGCAGCGCCGTTGACACACAGGGTCCCGCTTGCGGCTGGCGCTTCGAGCGCATACGTCACCAGACGGGTACCCTGGGTCACGTTCCAGAGGTGAACCGCCTCGTTGGGCAGAATATTTGCGGCGTCCATGAGTTGCGCATCAATGGAGACGCTGCCTTCATAGTCCGCATCCGCCTGCGTCACCGTGGCCCGGTGGATCTTGGATTTCAGGACGTTGAGCTTCATTGCCGTCTCGTGCGTGGCTCCATGGCAGCCTACCCGGCGTAGGTCTACCTGTCCCACGGTTGGAAGATACTTCGCCGGGGAGCCGGGTCAACCTCGGCCCAACCCCCGATCCGGCCGGTCTCGACGGCGCGGCGCGTGCCGCGCCTCCGGTTCGGCGAAGTCGGACGTTGTCGGCAATTTGGCCCAGTAGCGTGTCTGACGCTACGCACTCAGCAGGCGTTCCTGTGACATGCCTGGTCCGCCGCAGAGGCACATGAACAACGTGAACTCCAAGGCACAAATGTTGGCCGCGCTTCGAAGTCTGCTGCAGTGCGCGCTGAAGATGCAGGGCGAGGGGACCGCAGCGCTGCGACTCGGACGGGCGCAGGGGTACGCCGATGGCTACATGAGCGCATTGCTCGACGCAGGCGTGGCCGATGCTTCCGAGCTCATCGCGCTCGTGGCTAAGGAAAGAGCTCGCCTGGCTGGGCCGGCTGTTCAATACTCGGACCCCAAGGCGGCATCGGTCGCGGCCTAGAACGTATTCCGGCCCGTTGGTCTTGTTCGGAACTTGTGGCAGCGCTCGTGGCCGGACAGGCGCGGACCAAAAACCAGTCAATCGGCCAAACTGCGACAGGTCCGCTACAGGACGGAGAGCGGCGGCTCGTCAGTCGCGCACGTCGATGAGACTCCTGAGTTCGCTGATTCGTTCGGCCAACTGACTACGGTCTAGCGCGGTCAGTCGAGTCGTCCCGACGCCCTGAACACAGAAGCTCGCGACCGCCGCTGCGGTGAGCAGCGACAGCCTGAGATCGGGAGCATCGTTCGTGAGGCGCGTCGCCAGATGGCCGAGCAGCGCTCCGGCAAACGTGTCGCCGGCCCCGGTCGGGTCGATTTCCGTGTCCAGCGGGAACGCCGGCACGACGAACACCCCTGTCTCGTCGAACAGCAGTGCCCCGTGCTCGCCACGCTTCACGATCAGGCGTTGCGGCCCGAGCTCCTGGACGGCCCTGGCAGCGAGCCTGATGTTGTGCTGACCCGCAAGCTGCCGGAGCTCCTCATCGTTGATGATGAGCGTATCGATTCTCGCGAGAACCCGAAGTAAGGCGGGCCTCTCGCCATCGATCCAGTAGTTCATCGTGTCAGCGGCCACGATGCGCGGCGCCCGGACCTGGTCCAGCACCTCGAGCTGCAGCTCCGGATGGATATTGCCCAGAAGGACGATCTGACTGTCCTGGTAGGCGGCAGGCAGCTTCGGGCGGAAGTGAGCGAAGACGTTCAGCTGCGTATCGAGGGTGGTGCGACTGGAGAGATCGCTTGCGTACCGACCGGACCAGCGAAATGTCCTACCGTCGGCGCGTATCACGCCTTGCATATCCACTCCGCGCCCACGTAGCTCGGCGAAGGTCGATTCTGGGAAATCCCTCCCCACGATCGCCACGACGCGCGCTGGCGCGAAAAGGCTCGCCGCCAGTGCCGCGTACGTTGCCGAGCCACCGACCACGTCCGTCGCACTCGTCGACGGAAGCTCGAGGTCGTCGAAGGCCATGGATCCTACGATCAGTACAGCGGGGATCTGGTCTGTCTCTGGCGTGTGCATCACGTTCACGGGTCCTCGTGGGTGCGATCGAAGAGCCATGGCAGCCGCGCGCGTGTAGCAGGAGTTACGCGCTCCGCCGCGGTCATGATCGCGTTGCGCACCGCTCCGGTTGCAGGACTGAGTGTTGGGTCAGGAAGGGCCGACGCCAACTCCTTGACGATTCGCTTCGACAGGTCCGCGTTATCGCGAAGAACCTGCACGATGGCCGCGACCCCGACGTCCTCCTCGCTCGTGTGCCAGCAGTCGTAGTCCGTGCTGAACGCGAGGGTCGCGTAGGGTAGTTCGGCCTCGCGGGCAAGCTTGGCTTCTGGCATCGACGTCATGCCGATGACGCTGACTCCCCAGCTGCGGTACAGCTGGCTCTCAGCGCGCGTCGAGAACTGAGGCCCATCGATGCACACGTAGGTGCCGCCCTCGTGAACGGTCGCGCCGGCTCGGATTGCGGCCGCCGCGCAGGCACGTGCCAACGCCGGGCAGACAGGGTCGGCCATGCCGACGTGTGCCACGACGTCGGAATCGAAGAAGGTGCTGACGCGGCGTCGCGTGAGATCGATGTACTGATCGACGACGACAACGTGCCCACGGTCGATGTCGGAACGCATCGAACCAACTGCCGAGACGCTAACGACATGCGTCGCCCCCAGGATCTTCAGAGCGTAGATATTGGCCCTGTAGTTGATGGCGTGCGGTGGCACGTGGTGCCCACGGCCGTGTCGAGGCAAGAACAGCAGCACCGTCTCGCCAAGGCGTCCTCGAACCACGGCGTCGCTCGGTTCTCCGTACGGGGTACTCACGGCCCGCTCGGCTACCGCCGTGAGCCCGCTGATGTCGTACATGCCGGTTCCGCCGATGACGCCCAGTACGTATCCCATGCGATGCACGGCTAGCACGGACGCGGCAGTTCGAGCAAGAGCACCCGATGGGCACACGCCCCGGGAGGTGAGCAGTACATCCAGCGCGTCTGGCGCTCAGCCGCCCGGCAGGTGGCTGGCTCAGCCGTCGGGGCAAGCGCTGCGCCTGGCCGCCAACAGCAGCTCGGCCGACCGCGCCGAGCGTGACCTTCGGCACTGTTCTGCGACGACGATGGCGACGAGCTTGTCGACCGCCTCCTCAAGGCAGTCGTTGACGAGCAGGTAGTCGAACATCCCGTAGTGAGCGATCTCGTTCCCGGCGGCTTCGAAACGGCGCTCCAGTCCGCGCTCGGTCTCGGTGGCCCGGCCTTTGAGTCGCTTGCGCAGCTCTTCGAGGCTGGGGGGCAAGATGAAAATGGCGATCGCGTCAGGTCGCTTGCTCTTGATCTGCCGCGCACCCTGGTGGTCGACATCGAAAATGACGCCGCGCGCGTCCTGGGCCCGCACGAGTTCGGCCTCGCTCGTGCCGTAGAGGTGGTCGTGAACCTCGGCCCACTCCAGGAAGCGCCCCTCGGCAACGAGCTGCTCGAATTCGGGACGCCGCACGAAGTGGTACTCGCGTCCGGACCGTTCCGTTGCGCGTGGCGGCCGCGTGGTGTGCGAAACGCTGAACGTGAGCTCCGGAATGCGCTGTCGCAGTAGGTTCGTGAGCGTCGTCTTTCCGGCACCTGACGGGGATGAGACGATGATCAACAGTGGGCCATCACTCGACATTCTGAACCTGTTCTCGCATCCTCTCTATCTCTGACTTCAGTTCGACGACCAGATGCGACAGTGCCGCATCCTGACATTTTGCGCCGATCGTGTTGGCCTCACGCCCGACCTCCTGTAGCAGGAAGTCGAGTCGACGCCCCACAGCGTCTCCCGCTGCCAGGAGTGCGTCAAACTGGTCGAAGTGGCTTGCGAGCCGCGTCAGCTCCTCCGAGATATCGGTCCTCTCGGCCAGGAGGGCGAGTTCGAGCTCGAGCCGGCCAGCGTCGACCTGCACATTCACGTCGTCCAGGAGATGCTGCAACCGCTCGCGCATCCGAGCACGAACGCAAGCAACCATGCCCGCGCTCTGTCTGGCGACACGACCACGAAGAGAACGGGCATTCTCGAGTCGTTCCGAGAGCTCCTTGCGGAGCGCCTCGCCTTCGCACTCGCGCATGGCCTCGAGTCGTTCGACCGCGAATCGCAGGGCCTTGTCCAGCGTGGCGCGCAGTGCGTTCGTCTCCGCGGGCTCGGGTAGTGCCAACAGGGTGGGCACGGACAAAATGGCGGAGATGGGCAGTTCGGTACCGGGCGCGAGTTCGTCCCGCAACGACGCGAGCGCCTGATAGTGTGCGCGCGCCCGCTCGAGCGACAGACGCGGGATTGGCAGCGCGGCACCTTCTATTCGGACATTGACCTCGAATCGTCCGCGACTCAGGCAGCCGCGGACGGCGTGCTCGACGAAAAAGGCGTGCTCTGCGAGCTCGGGGGGGAGGCGGACACGGACATCGAGAAAGCGATGATTCAGTGAGCGCAGCTCGACGACCAGCCGTCCATGGCCGAGAGTGGCTTCGCCAATTCCGAAACCGGTCATGCTGCGCAGGCAGCGGCTGGGGCGTGACCGTTCTGTCACGGGGCTACGATCCCTTGCGGCGACGAATGTCCTCGACCAGTCGTTGGTACTCGATCTCCCAGAGGCTAGTGCCTTCCTGGACGTGCTTGAGTCGGCTTCGCACTTCCGCTTGCAGCTCGTCTTCCGCCGCGAGCTGCTCACGCAGCGGACCGCGCATCTTGCGACGCAGATCGACGTCTTCGGCGTAGATCTCGTCGACGTTGCCCGAATGCATCAGCATCTCGACGAGCTGGTCGAGCAGGTAGTCGACTGCGTCGTCACCGAGTTTGAACTGGCGCTGTTCGGCGACCAGGCGGCGCATTCGCCCCAGCTCGGTTTGGGGCAGCCCTCTCGAGGTCATCAGGCCCCTGGCCCGATCGCTTATTTCTTGCTCATCCTTCACGTACTGGTTCAGCACGGCCAGGACGTCGAGCTCGACCTCCTTGGGAGCATCCGTCTCGATATCACCGTCCGCCACCAGCACGCTCACGATCCGAGCCGCAACCTCGGGAATTTTGGCGCCAGAGAGTCGCATCGGCGCCATTGGTACCTCCGTCGGAGCGGAACCGCCAGCCCAGAAGTGCTTCGGATGACCGAGAAAGTCTGACGGGATGCTTTGGGTGCGAGGCAGGGTCGGACGGTCGGTACAGGGCCGTGCGCATGGGCTTCAGCTGTCAATGGCCCCTGGCCGGACCGCGCGGATGTCGAGAGCCGAGCCTCAGACGACGTGACACAGCCTCGCGCTGCCGTCGCTTGTACGCTTCGTGGCTGGCCTCGCCGGCCTCGTTTGCGGCTTCGCTTTCGGCATCGAGCAACTGGAACTCGCAGAGCAGATACACCACTGGGCCGAGCGCGTCTGAGCCGGCTGGGGCAGCCTCCATCGCATGTGCTGGCACGCGCACGGGGACTTCGGCCACGAACTGGATGACGCGATACGCCGGCGCGGTGAAGCGGTTGTCCGTGGGCGTCAGCGTGTCTTCGAGGTCAGATAGGCTGCCGACGAGCTGGCACAGCGCAGGATGGGCTTCACAGTAGCTGCGGAGGTGGAAGATCGTGTTGGTCGCTTGCCGCGGAATGGCGTAGTTGAACGGGAAGAGACGCTCGGTCAGGTAGAGCAGAATAGGAAGGATATCGTCACGGCTGCGCGTCACGATGCGGAAGCGCAGTTTGTCGTAGATGGCCAGCGCGCTGGCTTCGGCCTTGGACAAGAGCTTCGTGTACGTAGAATCGAGGTTCTTGCGGCCACCGACGAATTCCGTGATGGGAAACCCCTCGCTGAGCATCGCTCCGATGACGCGATAGACCTTCTCCTCGACCAAGTGGAATAGGTCGCGGTCACTGAAGGGCAGGCGGAACAGCAGCTCGCGCCCGGCCATGTGATTGATGATGTGCACCGTCTTGAGGATCCGACACGCGCACATCTGACGATGGCCACGGCCCGATGCCAGGAGCAGCAACTGTTCCAGACTGGCGCGTTCGATCGGTTTTGGGATCGCAAACCCGAAGTTGCGACGCAGGTAGTCGACAGCGTCCGCCTGGATGTGCTCGATGAAGCTGCGGTCGCCCGGGTCGTCCGGGTCGAGCTCGTGGTTATGTATGAACCGCCGGACGTCCTCCTCGCTGGCGAAGTCGAGTCTGGGCCAGTCTATGACCGAGCCCCCGCGAAGCACGAGGCGCAGCACCTCCAGGTCCTGCAGACCGAACTCCTCGACGCTCTTCAGCCTTACCGACCGCGACAGGGTCGGCGGGGCCTCTTCCGGGGGCCAGGACGGGCGATCGTAGTGAGTTATCAGTGCCCTGGGTGCGTGGTGGTGGCGTCACCCGGTTCCGGGCGGCGCAGCGACAGAGTTCCGAAGAAGATCCCGAGTGTGACTCCAAGCACGAGGAGCTGGGCGCCGAACGTACCGCTTAGCACAAGCAGTGTAGCGGGGATGAAGGCCAGCAGCAGGTACCAAGCCTTGGGCTTCATTCGCGGTGTCTCCGACTTGGGCCACCCATCAGCGTCCCCAGGTGCGCAGGAACCCCGGATGGGCCCCGTTTCTGAGGTGCTACAATGTAGTGAACAATACTACAGAAGCTGGAGTCGGGTACAACGTTTAGCCGTTGGCCGTCCTCACTTCAAGAGCGATTGCGGTCTTCCCCGGTCTTCCCCGGTCTTCCCAGCGCGCGGTCCACGCAACGAGGGCACCGTGGTGCGAAACCGAGGGACGGCCAAGGGGCCGGTTTGCGCCGGTGTCACATCGGCCAGCGCCGAAACCCTTCAAGCGCTCAGCAGCCGAGACGCGCGCGTCAGCGCTCGCCTCGGACTGCGCGTAGGCCGTGGCGTCGCGCCAGATCGTAGAGGTACTTCCGATCCATCCTCGCTTCGCGTGAGGCGGCGCTGATGTTGCCGCGGTGCCGTTCGAGCAGCCAAGTCACGTAGCTTCGCTCGAATTCGGCCTCCAAGCGCGCTCGCGTCTCACGATAGCTCAGCGTCTCGTCGAAGGATGCGGGTGGTGCGGGCGTCGGCTCGAGCAACGGCACGTCGAGCGTGCGAGAGGGCGGCGTGGTGGCGGTTGTCCGCTGCACAGCCCGCTCGACTACGTTGCGCAGCTCCCGTGCGTTGCCGGGCCAGTCATGCGCGGTCATGGACCGAAGCGTCCGAGGTGTCAGCTCGGGTACCAAACCGGCAGGCTGGTTGCGTGTGGCCAGTTCAAGGAAATGCTGCGCCAGTACCTCGATGTCTTCAGGCCGGTTCCGCAACGGCGGCAAAGTGAAAGTGAAACCAGAAAACTGACCGTACAGTGTCGGATCAACGCGCCCGCGCTGAACCTCTTCGCTCATCGGTCGGTCACTGGTGGCGATCACTCGCACGGGCCACGCACCGTCTCGCTCGAATGACTGCAGCGTTGCCCCAAGCTTCTCTTGCGCTCTGAGGGGCAGCTGGATCACCTCGTCCAGCAGAAGCGTGCCGCGTTCAGCGCGCTGCAGCGCCCCATGCCGCTCACCGGACGCTTCGGCTTCGCCGAAGAGCTCCGCGTCGATCAGGTCGACCGCCACCGCGCCGCATCCCACGATCACGAGGGGTCGGTTCGCGCGAGGGCTCTGCTGGTGCACCAGTCGGCCGAGTGCCTTCTTGCCTGTACCAGGTTCGCCTTCGATCAGCAGCGGACGGTCGAGCTCGGCTGCCGCGCCCAGCTCTTGGAACAACGCGCGCATGGCTAGGCTGCGCGCAATCCAGCTTCCAAACCGATCAGAAGCGACGGACTGGTCTGGTTCACGGGTGGAAATCGGGTCGTGTTGGGTCACCGTAACGTCGATCGCCCTTTCTAGAGCCGTCTCAGATTCATCCGAGGGCCGATGTCCCTCAGGGAGGTCTGTTCAAGTGCACCGTAGTCTCGCCCCCGTCTAACCGTAAGTGCCGTCGGTAGGTCTTGGTGGACCGCCCCAACGGAGGACTGCAATCGCTGTGCAGCACTACTTGAAACCAATAGTCACCGGTCCGCAGATCGAGGGGGAACACCACCAGCTTGGGCACCTTTCGCGGGAAACGCAAGGTTGCGCCGCCGCCGGGGGTGTCCTCGCCATCGCGGGTCCATTCGAGGTCGATTCGGACGATTGGGCAGTTGGCCGACCTGATGTCCAACCTCAGCTCGTTCTTTCGCGGCAGCGAAGGGACAATCACGCGAGCGACGAGCGCCGCACCGACGAGTAGAACCACACGAGCGACGTTCTTGCTCCAGCTTGCGGGTATGGATTTCACGGGCCAGCCGGCCTAGTTAATGGCGTCGCTGCTTGCTGCATCCTCTGCGGGCGCGGAGGCGTCTCTATCTTCGCCTTCGGGGCCGCGCGGCGAAGGGCTATCGGTGACAGCCGAGACCGGTTCGCTCGCGTGGTCGTGGTCGGAGGGCTGCCACATTCTCGGAGCATCTTCGCCTCGCGAGCATGACAGAACCAGCAGTAGCCAGGCCAACGGCAGCAGCCACATCGGACTGGGTCATAGCACCCGCCGCGAGCGAGCGACACCTGGTGCGAACGAGGTCGGAGGCGGCCGGACTCGTGCACGGGACGGGGCTATGCACGAACCCCTGGGAAATTCCATGCCGCTCGTGAACCCCAAGGACCCGAGGTGGAACGTCTTCAGTAGTCGAAGACCTTGCCACCGCCGTCCGGCGGGCGGTTGAGATAGCGCTTGTTGAACAGCTCCGCGATCTTGAACTCGGTGCGACGGTTCTGAGCGCGCCCTTCTTCCGTGGAGTTGTCGGCGATGGGTTTGGTCATTCCGAAGCCCGTCGCGATGAGCCGATCCTTGGCGATACCGTGGTCGACGAGCCAGCGCTTCACCGTGAGCGCGCGCTGACCGGACAGCTCCATGTTGGCATCCGGCTGCCCCACGTTGTCGGTGTGTCCCTCGATGCGGAGCTTCGTGACCTTGGGGGTCTTGTCGAGGTACGCCTTGAGTTGCTCGAGAACGGCCTCGCTGCCGGCACCGGGTTGCAGCGTGGCCTTGCCCGTTTCAAACACGATGTTCCCTGGGATCCTGATCGTGCCGTCCTTGACCTCGACCGTGCCTGCGCTCTGTGACTGCGCGGCGGCTGGCTGAGCGGGCTCGGCCGATGTAGTGGCCGAGGGCGCAGGAGTTGTCTGGGCGGTCGTTGACGCCGGGGTGGAAGCCGCGGCCTCCGGCGCCGCTGGCGTCGGCTGAGGGGGCGGGGGAGGAGGCGGGGGAGGAGGCGGAGGCGCGTCACTGGCGGAGCTAGAGGCTCCGGCCTGCATCGACGCGTGGCAGCTTGAGAGCACGGGCATGCCGATGGCCAGTCCCAGTAGACAAAACCTAACAGCTGACTTTCGAACCATCACTTGGATCCTCCTGGCAAACAGGACGGAAGCTTCTGCCGCCGCCGCTCCGTGAGACGTCGGAGTCAGAAGACTACACCGCCCAGGCGCGCGCAAGTCCTGGTCGGCAACGGGCACTTGTCGCCTCTGGCATGGACGCGCCGCTGCGTGGCGTTGTTCATTGGCCGCTGGGCTTCTTTGAGGTCACGACAGGGCGGCCAGCCGTTTCGGCTCTGTGCGTCACCGACCGAGAAGGCTAGTGCCGCGTTTCGATCGAAGCGATGGGTTTTTCGCCGCCCCCGACTGGGCGAGGGCGGCGAAAAAACGCTGCTTCCCGGCGATCTGACCGGCGGCACCCCTTGTTCTTGGGCGACGTTTCGATCGAAACGTCGCCCAGACGACAAGGAGTACCGGTTCAGACCGGTCCGAGATGCCGGGTCTGTCGCTGCCCGCACCCAGCTGGGGGGGACCCGGCATTTCAAGGGAAACGAATTGCAAGCATGCTACGCGAGCCGCGCTCATGGACCATGACTTCGTACATCTGCACGTCCACACGCAGTTCTCGTTCCTAACGAGCGCAGTGAAGCTCAAGAGCCTTCCGGGACGTGTGCACGAGCTCGGCATGCGCGCCGTGGCCGTGACCGACCACGCCAACATGTTCGGCGCAGTTCGTCACTATGCCGCCTCGAAAGCAGCCGGCGTCCAGCCGATTCTCGGCTGCGAAGTCAACGTGGCGCGTCCGTCGGGGAACGGCGTCGTCGACCACATGGTGCTGCTCGCTGCAGACGGTTGCGGCTACCGCAACTTGATTCGCCTGGTGTCGCTCGGCTACCTGCAACCTGCAAGCGATCAAGCGCCGAGCATCGCCTTCGATACTCTGACCGAACACGCCGAGGGCCTCGTCGGTCTCACCGGATGCTTGGGCGGCGTTGTCCCCCAGCAAGTGCTCGAATACGGCGTCGACAGCGCCTCCGACGTCCTGGGCAAACTGCGCGACGCCTTTGGCCCCGAGCGCCTTTTCGTCGAGCTTCAGGACCACGGCCTGCCGGAACAGCGCGTAGTGAACGACCTATTGACGCAGATGGCCCGCCGCTTCGCGTTGCCCGTCGTGGCGACGAACGACGTGCACTTCATGGATCGCGAGGACGGCGAAGCGCAGCTCTATCTGGAGTGCGTGCGGCTCGGACGCACCTATGCCGAAGTCCAATCGAGTCACCACGGCAGCTTCGAGATGTACCTGAAGAGCCCTCAGGAGATGGCAGCGTTGTTTCGCGGTCATCCCGAGGCCCTGCGCAACACGCTGCGCGTCGCGGAAGTCTGCTCCGGATTGGAGCTCACTCTGTACCGGCCCATGCTGCCGCGGTTTCAGGTGCCCGATGGATATGACGTGGCGACCTACTTCCGCCACGTGGCGCGCGAGGGGCTCGAACGGCGACTCGAGCAGTCGCGAAGCCTGTCCAAGGAGGTGGACGAGCAGGCGTATCGGGCTCGCCTCGAGAACGAGCTCGAGGTCATTGTTCGGATGGATTTCCCTGGCTACTTCCTGATTGTATGGGATTTCATACGCCACGCGAAGTCCCATGGTATCCCGGTCGGGCCGGGAAGGGGCTCCGGTGCTGGGTCGCTCGTGGCGTATGCGCTCGGCATCACCGAGATCGATCCGCTGCCGTACCATCTGCTGTTCGAGCGATTCCTCAACCCCGAACGCGTGAGCATGCCGGACTTCGATGTCGACTTCTGCATGGTCCAGCGCGATAGGGTGTTCGAGTACGTTTCACAGAAGTACGGCAAGCGCAGCGTGGGTCAGATCGCGACCTATCAGAACCTCAAGGCGCGTAGCGTGATCAAGGACGTTGCGCGCGCGATGGGGATATCCGCTCCGGAAGCACAGCGCATCGCGAGCCTCGTGCCCGAAAAAGGTCAGGGCAAGATGTGCACCATCGACGAGGCACTGCAGGAGGAACCCAAGCTGAGAGCGCTTCACGACGAGGATCCGCGAGTCGCCGAGCTCCTGAAGCAGGCTCGCAAGCTCGAGGGTTTGACCCGACACGCTGGCATGCACGCCGCGGGCGTCGTGATCTCGGAGGGGCCTCTGGACGACCACGTACCGTGCTTCTCCAGCGATGGCGCCATCGTGACGCAGTACGACAAGGACGACGTCGAGGCAGCCGGACTCGTCAAGTTCGACTTCCTGGGACTCAAGACGCTGACGGTTATCGATATCGCACAACGACTGGTCAACGCACGGCCGGACCGGGTGGATCAGCGGCTGGACTTGGCGCGTGTACCGCTCGAGGACCCCGACACGTATGCCCTGATCTCCAGCGGTGAAACAACCGGCGTGTTTCAGCTCGAGTCCTCGGGCATGCAACAGCTACTGCGAGGCCTCAAGCCGGACTGCTTCGAGGACGTGATCGCCGCCGTAGCCCTGTATCGACCCGGTCCGCTGTCCACTGGAATGGTCGAGGACTTCGTCGGTGGCAAACACAATCGAAAGCCGATTCGAAAGCTTCATCCCCTCGTCGACGACGTGTTGAAGCCAACGTACGGCGTCCCCGTGTACCAGGAGCAGGTGATGCAGATCGCACAGCACCTCGCGGGTTTCACGCTGGGAGGCGCCGATCTACTGCGGCGTGCGATGGGCAAGAAGAAGGCCGAGGAGATGGCGCGCCAGCAGGAGATATTCGTTCGTGGAGCGATTGAGCGTGGCGTGTCGGCAGAGCAGGCGGTGGCAGTCTTTCGGGAGGTCGAGGGCTTCGCAGCCTACGGATTCAACAAGAGCCATTCGGCGGCGTATGCCCTCGTGACGTTCCAGACCGCGTACCTGAAGGCGCACTACCCGACGGAGTTCTTTGCTGCGATTCTCACCGCCGACAAGGACAAGATCGAGAAGGTCGTGCGCACGATTGCCGAGGCGCGCGCGTGGGGCGTGAGCGTGCTGCCTCCGGACGTCAACGCCAGCGAAACGGACTTCACCGTCGTCTATGCCACGCCCAATGGTGACGGCCCGCGACGGGGGCCGGGCAGACTGCGCGACCGCTTCGGACCTCGCATCCGGTTCGGTCTGGGGGCAGTGCGGGGGGTGGGGGAGAGCGCTCTCGAGACGGTCTTTGATGCCCGCCGGGCCGGAGGAGCGTTTCGGGATCTATTCGATTTCGCTTCCCGGGTGGACAGCAAGCGACTCAATCGCGGCGTTCTGGAAGCGCTGGTTCAGTGCGGAGCCTTCGACGCCACCGTCGGCGCGGCGGGGATTGGTCGGGCTCGGGCATTCGCAGCCGTCGATCGGGCGCTGGAGCGGTCGCGCAGCGCTAGCAGAGACCGCGAGAGGGGCCAGACCACGCTGTTCGGCTTGTTGGACCAAGCCTCGCCAGGGGCCGGACGCGTAGCCCCGCCCGACGAGTATCCTGCGGTACAGGAGTGGGACAGGCTCGAGCTGCTGCGGCGTGAGAAGGCAGCGCTCGGGTGCTATGTGACGGGACATCCTCTCTACAGATACGGCGCGCGGCTCGGGGGTATCGCCGTCACGCCGACGCTGAAGGTGGCGGCCGAACAGCCCTGGAGTGTCGTGGGCGTGGCCGGGATGGTCGAGGACTATCGCGAGAAGCTGTTCCGCGCTGGCGGTGGTCGGGTAGCGTTTTTCAAGATAGAGGACGTCGTTGGACGGGTGGGCGCCAAGCTACGAGGAGACAAGCTCGAAACCTACTCGGCTCTGCTGACCCGCGGTGACCCGGTGGTCGTCACGGGCAAGGTCAGCTTCCCGGTGTCTGACGATCCGGATGAAGAGCGCGAGCCGACGCTGCTTGTGGACGGCGTCGAGCTCGTCGCGGCAGCGATCCTCAAGTCCACCCGGCTCCTGGTGATTCGCTTGGACGCCGGGGTGGTCCAGCGCGAGCAGCTCGCCGAACTCGGCGTGCTGCTGCGCGAGGCGCCGGGGGGGTGTCCGGTCGAGCTGCAGCTTGACCTCGGCAACGGCGTCGAGGCGGTGCTCACGCTCGGATCGGTCTTGGTTACACCGGACGACATGCTGCTTGCCGGCCTGGAGCGGCTGTTTGGCGGCAATGTCGTCGAACTCGCCTGAGTTTGCGGCGGGTCGCGCGCGGCCAGGCCCGAACGCTGGCTGAACAGGCGGCGCCGGACCGAGCCGGTGCCGGCCGATAAGAATGGCGCGAGTCGGTGCCAGGCTGGTATCTTGGACCAGCATGCGTGCCGAGCGGGACGACCTTGTTCGCATCGATTCCCGAGGCGAAGTCCATGCCATCGGGCCCAAAGCCAGTCAGCAGATGCGAGCCCGAGCCGGCATCTATCGCATGCTGCCAGCACCGAGGCACGTGGTCTTCCTGCGCTACACCGGGGAGGACGGACGTCGCGACGCGCAGGATGGGCCTGTTGTGCGCTGGGCCGGGGAGATCACCGGACCGGGCGCGACCTGCGACGTCATCGCGGCACTGGGTCAGTCCGGTTGGCGGGGTGAGCTCATCGTCATGGAAGGTACTCGTTCGCGTTCGCTCTACTTCGAGCGCGGCAATGTGGTCGGCGCGACGACGAACGTCGAGAGCGAGCGGCTGGGAGGGGTTCTCTACCGCTACGGAGCCATCAGCCCGGAACAGCACCAACGCATCCTGGAGCGCGTGAGCGACAACGTCAGGTACGGCGAATCCGCCGTGGAGCTCGGCATCCTGTCTCGCGAGCAGGTGTACACGGCCATCGGCCGACAAGTGGAGGAAGTGACCTTCGCGACCTTTGCGGTCAGCGACGGCACGTTCTTCTTTCTCGATGGTTTCGATGACGCGGTCGTGCCGTCCCGCCACACGATCAGCGCATCTGCCTTGTTGCTGGAGGGAGTCCGGCGCATCGACGAGATGCGCTATTTCCAGGAGCGGATCCCGTCGCCCGACTACATACCGGACAACCAAGGTTCCTCGGATTCGGCGCCGAGTGAGTACGCCGCAACGCTCGCCGCGGTCGACGGGCAATCGACGGTCTCGGAGATCGGGCGCAAGACTGGATTGGGCACGTTCGAGACCACGAAGCATCTCTTTGCGCTGATCCAATCCAAGCACGTGGTCATGCGTCCGCCCCGAGTGGGCGGCGGGCCGCGCGGCGTGGTCGAGGCGGCCAACGCTGCGCTGCGGGCCATCTTCCGGACGGCGCGAGCGCACGGCAAGGAGCAGGCCGTCCGCGAGAGCCTCGCCTCGTTCGCCGTTGGCGTGGGTGTCTATGACATCCTTCTTCGTGGCGCCGGGCCCGGCGAAGACGGTACTCTTTCGGCAGACGTAGTTGCTGCGAACGCCCTGAGCATCGGGCCGGGAGTCGATCCGGAAGACACGCTCAAGCAGATGCTCCACGAATACGTGAGCTTCGCGCTGTTCACCGTCGGCACGGTCATCCCCCAAGACGTGGAGGCGGCTCTCAAGAAGGAGGCGGCCACCATCGTCGAACAGCTGCGACGTCGCGGCTAGAGTGTGGCCGTTCGGCCCGAGGAGCCTCTGGTGGGTCGACGGGGACTCGAACCCCGGACCTACGGATTAAAAATCCGCAGCTCTGCCGACTGAGCTATCGACCCGCACGCTTGCAGTGCGGCGCGTCAGTTAGCGCGAAAGGCATTGGATCACCAGCCCGATCGGCGCGCCGCCGGGCCGGTTGCCCCAACCGGACCGGGCCCCGGTCGACCTGCCGGCGGGCAGAGTCGCTGAGACGGGGTCGCCTCCGAGAGGTGCCCGCGCGCGGAGCATCCCAAAGCCTCAGAGGGGCTGCGTGGGACAGCCGAATACGAGCTCGACTTGTGCGGCGGGCTCCAGCGCGCGGCTGCAGGCGTCGCCGCACAGTAGGATTCTGAGGCGGTCTTTCGAGTAGTGCCACGAGGCAACGTCGGGATCGCACTCTCCGTCCGCCATGGGATAGCTGACCCCGTCCACGCGCACGTTCACGCGGTCCAACTCGAGCCGGCGTCCGCCGGGCGCCTCAGGCACCGACAGTTCGCACCGGGCAACGTCCACGTTGATGGACGCCAGCGCGCGGCGCAGCTCATCGGCGAAGTGTTGGGTCCGCGTCATGTCGAAGTGGCAGTCCCCGTCGGTCTCGTCCGGCCCGAACGAGCAACGGCTCGGGTCCGCGGTGCCTCCGGCCACCGCCATCTCCGAGAGAAGAGCACGGCCGTCTTCGCTCCCCGGCGCGCCGATGACGAAGGTACGGATGGCTAGCAGCGCATACGCATTGGGAACATCGGTATCGAGCAGCTTTCTGAGCTCGCTCGGTTTGCAGGTCTCCGATCCGTCCGTGATGACCACCACAAAAGGGTTGCCAGGCAACGCCCCGGCACGAAGCCGCTTCAGAAGGTAGGCGTAGCTCTTGATCACCGCCCCAGCGAGCGGCGTATCGCCGTCGGCCCGCACCGCGCGCATCGCTTCCTCCAAGTCCTCCCTGTGCGGTTCATCGACAACGTCGAGGGGGACGTCCGGTGCATCGGGTGGATCGCACTGGGTCCCGGCGGCAGGAAAGAGAGAGAGCCCGGCGGAGGCACTTCCACTCTCCGCAAGCGTGAAGAAGGCTTCGCTGAGGGCCTCCTCTACGAGTTCTCCCTTGGTCGGTGCGGCATCCGTCTTGCGTACCGGGAACTGGGCGCATTCGGAACTGGTCTGGCCATCCTCGGGCAGGTTGCAGTTCATGCTTCCGCTGCGGTCCACGAGGAACAAGACGTGCGAGGGGATCACTTCCGTTGGAGCGATAGACCACGCGCAGCCGGCGTCCGGATCGAGCGCAGCGTCGTCGTTGTCGACGTCGGCCAAGACCTGAGCCTCGGTCCCCGAATCCTGCGGGAGGGTACGGTAGACGACCGGATCACTGCACGCGACCGAAGCCGCGAGCGTGGCAACCACCTGAGCGATCCGCACGATCACACCGAACCAACGGCGTTTGCGCATCCCGCCATAATCGGCTCTGCCGTACAGTCATTCGGGCGGCTGTTGGGCCAGCAAGCCGACGGGCGCCTCGACGGGCTCGCGGCGAGGCGAGTGTCGCGCGGTCCGGGAGCCTGGTATGCTCAACCGAAAGGACCTGGGCGGGATGTCAAAGCAGGACTCTGGAGGCAAGGGCAAGGCAGGGGCCAAACAAGGCCAGATGCCGGCGCCGCAATGGGACATCCCGGATCTGATCGTTGAGCCGCCGAGATCGCGGTCGTCCGCCCATCGCGGTGGCAGTGACGCGGGCTCAGCTCCGAGCGGCCGATCTGATGCCAACCGTGCGTCCGGTTTGGGCAGCTTGGACCTGGATGCGCAGCAGACTCCTTCGATGGGGCTGATCGATCCCGACGAGGCAGCTCAGTCGTCTCTCGAGTTGGAGCTGGACCTGCCGCCCGACCCCGCACCGGGTCCTGCAGAAGCGGAGCCAGCTCGGAACGCCGAGCCAGAGAACTCCCACTCCCGAGTGTCGTCGCCGCCCACATCGGCCTCCGCAGCGCGGCAGCATTGGGAGGTCGCTGTGGACCGGCGGACCGCGACTGCGTCGGCGGCAGTCGCTCCCTCCCAAAAGGCGCCGGGGGTAGCGACGCAGCCAGGGCACGAGCGTCGTGTCTCGCCCGCGACCGAGCGCTTGCGGCGGGCCCGTGGCTATGCGCCCGCGGCGACCTTTCTCGCCGCCGCTCTTCTGCTCCGGCTAGGCAGCTGTGCCTACTCGGCGGTGTCTGGACGTGAGACGAGCACAGGTTGGCTAGCGGGCCTGCTGCTGCTAGGCTCTGCGGCGTTGTTCGTGCGAGTATGGTGGGTGCGCTCGCACAGGGAATGAACAGCCCGCACCTCCGCTTGGTCAGCCGCTGGGTTGGTCACACAGACTCCGCGGCCGACGCCGGCGCCTCAACTACCTGGTCGCACACTCCTTCGGGTTTGGCTAGGCTTGGGGGGCTGTGGCGGATCTTCCGCTCCGTGAGGGTGAACGCAGCTGCAGCGCCGAGGATCCTCGGTCGGCGCTCGACGGCGGCAAGGCAACGCGCGAGCGCGCGCGTGTCGTGATCTGCGACGACGAACGCAGGCTCGCGACACTCATGGCTGGGCTGCTCGAGCAGCACGGCTACGACGCCGTACCTGCGTCGAGCGGTTCGGAGTTGCTCGAGCTGATTCGCAATGGGCGCGTGTTCGACGCTGTCGTGCTCGACGTGAACCTCGCTGGAGAAGACACAGCCAGCATCATTCGCGCGCTGCAGGAGTATCCCAGCGTGCCCGTCATTCTCTCCAGTGGGTACGGCGAGGATGACCTCCCGCTGGCCTTGCGGCGGGAGCCCAACGTCCGCGGGTACGTGGGCAAGCCGTACACGGCAGACCGCTTGGTGAGTGCCATCGAAGGCGCTCGGCAGAGGCCGTCGGAGCCCTGACGAACCGACGGTCGAGATCAGCGCGGTTCACCGGGAGGGTGGGCTGCTCGCTCGAGGCGGGTTACGGTCCTCTGACCAGGCCCACTGTGTGGATTCGGTCATCTGGCCAATTCCCGACGCCTGCGTGAACGATGGGGCACAAGTGAGCCCCCGCAGCGGCCATGCAGGTCGTCCCAGTTGGATGAGTTTCGAAGGCTTGGCGCACACCCGCGGGGGCGCTATGCTGCGCGCCGCCACTTGCGGGACTAGCTCAGCTGGTAGAGCACAAGCTTCCCAAGCTTGGGGTCGCGAGTTCGAACCTCGTGTCCCGCTCCGACAACCCTTGGGGTCCAGAGGCTACGTGACGCTCCGGCTCGGCGGATGCACCAGTCCCGAGTTCGTTTGGTCCGGCCGGCTCGCATACGCCTGGCAACAAAAGAGAAATCGGGCGACAACTTCGGTTCGCCCGAGCGGGACGAACCGAAGCTGTCGCCCTTCAAGAACGGGCGCAGCAAGCAGACCCCGTCTCTCTGGCTTGAACGGGGGGAGCGAGACAACGTCAATGACGAAATGGAAAGCGCACGAAGACGCCGGCCAAGCCGTCCAGTGGGCTAGTGTCTCGCCCCTGCGCGCACGGCTCAACAAAGCGCCAGGTCGACCCGAGCTTGAATCGTCGCACTGAGGAGCGAGGGAGCTGGCTAGTCGTTCGTGGCGCCAACGCCTGGAGGGCCCATCACGAAACCGTAGTCGAAGCCTTCGAGGCCGGGTCGGGGTGACGTTCCTTGGGGTTCGGCCAGAGGACAGAGGCTCAGAGCCCTCGCGACGCCCCTACGCGCAATCCGCGCAGGTATGGCAGTACGTTCGCACTGTTTTGCTCTCGCAATAACCAGAAGCTGACGGGCGGGTCGGCGTTCGGTCACCCAACGCGCCGCATGTTCGGCAACAGTCTCCTCGCTGAGGACCTCGGCCGAATAGGCATTGTCCGCGTCGACCCCTGCCGCCGGAACACGGCTTCCGTCCTGATCGAACGCGCGGCGATGCGCGGGGTTGTCGAGATCGAGCTCCGGGAGGGATTCGGCCTGCTCTGGGGGCAGGGCTTCGAGACCGCCGCTCGCGACTCGGTTGACGAGCTCGGAGGGAGCGTTGAGGCCAACGAGCGCGACGCCCCGCGAAACAGCGTACTCGACGAGGGGGCGGTACAGCGCAAAGTCGAGCTCCCAGTTGTCCTGGTAGTGGGTCACGCCGAGCAGGTCGCGTTCGCCGAGTTCTCCAGCGGCGTACTGGTCGAGCCAGCGCTGGTCGCGCGCAGCGAAGATCGTGAGGCCGAGGCCGAGCTCGATGCCTCTTGCTGGCGCACGCTTGTGGAGCTCACGGATGACCGTGAGCTCCATCCAGTGGTGATGTGGCGCGGCGGGTTCTTCCCCGATGCAGAGAACGCTGGCGCGTCCAATCTCACCAAGAAGCTCCTCCGGTGAGAGAGCCTCGCCATCAGCACGAAGACCCTGAAAATCGCGAGCCGCACGTTCGACCACGTCGGCGGGCAGGCTGTGAGGTCGCCTGGGCGGGGCCGGGCTCGGCGCCGGCCGCGGTTCGTTCAGGACGGCGGAGTCGCAACCCACGGGCGTCGTCGCTGCGGGCGTCTCGGCGCATCCCCAAGCCGACAGTGCGATCACCGCAGCCATTGCCTTCGGAGGTAGCCAACCCATGACCGCCTAGTGACCATGGCCGAAGCTCACGGTCAACCATCTGCCGAACCGTGCCCGCGTCCAGAACAGGCCCGTTGGCCTAGTGCGGCCCCGGCGTATTGACACTCTGTCTGGCGGGAGACGTTCCGCCGGCAAGTCTTGTGCATCGTTTCAATTGGAGCGATGCACAAGAACGAGGGGTGCCGCGGCTCAGACGAGTGGGTTTGGGGCCGGAAGCGCCGCCGCTTCCGGCCCCTCAACTCAATCGAAACGCGGCACTAGCTAGTAGCTTCGTACGCGCAGCTTCTCGGGTACCAACCGGCTCGGCGTGCCAGGAGAGAGCAGCCACAGCTGATGCGCCGCCCGCGTGGCAGCAATATGCAGAAGGTGCCGCGATTCCTCGTCGACCGGGTAGCTCGAGCTCGTGGCTTCGACGAGGATGACATAGTCGAACTCGAGACCCTTGACCTGACGGACGTCGGTGACGTCGACACCCGGCGCGAATGAGAAGTCCTGTTCGGCCACTCGCCGAAGCCTAGGCACGTCGCCGTTCTTGAGTCCGGCGTAGTACAAGTCGGCCTGCTCGGGGTACCGAGCGATGACTGCCACGGAAGCCCGCGGCTCCGCCTGCATCAGCTCGCGCAACTGCTCGGCCAGGAAGGCCACCGCGTCGCCGGTGTGTCCAAAGTCGAAGAGCTCCACGGGAGCTCCGCTCCGGACCGCGTGTCCCTCCCGGTCCTCGGCGAGAGGGCCGAGGACCGCCGTGGAGAAAGCAATGATCTGGTGGGTAGAGCGGTAGCTCAGTCGCAGCGGCTCCACTTCGGTATGGGCCAGCCCGAGCTCGTCGAGCACAGTGCGCCAGTCGGAGAAGCCGTTGTCCATGTGCAGTCTCTGGGCGACATCACCAGCGAGCGTAATCGAACGAGCCCTGCTCAGCGTGTCCAGCACGACGGCGAGCTCCACTGGACTGAGGTCCTGCGCTTCGTCCACGAACACGTGCTCGTAGACCAGCGCCTCCTTTCCCCTCGTTCCACGCATGAGCGGCCCCCGTAGCCTCTGGATGAGGCGCAGCAGTATCGAGTCGTCTTCTCGGTCGAGGCTTGCGGGTTCTTCGAGGTCTTGTCCGTCGATGCCCTGCAGGATGTCTGGCTCGTCGTCCGCGTACAACTGACGAGCGTTCGCCGCCTCGGCGGCGCGCGTTGCGCGATAGCCGTCCCCGGCAGCAGACGGGTCGGTCTGTTCGTCGAGTTCGCCAAGCAGCTGTGAGCAACGATTGCTGCACCAGGCCAGTGCTCGGTCGAAATCGACGCTCGAGAACTCCCCTGGAGCGAACCGCTCGAATACCGCTTCGAGCGCCCGGCGATCGCTCAGCATCTCCGCCCAGCTCCCCGGGATGTCGCGTGCCTGCTCGAGACCAATTCTTGCCAGACGTTCGAGCGCGACTCGGGCGTCGACCGGCAGGGTTGCCGCGTGTGACCGCATCCCGCTGGCGATGGCGTGTACTCTGTGCGCGAAGGGCTGGGCCGATGTTCGCGCCCAGGTTGCTTGCAGTGCCTCACGGTGCGCGCTGTCCGGGGCCAGCCCGAGCGCACGTTGCAGCTCCGTCTCGAATCGGTCGGCAATCCGACGTGCGTGCGCGTCCACGGCGTGGAGCATGGCAGGGTGTTTCTTCAGCCGCGTTACGACCGCTGGCGTCTCCTCGGCGACGCCCGACGGAAGATCCGGCAGGTGGGTAGTCCTCAGACGTCGAGCCCAGTTCTCGTACGTCCGGATCGGGACACCTTCCACCTCGAGCGCGGGCAGGACCTTCGAGACATAGCGCGCGAGCGCATCGTTGTAGACGACGACGAGCACACGGTCGGGCCGAAACCGGCGTGGATCCAGGTAGGCGAGGTACGCGAGCCGGTGCAGCCCGATCGTCGTCTTTCCGCTGCCGGCTCCGCCCTGGATGACGACCAGGCCCGAGTCCTCTCGCGTGATCAGCTCGAACTGACGCGGGTCGATGAGGGCCGTGATCTCCCTGAGGTGCTTGTCTTCGGTGAGGTCCCCGTCGCCCACCCCCAGCTTGGCGAGGCGATGATGCTGCTCTGCACGAGCCGCAGTTCCCTGACCGCCGGCTAGCCGCATCGACTCCGATGCCAACCGCGTCCAACGCCCGTCGGCACCGCAGGCAAAGCGGCCTTGTGGGCAAGCGACTCGGCGGAGCTTGCCGTCGACCACCGCCACGGTGCGACGCACCACGACGCGCCCTTCGATTTCTCGGTCGCCGAAGATCTCGTCGTAGTCGTCGCCCTCTTCGTATCGGTAGTACAGGCGACTGACCGGCGCATCGCGCCAATCGACGACACGCACCCCCGAAGCGGTGTCGAGAAACGTCCCACGACCGACAAGCACATCGCGCTGACGTCCGCCCTCCTCGAGCACCAGGTGCCCGAAGTAGGGGGACTTGGCGTCGACGTGGCTTTCGACCACTTCGCGGCGCCGCGCGGCAAGGCTCTGCAGCCGTTCCATCTGTTCGACCAGCGGGGGTACATCCTCCAGGCGCGCGCAGGCCAGCTCGTCACGTAGCGCCAGGAGCTGAGCATCGTAGTCCGAGTACTCGTTGTAGACCGGTTCGGGCCGACGCGAGGTGCGAAGCGCAAGGCGGCTCAGGACGCGAGCCAGGCATTGCTCTTCTTCGCGTACGATTCGCTCCAATTCCGCATCGCTCCCTTCGACCAGGGGGGCATCCGTTTGCTGTCGGCTGGCTGCAGAAGTCATTGTGGGTGGACCATTCGCGCTTGAAGAAGACACCGCCGAACCCCCGGCGGCCGTGTCGACGCCAATCAGGGTGCCTAGCATCTTTCGCGTACCCGTCCACGCCCTGCGCGCGTTTGCGGCCCGCGCGAGCGTCAGGCCTCCCGACAGCGAAGTGTCGGACGGGCGCAGTTGGGGTGGGCCTGGTCCGTTCGAGGCGTCGTGGAAGGGATGCTGGCACTCCGGCTGCCTGTCCGGAGGACGTCTTCGCAGGGGAACGTTCCCGCCCTGCGAGCTGACCATCGCGACCGGTGCCGAGACAGCCAGTCTAGCCTGCCCATCCCGGTTTTGGGCTATCGTTTCAATCGAAACGATGCACTAGGAACCTTCAGGCGCGAGGTGAGCCAGAAAGGCTTCCAGACGCGTCAGTACGGCCTGAGGCACGCTGTGCCCACCGCGGAAGGGCACCCAGTCGACACTGAGGCCCGCCGCGACGAAGAGATCACGTAGGCGCTCGGACAATGCTGGGGGCATCAGCGTGTCGTCGGACCCGTGACTCTGGAGCACCCGTAGTCCAATCCGAGAGGGCATCCCTGCGACCCATGCATCCTGGGCCATCAGCGTACCGCTCATCAGGACCAACCCCGCGAGAGGCCGCGTGTCGTGAAGCGCCACGTCGCAGGCAACGATGGCACCCTGAGAGAAGCCCCCGAGCACGATTCGCTCAGGGCTCACTTCGTGGCTGCGCTGGAGCTCGTCGAGCATGGAAACCACTGCGTTGCGAGCGGTCTCGAGGCCAGGCGGGTTGGAGGCTGTGAGTACTTCGAAACGGCCAGCCCGCAGGGCGGCTTCCTGGGAGTCCAAGTCAAGGAGCCACCAAGCACGCGCCTCACGCAACAACATCGCGGGAAGGACGCCGGCCAGGGACACTGGCGCTTCCGGAAACGCGAAGACCGTTCCGGGGGGTACGGCCAGCCCATGCGACAGAGCTACCAGGTCGTCGCCCGGAGCTCCGAAGCCGTGCAGAAGGACCACCACCAGGCGCGGGGACTTGGTTTGCGGTGCCCTGGAGGCTGTAACCCACACGCGAAGGCCGCCGAGGAGTTCCTCTTGCATGACACAGCTTCATGCTCCTGACCGAGCCCGGGTGCAAGCCATCTGTGGAGGCTCGGCGCGCCATCGATTGCCTCGCGCCGGGCGAAGCGAGGAGAGCCTCGACCGGCGGGCGGAGAGACTGAGAAAACCGCCGCTTCCCGGCGATCTGACCCGCGGTACCCCGTGTTCTTGGGCATCGTTCCAATGGAAACGATGCACTAGGGCCTTGGTGGCAGAAGGCTCGAATGGATCATGCGCGCCGCGGCGCGCAGAAGGTCACTGGTGGAGCTCGACCGAGCTCCCGCGAGTGCGGCGTCGACGGCGAAGCTTGCCAAGCCGTGCATCGTGGCCCAGGCCAATTGTGCCCACAGCTGGGGGTCGGCAACGCTTCCAGCGGGCCTCGAGTCGCTGGCGAGCGCGTCAGCGATCTGTTCGACGACGGCTCCGGCTTCCGGTCCGTGCAGTTCCGCCAGCTTTCGTTGGATGTCCGAGCCAAACATCAGCCGGAACCGGCCCGGGTTCGACACGGCGAAGTCGACGTACGCGCGCATCATGGCCTCGAGCTGCGCTGACGCAGAAGCCCCGGCCGCGCGTCGCGCCGACGACAAGCAGGCGCCGAGCTCGGCGAGACACCGGGCCGCTGCCGCTGCGAGCAGCGCGGACCGGTCCGAGAAGTGGCGGTAGGGCGCCGAGTGCGACACACCGGCACGGCGGGCGACTTCGCGCAGCGTCACCGCGCGTGGCCCGCGTTCGGCGAGCAGCTCCAGGCTCGCGTCGACCAACGCTTGGCGCAGACCAGTATGATGATAGCTACCGCGCGCTTCCGCCGGGGGCACGCTCGAGCGGTCTGACGACTGGAGCGGCGCATCGACCAAGCGTGGGGGGACTCTCTCGCGGCCGTGCATACCCGGGAGCGTAGCGGCCGGCCCGAGGTCTATCAACTCGACCGGCCACGCGCTCCGCGAACCCATGCCCTTCGCTGACCGAGGACGAGAAGTCGCCGGATCGAAACCCGCGACTGGGCGGGGCGCTCACACGCGAAAGTTGCGTCAAGGACCGAGCCAGGCCGCAGCGCGGTGCTTCCGATTCAGCTGGAACTGAGACTTGGGCTCGCGTTCCCTGTCCCACCAGGCTCTGAGCCTCGCGAGCGAGAAGGGTCGAGAATAGACGTAGAGCAGCATCACGCACAAAGTGAGGTACAGCCAGGACATGGCCACGTACTTGTCATCCACCCAGTAGTAGTAGTTCAGGACGACCTGGCTCGCGCCGCTGACGGCGAGGAAGGCAGGACCGATTGGCGGGCGCGCGCGTATGAGTACGGCCCCGAGTATGAACATCGAGTAGTAGTAGCAGGTCAGGTTCGTCAGCCCGAACACCACGGGCAGGCTGAGCGCCATCCCGACCCAGAGCAGCTTGGTGCGCCGCAGTGACCAGACCGTCCAGCCACCGAGGGTGAGGATGATCGCCCAGAACCAGACTCTGCGCTCGTGGAAGCGTTGGACACGTCCTTCCTTCCACTCCTGGAAGGGATCGTCCATGTTGTCGTTGCGCTGCAGGTGCATTCGTCCTTTCCAGGTGTGCACGAGCACCGTCTCGAGCCCCATGGTATTGGTCAGCGGCGTGTTCTTGTGCACGCTGATATGGCTGTAGAACTGCTGGTAGGAGTCGGGCCCGGCGACGACCAGGCTGGCTGGCACGAGCAGGCCGCCGGCAACGATGCAGCCGAAGAGGAACCGTCGGTGGTCCGCCGACAGCCAGTAGACCGGATGCAAGCCGGCCAACCCACTCGGCCGCTCGAGTGCGAGCCCGTCGGCGTCGGTCGCCACGTGCTGCCCTCTGAGGCGTCGCACGACCTCGATGCCCATGATGATCAGTGGGCCGCCGAAGAAGATGACGGGGAAGACCCGGAGCAGGGCCGACCAGGTCAGAGCGGCGCCGGCCATGGCGAGTCGACGTTTGCGTGCCAAGGCGGCAGCGGCCACCAGGAAGAAGAACCAATCCTGTCGCAGGAAGGCGCCACCGGTCCAGTAGAAGTTCGCCGGGCCGTTGCCGCCCCAGAAGATGGCAGCCACCGTCATGACGCGCCACCCGAAGGCCCAGCCGAGCATCAGCACCATGCCCAGGCTCAGGATCACATCGAGGCTGGCCAGGATCTTGAAGAAGCCGTCGCTGGCGGGACCGAAGCTACCGAAGAACTTGCCGGCCATGGTCCACACGGGTGGTGGATTGTAACCATGATCCTTCTGCATGTTCTCCCAGTAGCTGCCACGCGCTGACTGGTAGAACCAGTTGACGTCCTTTCTGAAGGCCTCCCATCGAGCGTCGGTGAAGTGCTTCTTGCATTGATCCGGATCGGTCAGGACATAGGTGTCGGAGACCTTCCTGATCAGGTTACCGCTCAGATCGCGAAACTCGCGCTTGGCGACATCGGCACGGCGTCCGTTGTCGACTTCAGCGACCAGCGTGCACTCGTAGAGCCGAGTGTAGCCAACCTCCTTGAAGTACTTGGACCCCAGGTAGTAGTGATAGAACTCGTGCCGGTGGTAGTACTCGGAGTAGCGGACGTTCGGATTGAAGAAATCGAAGTAGGTGACGAAGGCGATGGCCGTGACACCGAGCGCGAAGCGCTTCTTGGCTCGCTCGGAGACGTGGTAGCCAAGCCGGCCAGCGCGCGCTTCGGCGATGAGCAGCAGGGCCCCGCCCATGGTCAGCACGAGGCGAATGAAGCGCATCGTGCCTTCCCAGTTGTCGTGGGCAAAGATGGGGTTGTCCCAGAAGAAGCTCTTGGCCGTTGCGGCCGCGGCCAACGGAGCTGCGAGAGTTGCGAGCAAGTGCATGGGCGATAGGGGTCCTTCCGGCAGGAGAGGCTACTCGTCAGGGGCTCACTTGAGAACCGCCCGTTTGCGGCTCGAAGGCGGCAGGACCAGCGCGGCCATCACGAGGTCGGTCCGCGGTCCGAGTCGGCTTTCCACTCTCAACGGGGCTGGCATCGGGCGCAAGTCTGCGACAAAACCAGACGAATGCACGCGTTCGACCGTTGGCTAGGCCGCCAGACACTCGGGTTCACTGCGGCGGCTACTGCACTCGCAGCCGGGGTCGTGATGCTGACGGACGAGGCGGGGAGCTCCGCCGGGATGCGGGTGGCCCGCGTCGCCGCTTTGGCGCCAGGACTGGCCGCGCTCGGTGGATGCGTGGCGCTGAGTCAAGCTTCTAGCCGGGGCGAGCTGCGCGCGCTGGCCGCTCTCGGAGCCAATCCATGGCGTGCCGGATGGGGTGTCAGCGTGGCCGGATGGCTGATCGGTGCCGCCGCCGCCCTGGTTCTGTGCACGACGTGGGTCGATGCGAGCGCGCTCTTCCCGGCGGTCCCCGCTTCGGCGACCTGGGCAGCAGATGGGGCGACGTTCATCGAGCCATTCGCGGGCGTGCGCGTCTTGCCCGAGGGCTCCTTCCGCGCATTGGAGGCGGTGCGCCCCAGAGGTCGCGGGGGCGGGCCAGGCCCGGTGGATGCGCTCCTGGGGTTGGCGCCGCTTGCGGCCATTCTTCCCGTCTGGGTGGTCGCGCCACTGGCGTCCCGGGGCCGAGCCGCAGTGGCCGCACTCACAGGGGCGCTGCTCATACTCCTGCTCCACCTCGTGGCCGGCGGCCAAGTCCCTCGGATAGTCCTTGTCCTGGCCAGTGCACCACTCGCTGTGCAGGCGACTTCTGCCGTCTTGGCCACGAGGCGGCACTGAGCCATGATGGCCCCGACCACCGCAACGACGTCAGGTGCAACGGGAGTGCCTTTGCACGTGCGTTCGTGGATCCCACCGTCGCCGCGCGCGCTGGTCCTGGTCGTCCATGGCGTCGGAGAACACGGGGGTCGCTACGCCGAGCTTGCGGCCGTGTTCGGTCGACGCGGGTTCGGAATGGTCGCGCACGACCATCAGGGGCACGGCTTGTCGGGCGGACGTCGAGGCGATGTACCGCGCTTCGGCGACTACGCGGATGATCTTGCGTGTGTTCTCACGTCCGTCCGGGACGGCTACCCGGGCACACCCCTCGTCTTGCTTGGCCACAGCATGGGCGGAGTGGTCGCCGCTCAGCTTCTTCTCCGGGCGTCTGCGGTCCCGGTGGCGGGGCTGGTCCTTTCGTCGGCCGGCTTTGTTCCCGTCGTGCCGATCGCGACCTGGAAGCGCCTCATGGCCGACGTGCTCGTGCACGCATGGCCGTCCTTGTTGCTCCCGACAGGGATTGCCCCAGAACAGCTGTCTCGAGACGCAGTGGTCGTGAAGGCCTTCCGAGAGGATCCGCTCACCTACAGCAAGGTTTCCCTACGTTGGTACACGGGGTTCACGCAGGCCTGTCGTCAGTGCCTCGCCCAGGCCGAGCGCTTGAGCCTGCCCCTGTACGCGTTTCATGGAACGGATGACAGCGTCATCGCCTTGTCGGGCACCGAGCAGTTCGTTCGCGCAGCTGCATCGGCAGACAAGACGCTTCGGGTCTGGCCCGGCCTTCGGCACGAGACTCTGAACGAGAGCGAACCAGAACGCTCTGGCGTCGTCAACGAGCTCGTTGCGTGGCTCGAACAGAGACACCGAGCCCGGCGGACGTCAGGACTGGGGTGACTCTGGACTGGTCACCGAAGCCTTGCGGTCTAGCGCCTGCTGCAGGCCTATCCGCCAGCGCTTGCGCCGCTTGAGGTTCTTGCCTTTCAGTGGCTTTCTGAGCCACTCGTGACGCTGGCGGACATTCCAGATAGCTCGATTCGACATACTTCTCGACCCAATCCGGCGCGTCTGTAGCCAATATCCATGCGACGTGCAACCGCAGCGTGCCGCGGCCGGGTCCACCGAGCGACGGCAGCCAGGACTGCAACGCACACCCACCACCAGCGCGAGGTAGGCCGGGCGTACAGCCCAGTGGCCCTGCACTCGCAGCTTCCCGGAGTCTTGGGGAGTTCAGCGCCGGATTCGGTCTGCGGGAAGGCCCCTGCAATGCCTCCCTGCCCCTCGCCCAAGGCCACGACGACCGGGGGACTGCGCCAGTGGCCGAAGCCTGCGGCCGAGACGACCGCGTCCATGGCCGCACCGCTGTCGCCACCAGCAGGGCCCGCGCCCCCTCTCGCAGCTAGAGCGGCGCTCGGATCCACAGACGCCGGGCTCGAGCTCCCGGCTGCGGCGGTCACTTGCGGAGCGCCCGCTGCCAGACGCGCCGGGTTGGGGCCACCGGGCGTCAACGTCCACCCGTTTGCGAACGCGAGACTGTCAGCAGAGCCATCGAGCGTCCCGGGCAACCAGGCCTGAGTGCAGGCCGCACACGTTTCGCCGTCGAAGCGGGACGCAGCCGATGGGCGCTGCGCAGTCAGAAGCGTCCCGGGATAGGGACAGTCGCCAGGGTCAGCGTCTAGCCAGCCCACCGCATCGAGCACAACTGCGCCCTGTGGCAGATCCAGCGCACAATCGTCGTTGCTGTCCCAGTCCTCCTGGACCTTCGGCGGCAGGCCGGCGTGCACCAGCAGCAACGCGAGGCTTCCATTCTCGAGCCCGCCGCCCTGGAGCACCGGGTCCTCTGCCACGACGGTGTCCGGCGCCACGGAGGAATGCCCGCCAGGCGCTCTGAGCAGGAAGAGGCCATTGCGCCCCAGACTGCAGACCCTGCCGTCGCACGCGGTCTGTAGGTCAGCAGTCCAGTCTACGATGCCTGGGCTGGCACTGCTCAGATCCGCGTCGAGCGCGACCAGTATCAGACCGCTGAGATCTGCTCCTGCGGGCCCGAGCAGCTCGACGTATTGATAGCAGTCATCGGCCCCGGGCGGATCGGCTTCGACCTCGCTGATCAGGACACGGTCGGGCAAGCCCGAAACCGCGCGGCCGACATCGGGACGCACCTGTTCGGAGCCGCATGCCAGCAGCAGACCCGACAGGCAGAGCCATCCTGCTGTCCGTGAGTTTGAACGCAGCACTCGCATGACCCGTCACCTCCAGGGAAAGCTTGGCGCATTGGCCTTGCCGCGATGGACATCGTCCGAGCCGCGCCCCGGGTTGCGTTCGATCGGGGTGCAGCACCCGGGCACCGGGGGCGAAGAACCAGCCGCGCAGCCAGCACGCCGAAAGACGCTGCCGTCACGCACGCGACCGCGCTCGTGGCTGCAATCCGATACCCCTCTGCCGCGGCCTTTGGGCGGAATAGGAATCCAGTCGGGGTGGTGGGATTTGAACCCACAACAGCCGGCACCCAAAGCCGGCCCTCTACCAGGTTGAGGTACACCCCGAAGGGCGGCGGACTATAGCAACAGCTGGCCCCCTGCCCAGCGGCAAATCGGAGGCAGGGCCTCGGCGGTCAGACTGGCCCACCTACCGGAGGGACCTTCAGTCCGGCACGGGGACCAGTGCCACGTTGAGCGCGATGGGGTCGCGGTCGGCGACGACGATCGTGTCCCAGTCGAAGTAGCCCTCGCGGGTCACCGTGATCCGGTGCTCGCCGATCGGCATACGGACCCCCCGAGCCGCCACGTAGTACAGCGGCCCGATGTACTGCTCGTCGATGTACACGGATGCGTCGCTCGGAGTGCCCTGTGCACCGGCCATGCTGAACGACACTGCCGCGCGAACCGACTGGGTGGCGCAGCCAGCGCCAGCGAGCACCGCGAACCCGAGAGCGGTCGCGCCAGCCAGCGCCACGAGCGTCGAGCGAGACCGACGCGGTGGAAAGGTCAACGTCGTGCGCGGGTGGGGCATGCGGAGCTACTCCCATTCGATGGTGGACGGCGGCTTCGAGCTGACGTCGTAGACGACGCGGTTGATGCCCTTGACCTCGTTGATGATGCGCGAGCTGATACGCCCGAGCACATCGTGCGGCAACCGGGCCCAGTCGCAGGTCATCCCATCCGTGGAGACGACCGCACGCACGGCGCATGTCTCCTCGTAGGTTCGATCATCACCCATCACGCCGACGCTGCGCACAGGCAGGAGCACGGCAAAAGACTGCCAGAGCGACTCGTACAGTCCCGCGGCCCGGATCTCCGCGTCAACGACCCGGTCTGCGCGTCGGAGCGTCTCGAGTCGCGCCTCGGTGACCTCGCCAAGGCATCGAACGGCCAAGCCCGGGCCAGGGAACGGGTGGCGCCAGAGTACGTCGTGAGGCAGGCCCATTGCCTCTCCAGCGTGTCGCACTTCGTCCTTGAACAATTCGCGCAGCGGTTCGATGAGACGCAAGTTCATGCGCTCCGGCAGCCCACCGACGTTGTGATGGCTCTTGATGACGGCGCTGGGGCCACGGACGCTGACACTCTCGATGACGTCCGGGTAGAGCGTGCCTTGCACGAGGTAGCGGGCATTGACCACGTCGGCGGAATGCTCTTCGAAGACCTCGATGAACAGCCGTCCGATGGTCTTTCGCTTTTGTTCGGGGTCCGTCACTCCGCGCAAGGCCTCGAGGAAGCGTCGCCGGGCGTCCACCACGCGGAGGTTCAGATGGAAGATTCGGCTCAGTGTGTGTTCCACCGTTTCGCGCTCGGCGGCGCGCAGGACGCCGTTGTCCACGAAGATGCACAGCAGACGCTCCCCGAGTGCGCGATGGCACAGGGCCGCCGCGACGGTGGAGTCGACGCCACCACTCAGCGCGCAGATCACCCGTTCATCGGGTCCTACCCGGCTGGCGATGTCTGCAACCGCCTGCTCCACGAACGACCCGGGCGTCCACGTGGGCTCTAGCCGGCCGACCTCGAACAAGAAGGAACGTAGCAGCACCATTCCGCGAGGGGTGTGGGCGACTTCGGGGTGGAACTGAATGCCGTAGAGCTTCTTCTCGGGCCAGGCGATGGCAGCCATCGGCGCATTGCCGCTGGTTCCTATCCGCTGGAAGTTCGGAGGTAGCGCCGTGAGCCGGTCGCCATGGCTCATCCAGACCGCGAGTTCGTCACCTCGGGCAAAAGCGGAGAAGATGCCCACGGGCTCAGCCACGGTCAAGGTCGCAGGGCCATACTCACGGTGATCACTCTGCTCGACCTTCCCGCCCAGCTGCTGGGCCATGAGCTGCTCGCCATAGCAGATCCCGAGAACGGGCAGGCCCAGGTCGAGCAATCCTGGGTCGCTGCGGGGAGCGTTGGCTTGGTACACGCTCTGCGGGCCTCCGCTCAGCACCAGTGCGTGCGGCTGCAGTGCCTTCAGTCGGTCGAGCGGAAGGGTGCACGGGTGTATCTCGCAATAGACGTGACACTCGCGGATGCGACGCGCGATGAGCTGAGTGTATTGCGAGCCGTAGTCCAGGATGACCACGTTCGGACGGACTGACATCGCGCTCGAGGTAGCACGACCCGAGCCGCGCGGAAACGTCGATGACGCGGCGTGTTGGGGCGGCCCCCCGAAACTCATTCGCTCGGATCGACAATCACGACGGTAAGTCGGTCCGGGCGCAGGGTTGCGTGGAAGGCTCGCAAGACTCGCAGGTTTGCCACCAACGTCGGCTCCGGCCCGGCCCACAGCTGTGCCAAGCGGTTGCGCGGCTCCAGAGCCATGCTCGAGCGAGCTGCGGCGAAAGCAAGGCGCGCGCTTGCGAAGTCCGCCTGCGTCGCCGCACCGGAAGCCAAACGATCCATCAAGGCCCGCAGCTGGGCCACGGCCTGGTCGAGCCGACCGTCAAGCGCCCGTGCCTCGACCACCAGCGCGGCGAACTCCGGCCGCCCCACCACTTGGGCCTTGGCAGAAGCAACAAGCGCTGTCTGCTCGAGTGAGCGCTCGAGCCACCCCCCGGGACGATTCAGGAGCCACGCCGTCCAGCGTGCCTGTTCGAACTGACCTGCGGGCACTCGCGCTGCGATGTAGGCCAGCGTCTTCGAGTTCGAGGCCATGCGGCCGCGCAGCCGCTGCTCGCCGCTCGGCGTGCTTCTGACAGGCGGGGCAGGGCACCTCCAGCTGGGCGCCAGGATGGGACGAAGCCAGCGCTGGAGCGTCGTCCGCAACTGCTGACCTTGGTCCACGTCGAAGTTGGTGAGAACAGCCAAGCGCAGCGGGCCTGTGAGAAACCGCTGCCACTGCTCTCTGGCGCCCTCGAGCGTCGCGTCGCGCAGCGACTCCCAGTCACCCCGCGGCTCCAACCAGCCAATGTGTCCATGCGACAGCGACCGCAAGGTGAGCCACCAGCCCGGTCTTGGAGTCGAACCGACCTGGTCCAGCAGTTCGGAGCGCGCGCTCAACAGGGCATCGGTGTCGAGTTCGGATGCGCGAAGCAGCAGACGTCCCAGGGCTGACGCGACACGGCGCGCGTGCGCCTCGGGCGGTTCTCCCGGGAAGGCCCTTGGCCCGTGGGCGACCAGGCCGACACCGAGCGGACTCACCCAGGGTTCGACGATGACTGGCCCCAGTCGGGGCTGGAGCGATGCGGCCGCCGTAACGAAGAGCGCCGGAGTCGCGGCGGCCGTGGGTGCCGCGGCCGCGGCAGCGCAGGGGCTCGCCAACAAGGCCCAGACCTCCGCCTGGCCGGCTTCGGCGCGTATTCTGAGATCAAGCTGCGAACCGCGTTGGGCCTTGGCTTCGCGTTCCAGCGCAGCCAGGAGCTGCGCTCGCCCCTCTGCTGCGGTTCCCGCGAACCGCGTCGTCAACGCGACCGCCTGGCGGTCGGGACCTGGAGTCTGCTGGCCAGCGAGCCCACGCCACGCTGCGGCGCTGGCGGCGCGGCGCGGGTCTGCCGGGCGTATCAGCGACTCGTCCGCGTGGGATGGCAGAGCTGGAGTGGCAGCCAACGCTTCGCGCATCTCAGCCAACCCGACTGCTGTCAGCCGAGCGACATCAGCCCAACCCGGGTCATCGGTCGAAGGACCGGAAAGGTCGAGCCGCAGGCAGGCGCCGCGCGGCCGGGTCGTGGCAGCGACGCGGGTGAGCTTCCAACCGCGCGCCAACGCGGCCATTCGGACGCGCAACGCGGAATTCGGTAGCGCCAGATCGTGCGCGGCACCAAGGGCCCGCGCCGCATTCTCCACGCGTAGCGCAATCGCGAGGCTCTTGGCAGCCGCAGGGCTGAGGTCGACGCCGACGTAGTCGCCGCTCGGCCAGGGATCTTCGGGCTTGGACCCTTCTGGCCATGACGGCAGTTCTCCCACCGCGTCGGCGGCTCGTTCGAGCAGGGTCGGTGGGCCCACCGCCGCGAAACGCACCGTCCTGGTGGACGCCACCCGCCTTCGCCAACGCTCGAGCGTCGCCGTCCACGATCGGAGCCGAAGATCGGCCGAGCTGGGCTGCACGCCAAATTCGCCGGAGCATTGCGCCACCTTCTGCTCGGCCGCTCCGAGCCACGAGCGCGCCCACCGTGTTTTCAGCTGGCTTCTGACCCTGCCGAGCGTAGGGTCGCCGGGACGGACGGAGCCGTGCATCGCAGCAGTGGCCTCACGAAAGAACCGCGCGGCTTGCTCTTCGTCACCCACGAGCGTGGATACGCTGGCGCCCAGCTCGTGCGGGTCGATCACGACCGCTGGAAAGCCGCGCTTGGAAAGACGCTCTGCGAAGAGTGCGGCCAGCGCGGCCGAGGCTCGCGAGCCGAATTCGTGCGCGAAAGCGAACGCCACCGCAGGCTGGGGGTCCCCCTGGCGCTCGAGAAGCACCAGCGCAGGGCGTGCGTCCACGCTCACACGTTCGACACAGGCCGCTGAGCCCTCTGCGGGTGCGCCCGACGGTCGGACCCAACGGCACGACACCTGCGTTGCGAGCGCAAGAGCGACCAGAGCGGTCAGTGCGTTCTGCGCTGTGCGGCGCGGGCTCACGTCCTGCTACTTCCTGCGCTGATCCGATCGTGTGCCGACCTCTGGCGAGACGATCGGCGGGGACCCGGCGAGCGACGTTTATCACAACGCATCGCGCAGGAGTACCGGATGGAACGGCTGGTCTCAAGCCGCCAGCCGCTCTTGCGCCATCACCGATTCGAGCCTGAGCCGTATTTTGTGCTTCTTCGAATACACGGTCTTGACGCTGATCCCCATCTGTCCGGCGACCTGCTCCGCCTCGAGCCCTTCGCCGAAGTAGAGCCTGACGAACTCCCGGTCCCGTGCGCTGAAGCACTCGAGTGCCGCTTCGAGCCTGGCCGCATGCTCACGCGCCGCGCACAGGTCCGCCGGGTCCGGGAGCGCGCTGCTCAGCCGTTCGGCGTCGGCGAGGGCCACGCGGACCGGTTCCCTGCGCAAAGCGCGCAGGTAGTCGTATGCGCAGTGGATCGCGAGCATGCCGATCCAGGTGCTCAAGGCGCAGCCTCTCTCTGGCTGGAATCCCCTGAGTTTGCGCCGATCGTTGGCGAGCAGCTGAACCCAGAGCATCGCCTCGATTTCCTGGGTGTCGTCGGGGCCAATGGCGGGGAACTGCGCTGTCGCGCGGCGGATACAGGACCGGATCAGCCGCGTGTAGCGTCGCTCGAACTCCTGCCACGCACCGTTGTCACCCTCGAGTAGGCTGAACAGCAGGTCGCGTTCGGTCAGGTCGCGCTGCACACCCTTGGCTCCCCTCAAGCCTTCGCGCGCGGCCGTGTTCCCGCTTTGAACGGACGTGTCGGCATCCGTCCTGTCCGTCTGGGGTGGTTGCGCAGAGGGGGCCGCTGCGTCCAGCTCGGGATCCCGTTCGGGAGCAGGACCTGGCCAAGCAGAAGCTCGGGTCGAGTCGAGCTCGGACCCGATTCCGGCCGCGTGGGCTTCGCGCCAACCTGGCTGCGAGCCGGTTCGGCTCACGGCCTGAAGCACCATCGCCACGGTGAGCTCGACGGGCGAGGAACGGAAATATGCTCGGTTTGCCATGCAACGCCTTCGGTTACGTGCGCGGGCGCGTTGCGCCGCGCCTGCCATGCCGAAAGCACGCAGCGTGCCGAGCAGTGATCCTCAGTGATTACTTGTACTTACGGAGCGTATCACGACGTAACACCCGTAACACACGAACTGTTCGATACTGTCCAAGTGAGCGGCCCGGACCAGGCCGCACGTTCGGTGGAACGTGGGACAACGGCTGGTGGCGACTTGGTGTTCCAGGGACAGTACGTCCGGCGCATCCGGGTTCTTCCCCGCACCAACGGTCCGCGGCCCTACTTGATCCGGGTCAATTCGGCCAGGGCGCGAAACGCGGACAGGTGCCCGCTCTCTTCTGCGAGGTACACGTTGCATTGCTCGTCGACCCGCAGCCAGTCCGGGACGAGGTCGCCGGGTACGGCTCCGATGACCTCTCCGTCGCGCGGACGCACCACGTACACCTGGTGCTGCGGGACGAACAGCGCACCAGCGCGCAGAGTCGGCTCCAGCCGTCGAGGCTGGTCGCCGTCTCGCGGCCGAGAGAAGACGTGGCAGAACCGCGGCAGGCCCGTCTTGGCCTCGAGGCACAACAGTGTACCGTCGGCGGTGTTCGCCACGATGCAGTCGGGCATGCCGAGCCATGCGGCCGTGTGGGCAGCCACCCCGGGCGTCTGCGCCCACGCGGGTTGTCCGCTTTCGCGGTCTACTGCCAGCGCTCCCACACCCTTGGGGTCGCGGACCGGCAGCACGATGACCTCGTCGGCGAGCAGAGGTGGCTGTCCCCACAGCGGTCGAGCGCTGAGTTCGGCCGTCCAGACCTGGCGGCCCGTCCACACGTCGAGCCTGTGCACGCTCGACGGGCCGTGGCGCGCGCCCGAAACCGCGAACAAGGAATCCCCTTCAACCACCAGGTCGCCCGTGAACGGGAGCCGCTCATGGACGCGCCAGATGACGGCCCCCGTGTCGACCTCCAGGGCCACCATGGTCGTGTCGCCACCGGCGACAATCAGCAGTTTTCCAGCGCGCCTCACGCGAAAGCAGCCCACTGCCTTGGCCGTGTGACGCCACCGGATCTCGCCTGATACCAGGTCCAGCGCGGTCACCTGGCGATCCCCTTCGGCCACGACGAGCATCTTCGGCAGGCCAGGCGCCTGCACCACGGCGCCGGTAGCTCCGCCAGCGCCCCGCGGCGTGAGCTTGGTGCTGAACCGGACCTGTCCGGTCTCCATGTCGTGCATCACCACGCGTCCGTCCGGGAAGATCCGCACCAAGCCAGATGCCGTTGCCACGCTACCAGCTCGTGCGCTGATGGCCTTCCAGAGCACATCGCCGCTGCCCGTGGCCAAACATATGAGTTCGCGCTGGGAACCGACGACCAGCTTGCCGTCAACGAGCAAGGCTGAGCGCAGATCGATGTTCGGAACGGCTGCCACCCAGCGGGGCGTGAACCGGATCCGTCCCCCATGTTCCCATCGGCCTTGTGCCTCGCTGGGACGTGCCGGAGTGGAGAAGACACGATACGCGTCCGGCTCGACGTTGGTCAGGGAATCGTCTTCTGTGGCAGCCCGAAGCCGCTTGGTCAGCCGATCAGCCTGTTCGGCAAGTGCCGCCAGCCGCAGATTGCGCTGCTGCCCAGCGTCATGGCGGACGATGGCCTCGGACAGGGCGCGCGCGAATTCGGCTACGGTCTTGACCAGAACGGTCGGCGTGATCTCTGGGAAAGTCAGAGCTGGGGTCGTGGCCTGCGATTGTCGGCGCCCCAATGTCAGCGCCAGGCTGGCATCACCGGGTCCCCGACGAACGCCGACACGCAGTTCACCCGCTTGGATTCGGCGGAACAGGGGTCTCGCGTGCTGCCATGCATCCAAGACCTCCTCGGCCAGTGCCACGAGCCGCTCGGCGACCAGAAACAGGTGCACCTGGGAGAGCGCGACGCGCCTGTCGCGAGAGCACGCGATCAGAGTCCCCTTGAGCAGCAGGGCGTGCAGATCTGCCTGCTCGAGCTGCGGATCGTCGTGGATCGGGTCGCATCGGGGCTCGGCACAGCGAAACTCGCCGCTGGCGACCAGGGTCAGAGTCCGGCGAGCGGCAGAGGAGATCTCCGACACCTTGCAGACTCGTGCGGGTGCAGGCTGGCTGGGTATCGCCTCGGCCAGTGCCGCTCGAGCCAGTGCCAGAGACGCTCCCAAGTTCGGCGGACACGAACCTCGGGTTGCCTCGTCGAGCGCTGACAGCACGCCCTTCCGCAGCGCGGCCATCGATACCCGACTTGCGTCCACGGCGACCTCAGCGCTGGGAGCCGCTCGATACACGCTCACGAGGGCTTCCGTGCCATCGGCCTCAAGGCCGACCTCCCACGCCTCGTTGTCGGTGTACAGACGGAGCGTGGCGCGCCGGCGGCGGCCACTGACGAGCGCCGCGACCAAGCGCGCCAGCTCGGCCAGAAGTGCCAATGCTTGCCCTTCACCGATGCGTGCAGTGACGTTGACGCCGTCGATGACGACGTCGAATAGTCCGGATGCGGATGCTTCTGCCGAAGCACGGGCGCGAGTCGGGTCTGGACGGACGACGACGTGGATTGCCGACATGCGACGCACATCGTAGAAACGCGAGCGGCATTGCCTGAAGTTTTGTGCGCTGGTAGCTGAACACTTGCCATCTCGAGCCGACCCACCCATGCGCGGTTCATTGGCCGAGCCCGAGCGGCCGGCGGCCTTGGTGCGACCGGGCGCGCCACGCTCGGACGACAGCGAGGACCGGAAGGCGACGCTGGCCGCGAGTAGATCCGGGCCGCGCGGGAGTGGCTGGCCAGGGCAGGCGACAGGGGCTCTGGTCGCGGCGGCCGTTGCATTGTGCCCCATGCTGGTTTTGTGGGGCTTCACCGTGGACGATGCGTTCATCGCGCCGCGCGTGGCCTGGCACATCGCGCACGGTCAAGGCTATCGCTTCAACGCCTCGGGACCGGTGGTCGACGCCGTGACGCCGCTCGGCTGGGCAGTGCTTCTCGCGCCATGGGCCCGGAGCGAGCCTCTGAGCGCATGGTCGGCGGCGCGCTGGCTGGGCGCCGCATGCTGGCTGATAGCGGCAGGCTGGCTGGGCGCTCGTCTTTCATGCGCTCGGAAGAGCCTGGCGCGGTTCATCCTGTTGCTCATGCTGGCCGTGTGCGCTCCGCTCGCCGCGTGGGCGACTTCCGGTATGGAAACGGGGCTGGTGACTCTGCTCGCCACGCTGGCGCTCACTCGGCAGCGGTTTGGGCCGTTCGCGGCTGGTTTGGCCGCTGGGCTCAGACCGGAGCTACTCCCGTGGGCCGTCGTTCTTTGCGGTGGACGCGTTTTGGCGGCCCGAGGTTCGGCAGCCGCTGTGGTGGCTTCGGTGGGGCTGGCCGCAATGCCCGCCATTGTGGCGGGCACATTGCGCTGGCAATATTTCGGGCAGGCTGCGCCTCTGTCGGTCATCGCCAAGCCGTCGGATGTGGACCACGGCGTGAACTACGCGCTGCGCGCCTTGCTGTGGTGCGGTCCCACTTGGCTGCTTGCCGCGCCGCGAGGGCTCTGGCGTGTGAGTCGCGACGGGCGCGTCATCGCGGTGGCGATTGCCGCGCACATCGGAGCCGTCGTTCTGGCCGGTGGCGATTGGATGGCTTTGTTCCGACTGTTCGTGCCGGTGCTGCCAGGAGCGTTGCTGGTGGCCGGCGAATTGGCGGAGACGACATCGCTGCGCTCAAATACTGTCCGGATCCTCGCGGCGGTCGTTGCGTGCGGGTTCGTGTGGGTCACGACCGGACGAGCCGCGCGCGAGGTCGCAGCAAGCCGACTCTCGCTTGTGGCTCAAGCTCGCCCCGTTCTGGCTGGGGCTCACCACGTTGGCGCGCTGGATGTGGGATGGGTGGGCTTCGCCACGGCGGCGGACGTCTTCGACCTCGCTGGCGTGACCGATCCGACGGTGGCGCGGCTGCGCGGAGGGCATACATCCAAGCATGTGACCGAGAGTCTGCTCCAAGCACGAGAAGTCGACGCCCTCGTTCTGATGCTGGCACCACGCGAGCAGCTGCGTCAGCCGTGGACCTCGACCCGCTTCGCGCGCCCAGTGGAAGCGAGGGTCGCATCGCTGGCCAGCTGGTTGGGATTCGAACCCGTTGCGACGCTTGGCGTGTCCACCCGGGCCGGACCAGCCTACGTGGTCCTGTGGCGACCGAACGCCCGGCAGGTCGCCGCGATCCCGGCCGAGTCGGCAAACGAGTCGCCAACGCCTTGATCCGTAGCTGCCGCCGCCAACGTCTAACGCCAATGCCGAAAACTTTCGGCGAACCGCCCGCCCAGCACGGTTTCTGGCGCAGTTTCCCCAGAATGCACCAGATGGGCTCTCGCGCTCCAGAGTCTGGGGACCCAGGATCTGGGGACCCGGAGCGGACGTGGGTACCTCAGCGCGCCCGAGCTGTGCTTCGGCTTCGCCTCCGCATCCTCCGCGGGGGACCCCAGGCCGCGGAGCAACGCGGAGCACAGCCTGGGCTTCCCGGAAGCGCAGCAAAACACAGCCAGAAGCCGAGATCAACGGGGTCCCGACAGCAAAGATTTCTAGTACCAACTGCTCACGAGCATGGCCAAACGCGCCGTAGTAAAATGTGAGGTAGCTACTCGTGATTGCGCTTACCTATAGCCTTAGAGGGTTCGGCCGTGCGGCGTGCTGGTCTGCCGCCGGAGGTCTCTTCTTGCTGTGGGCGACCGGAGAAGCCGCTCGCGCCAATCCACTTGGGGTCATCGCAAACGAGGTGCTGGACGTGACAGCACAGAGACTCGATGTCGACATCGAGCGCGGTCGTGCGGTGCTGGAAGGCGACGTTCGAGCCTCGTTGGGCGAGCTTCAGGTTCAGTGCCCCAAAGTCGAGATGCGATACGACGAAGCGCCCACGGTCAAGTGGGTGCGGGGTACCGGAGGCGTGCGCGCCACGTTGCGCAACATCGAAGCCACAGCGCAGCTCGTGGAAGTCGACGTCGGCCGCCGCCAGGTGAAGCTCAATGGAGGTGTCGAGCTCCGACGCGGACGGACCTGGGTCCATGCCGACAGCGCTGTCATCGAGATCGCAACCCGCCGGGTCAGTCTACACGACGTCAAGGGCTCCATCCCTGTCGAGGCCCCTGCGCGCTGAGGCTGGTTTGACGGACGTGGTCCTCTGCGCACGAGCGCTTCGCGTGGCTCTGGGCGGGACAGAAGTGTTGCGCGGAGTCGACTTGAACGTCGGACGTGGTCGAATCAGCGGCGTGCTCGGGCCAAGTGGAGCGGGCAAGACCACCCTGTTCCGCGTCCTCGTCGGCGAGCTGATGCCGCAGGCGGGCTCGATTGCCTTGTTCGGACGCGATGTGAGCGGCACCCCACTCTGGAAGCGGGCCCGGCTCGGTTTGGGCTACGTTCCCCAAACGCCGAGCGTTCTGACGGAGCTGTCCGTGCACCAGAACATCAGGACCTTCGGGCGCGTGGCGGGCGTACCCGCGGACGACACGACGCTGTACGCGGCGGCCGTGGGGCTGAGCGAACGTCTCGGTGTCCGGGCGGGTGACCTGTCGGGCGGCGAACGGAAGCGGTTGGAGCTTCTGCGGGCGTTGCTGGGCAATCCCAGGTTGCTTGTGCTCGACGAGCCCTTCGCAGGCTTGGATCCTCCGGCAGTAAGGCTCGTGGGAACACTGCTGCGCGAAACGGCTCGGGATGGCTGTGCGGTCGTACTTGCCGACCACCGGGTTCGCGAGGCCCTGAGTGTGTGCGACGAAGCACGCCTGCTGGTGGACGGTGTCATTGCAGCAGAAGTCCCTCCAGAGCAGTTTGCCGACCACCCGGCCGTCCGAGAGCGCTATCTTCAGTAGTTGGCCCATTGCGGACCGTTTCCTACCCCCAGAGAGCGTCAGGCACGGACTCTCTGGGACAGATGCGAGCGAGTGCCTCGACGACCCTGTGGTTCTGGGGCCTCGATTCCATCGAGCCGCACGCCCGCAGGGACAAGGTGGTACACTGCTGTCGGTCGCCGGTGGGTCGGCGACGCCGTCGCGGCCATGGAGATCAAGCAGCAACTTCGCCTCACGCAGCAGCTGGTGATGACGCCCCAGTTGCAGCAGGCAATCCGGCTGCTCCAACTCTCCAGGCTTGAGCTCGTCGACGAGGTACGCAAGGAGCTCGACAACAACCCCGTGCTCTCCGAAGACGAGGTCGAGCCGCAGCGTTCGAGAATCGAGAACAGCGAGCAGGCTGACCCGTCTTCGTTCGTCCATGCCGAGCGCACTGAGCGCGTGGAGCGCGACAACGATTCCCGTGTCACGGAACAGGCAGCCCGGGAGGTGGATTGGGAGAAGTTCCTCGAGAACAGAACGTTGCAGCAGCCACCGCAGGGCGGCGGTCGCAGCGGCTTCGAGGACCTGCCGCCCATCGAACAGAACCTCACACGGCCGGGGAGCCTACACGAGCATCTACTCTGGCAGCTGCAGATGGGCGACTTCACCGACGTGGAGCGTCGCTTCGGCGAGTTGGTCATCGGAAACCTCGATGAGCGCGGCTATCTCGACCTTGCTGGAGTCGAGCTACCCGACGGCTCCCGCACTCCGGACCTGACGATCGAAGATCTGGCTCGTGAGTCAGGGCTCCACCCGGACGACGCCCCGATCGTGCTGGAGATGATTCAGAAGCTCGATCCCGTGGGTGTCGCGTCCCGAGATCTTCGTGAGTGCCTTCTGGTGCAGGCGAAGACCTTCGGGTACGAAGACACGGAAATAGAAATCGTCGAGCAGCACCTGCATCATCTCGAGAAACACAACTACCAGGCGATTGCCCGCGAGATGAAGTTGTCGGTCGAGGAAGTCTACGAGGCGGCGCGTGAGATCCAGAAGCTCGAGAGCCGTCCAGCACGCAACTTCTCGGACACCGACGACCGTACGATCGGCATCACGCCGGACGTCTATGTCATCAAAGACGGGGACGAGTTCGTGGTGCTGGACAACGACCGCGGCATGCAGCGGCTATTCATCAATGAAGCGCTCACCAAGCGATTGCTGCAAGACCCATCGGCCAAGGAGTTCATCGGCGAGAAGCTTCGAAACGCCCAGTGGCTGATACGGGCCATTGAACAGAGACGCAAGACCATCATCCGGGTCGCGGAGTGCATCGTCGAGAAGCAGCGTGCGTTTTTCGAGCAGGGCGTGGGCCACCTCAAGCCAATGATCCTGCGGGATGTCGCGGAGGCCGTCGGCATGCACGAGTCGACTATCTCGCGCGTGACGACGAACAAGTACATGCATACCCCCCAGGGGCTATACGAGCTGAAGTACTTCTTCAACTCGAGCATCCGGCGTGTCGCCGACGACGACATTGCGAGCGAGAGCGTCAAGCAGGCGATCAGGAAGCTGATCGACGCCGAAGACAAGAGCAACCCGCTGAGTGACCAAGCCATCGTCGAGATGCTTGAGAAGTCCGAAGGCATCAGAATCGCGCGAAGGACGGTCGCGAAGTACAGAGAGATGATGGGCATATTGGCGTCGTCGAAACGTCGGCGCATGTTCTGACCGGGTGGCGTGTTTGGCCCGTCCCGAGCAAGTTTCCGCGCTGGATCGCGATGGACCTCATCGACGCAGGCGACGTCCGTCGGCTGGCCGCGAGCTCTCCAGGAGGCCTCCTGGGCCGCTGCGGTCCTCGGCGGCGTCCCGACCACTGCGCCGCACACTTGCGCCGGTGCTGGGACGCGAGTCGCGGTGCTACCTGAGCAGTGGACATGTCGGCCCAAAAGCCGATCGCGCGTCTGCGTCGAGCTGGATCTCGACCGTCGCGGGCAAACGCTTCGCGTCGCGCGCGTCACTTGGACTATCGTGGGTCGTGTGCCAGGAGGGCCAATGAACATAAGCATCACGTTTCGTCACATGGAGCCGAGCGACGCGATCAAGTCATACGCTGAGGACAAGGTGGCCAAGCTGCAGAAGTTCCTGCGGCGGCCGATGACCGCCAAGGTGACTCTTGCGCTGCAGAAGCTGCACCACGTGGCCGAGACGCGCGTGTCGAGCGGTGGCGAAAGGCTGGAGGCCACCGAGGCGAGCGAGGACATCTATGCTTCCATCGACAGGGTGGTCGCGAAGCTCGAGCGGCAGATCCGTGGCACCAAGGGGGCACAACAGGCCAGGAAGCGTGGCAGCGAGACGGTGCGGACAGGCAGGCTCCCCAAGGCTCTCGAAGGCGTCACAGCGGCTTCGGCGTCGGCTCTGGCCAAGGCTCCCAAGAAAGCCAAGCGGGCAGCGCCGGCCCGAACGGCAGCTTCGACAAGCGCGTCGACCAAGACAATGGCCAGGGCAGTTGCCAAGAAGAAGGTGCGAGCCAGGCGGGCAGCGCCCCGCTAGCCCCGCCGGAGCCACCCTCTCACTGGCGGGTGTGTTCTCTATGCGACTAAGCGACATCCTTGCCGAGCAACGAATCGTGGTCGATGCGTCCGGGAGCGTCGTCCCGGACAAAGGCGCAGCTCTGCAGCTGCTTGCCAGTCTTCTAGCTCCGGCCGTCGAACTCGATCCGGAAGTCGTCGAACGGCTCCTCAAAGACCGAGAGGAACTGCAGAGCACGGGCATTGGTGACGGGGTCGCCATCCCACATGCTTCGGCTGACGCAGCAGTGAAACAGGCGGCCGCCCTGCTCGTATGTCCCCGCGGCGTGCCGTTCGAGGCGATCGACGGACAGGCGGTAGAGCTCGTGTTCGGCGTGGTGGGACCGCGTCGAGCCACCGGGGAACACCTGCGGACGCTGGCCCGCATCTCCCGGCTGCTTCGGGACGACTCGACCCGCCATCAGCTGAAGCACGCCGCCAGCCCCATCGAGGCCTACAACTTGATCGAAGCCCACGACGCAGAGTGAAAGGTTGAGATAGCGCCATGACCGTGTACGAGCCCCCGTCGGGTGCGCGGACGATCACCACCCGCGCATTGCTCGATGACCCTGGGCTGCAGCTGAACGTCCGGCTCGTCGCGGGGGCTGCTGGGCTGGATCGCGAGATCAGCCACCCCCGGATCCAGAAATCCGGGCTGGCGATGGTCGGCCACATGCACGGGATCGTTCCGACTCGCATCCAGATACTGGGTGAGACCGAAATGAGCTACGTGGAATCGCTCAGCCCTACCGGGCAGCGCGACGCCGCTCGGCATCTGTTCTCGACGAACCTGGCTTGCGTGATGGTAACGCGGGGGGCCGAACCGAAACCGCCCCTGTGCGAAGAGGCCGAACGGACCGGCACGCCACTCGTCGTCTGCGCGGAACGGTCCTCAGCGTCCATCACCGCCATCCATACTCTGCTCGACGAGCGGCTGGCCCCACGGACCCGCATCCACGGAGTGCTCGTCGATGTGTTCGAAGTGGGCGTGCTGCTGCTCGGCCGCAGCGGAATCGGCAAGAGCGAATGCGCGATGGACCTGGTTGTCCACGGTCATCGCCTGGTGGCCGATGACGTCATCGAATGCGACTTCCGCCCACCAGGAATGGTTTTCGGTGAAGCTGCAAGCATGCTGCGCCACCACATCGAGGTTCGGGGGCTCGGGATCCTCAACATCAGAGATCTGTTCGGCGTCACTGCGGTGCGAGATCGAAAGCGGGTCGACTTGGTCGTGCAGCTGGAGCTCTGGCGGGACGAGGCCACGTACGATCGCATCGGGCTCGACGACCACTTCTGCGAGATCCTGGGCGTGCCTATCCGGGAGGTCCGCTTGCCTGTCCGCCCAGGCCGCAACATGAGCGCGATCATCGAGATCGCCGCCCGAATCGAACTGCTACGACAAGCCGGGCATTTCCCGGGCCGTGACTTCATAGAACGGATCGGGGACGGAGAAGCCACCAAGGGTCCCCGGGGCATCTCCGAGCGTGTCCGGGCGGTCGAGGTGCTCACGCGGCACTTCGTGGCCAACGAAAGCTCCGCCCCGCCCCCCGTTGGAACGCAACCCCCAGGCAAGACGCCATGAGCGACGCTCCAACTCTCGTCCTGGTCGTCACCGGCTTGAGTGGCGCGGGCAAGACGACCACGGTGAATGCCCTGGAGGACCTGGGGTTCTTCTGTGTCGACAATCTTCCCCCGCCGGTCATCGAGCGGACACTCGACGCCTGTGTGGCAGCGGGGATGCAGCGTATCGCGCTGGGGATCGATGTCCGTGCTCGAGGGTTTCTCGAAGGCGTCAACGAGATCCTGGCTCGACTAGCCAAAGGACCGGACTACCGTCTGCTCGTGCTGTTCCTCGATTCCTCCGATGAGGCGCTGCTGCGGCGTTTCGGCAGCACACGGCGGCCCCACCCGCTCAGCACGTCGGCCGGACCAGGCAAGGAACACGAGGCGGCAGCCGTGGTCGATGGGATCCGGCTCGAGCGCGAGCAGCTGGCTGCGCTCCGCGCGCAGGCGTCACTCGTGATCGATACCACCGGGCTGCACATCCACCAGCTACGGCGACGCATCCTCGAGAACTTCGGCGGCGAGGCGGATGGTCTGCCTCGCATGCGTACCCGGCTCCTGTCGTTTGGCTTCAAGTACAGCGCGCCGGTCGACGCGGATCTGATGTTCGATGTGCGCTTCCTGGACAACCCCTACTTCGTCGACGCCCTCCGGGAGCACCCGGGGACCACCGCTGCGGTACGGGACTACGTTCTCAGCAGCGGCGACGCCGCAGAATACATCCAGCGCATGGAGGACCTGCTCGAATTCTGCCTCCCGAGATTCCAGCGCGAGGGCAAGAGCTATCTGACGATCGGGATCGGCTGCACGGGCGGGCGACACCGCTCCGTCGTGATCGCCGAGGAACTTGCGCGGCGGTTGAGCGAGAAGACTCGCCTGACGATCGAGGTGATACATCGCGATATCCGCCGCGAGGCGCCCTATGAGCCGGACCTGCTCGGCGAGGGGCTAAAGGGCGGAGGGATGTGAGATGGAGCTGGCCCGAGGAACGTTCACGGTTCGAAACAGGCTCGGGCTGCACGCTCGCGCAGCCACTCGGCTGGTCGAGACAGCGTCGCGCTTTGCGTGTGACGTCCTCGTCAGCCGCGACGGTCAGACCGCGAACGCAAAGAGCGTGATGGGCGTTCTTCTCCTATGTGGTTGTCCAGGGAGCCAACTCGAGATCGAGGCACGTGGCCCGCAAGCCACGCAAGCCGTCGCGGAAATCGGTGCGCTCATCGACGACCGATTCGGCGAGGGGGAGTAGTGGTGCCTTCAGACGATCGGGTACGCCGTTTCAACAGCACCCTCTCGCTCGAGGGGATAGCGGCTTCGTCCGGTCTCGCGATAGGCCCGGCGCGAGTTCTCGACACGCGGCGGCCTGGCGTTGTCCATCGACGCATACCGAAGCACGGCGTGCAGGAAGAGATGGCGCGCTTCGATGAAGCGGTCGCCGTAGCCTCAGAAGAGCTGCGGCTGGTAGCCGATCACGTACGTGCCGGTGCCGCGCGCGCCGAGGCCTCCATCGTGGAGGCGTACATCCTGATGGTCGAGGACGAGAGCCTTCGAGAGGACGTGGAGAGGCGTGTTTCTATCGACCGGCAGTGTGTCGAATGGGCCCTCGACACTGCCGTGCGAGAGATGGCCGACACGCTGGCCCGCTCGAAAGACCCGTATCTCGCCGAGCGCAGTCACGACTTCGAGTTCATCGGAGACCGCGTCCTGCGGATCCTGGCAGGTCAGCGTGGAACAGCCGTGCTCCCCGACCTGAGCGAGCCGGCCGTGGTTATTGCGCACGACTTGTCCCCGGCCGAGACAGCCGGCATGTCGCGGGAGAAGGTGCTCGCCATCGTCACGGAGGTTGGAACCCGCACCAGCCATACCGCTATTCTGGCGCGTGCTCTGGAAATCCCGGCGGTCGTCGGCGTCCAAGACATCTTGTCCTATGTCGGCTCCTCCGAACAGCTGATCGTGGACGGCCTCTCCGGCCGCGTGGTGCTGGCTCCGACTCAGGACATGATCTTCGAGGCGATGGCGCGTGCGGCGCGGCACTCAGCCGTGACCCGGGGCTTGCGCGAGCTACGCGACATGCCCGCGGTGACCCAGTGCGGGGTACCGATCCATCTGCAGGCGAACATCGAGTTGCCCGGCGAGGCCAATCTGGTGATGTTGCAGGGGGCGGAGGGAATCGGCCTGTATCGAACCGAGTTCATGGTGGTCGACCCCGGCGCCCCGCCGAGCGAGCAGGAGCAGTACGAGACCTATCGGAGCGTCCTCGAAGCGGTGGCGCCGCTGCCCGTCACTCTGCGTACCTTCGATCTGGGCGGCGACAAGTTCACGTCGCTGTTTCCGGCCTCGATGGACGCCAACCCGGCGCTTGGGCTTCGTGCTATTCGGCTCGGGCTCGCTCGGCCCGAGATGTTCCTGCCACAACTCAGGGCCATGCTTCGGGCCTCGGCGCACGGCAGTCTGCGCATCCTCGTTCCCATGGTAGCGACGCTGAGGGAGCTGCGCGCCGTCCGGAAACTGCTCGAAACGGCGCGCAGGGAGGTAGCGGCTGCAGGCCATCCGCAGGCTGAACACGTCGCTCTGGGTATCATGATCGAGGTACCTTCGGCCGCCGTGGTTGCTGACCTTTTTGCCGCGGAAGCGGACTTCTTCAGCATTGGGACGAACGACCTGGTCCAGTACGCCCTGGCAGTCGACCGCACGAGTCGAGCCTTGGCGACCCTGGCCTCTCCATTCGATCCTGCGGTTCTGCGTCTGATCCGCATGACCGTGACGGCCGGCGACCGGCACAGCCGACCCGTGGGCGTGTGCGGCGCCATGGCCAACGACCCGTTGGGGGCCGCCTTGCTCGTTGGCATGGGACTGCGCGACCTCAGCATGGAGTCCTCAGGGATCCCACAAGTAAAAGAAGCGCTGCGTCGCGTTTCCCTTGCCGAGGCCGAAGAGCTCGCGAACAGGGCTTGCGCGTGCGTTACCGCGGAGGGAGTGCAGCAGTTGATCGCTGACGCACTGGCACCGCGTTTCGCCGACCTGCTCGGGGCCTAGCGTTCCCAGAGCGGTCGGTCGGCCAGTTCGCGGTAACGTGGGTTCTTTGGCAGCGACGAGGCCCTGGAAAACACTGAACGACCCCGTGGGGTTGGCTCCGCAACCGCACACGCTCGAGCCTCCAGTTGACCGACCGGCATCGGCGCGTATACTCCGCCGCGAAATTCGAGGAAAGGACACGCATGTCTCCAGAGGCAACCGCCAAGGCGGACCTAATCGCTCGGTTTAGAGTCCATGAGTCGGACACCGGGTCACCTGAAGTCCAGATCGCGCTCTTGAGCCACAGAATCGGCTACTTGACCGAGCACTTCAAGGTCCACAAGAAGGACCACCACTCTCGGCGAGGACTTCTCAAGCTCGTCGGGCAACGTCGGCGGCTACTGGACTACCTGAAGAAGTCCGACGTCGAGCGCTATCGCAACATCGTGACAGGACTCAGCCTTCGCAAGTAGCTTCTGGGGCTAGACACAAGAAGACCAGACAACACCGGGACCTGGCGCCTGGTGGCTTCAACTTCGCTTCTTGGGCGCGACGCGACATGGCGTCATGCTCGAGCACCGAGGCTGAAGTCAGGCTGCCCGTGTCCCGCGTAACGCCGCACGTAGCGGCCCACGCGCCAGGAGCGCACAGCCAGATGTTCGTACGTGAATCCGTGATGGTCGGAGGTCAAGCCATGACCTTCGAGACAGGTAGGCTCGCCAAGCAGGCACACGGGGCGGTCCTCGTGAGCTACGGGGAAAGCGTGGTCCTGGTGACCGCCGTCTCGACCGAGGAGCGACCCGGTCTGGACTTCTTCCCATTGACCTGCGAGTACGTCGAGAAGACCTACGCTGCCGGTCGCATCCCCGGGGGCTTCTTCAAGCGCGAGGGGCGACTGCGCGACAGTGAGACGCTGACGTCGCGTCTGATGGACAGGCCACTTCGGCCGCTATTCCCCAGGGGGTACCGCAAAGACACGCAAGTCATTGCAACGGTCCTGAGCTCGGACAAGCGCAACCCCACGGACGTCCTGGCGGTCACCGCCGGGAGCGCCGCCCTTCACATCTCCGACGTGCCTTGGAACGGGCCGGTGGTGGGCCTGCGCATAGGGCGAGCGGGAGGCGAGTTCATCGTGAATCCGACGTTCGAGCAGCTCCACGTGGCCGACATCGACATCGTCGTCGCAGCGACGCGCGACGCTATCGTCATGGTGGAGGGAGGTGCTGCCGAGGCATCGGAGAACGACGTCATCGACGCATTGATGTTCGCGCAGCAGCAAGCGCAACCCGTCATCGACCTCATCGAGCGGTTGAGAGCCGCCGTCGGCAAGCCCAAGCGGGACTTCGTCGCCCCGCAGCTCGAGCCGGAGATCGCTTCGCGTATCGCGGTGATTGCGGACCAGCCGTTGCGCGAGGCCTCGACCATCAAGGACAAGAAGGCGCGCTACGAGGCCTATGCGACGCACAAGCAGTCATTGCTCGACCAGCTCACCGCTGAGCTGGGGGCAGAGAAGATGGCGGAGGTCGAGAGGTTGGTCAAAGCCGAGTACGACCACCGCAAGGCGACGGTCGTTCGATCGATGGTGCTCGAAGAAGGGCACAGGATCGACGGTCGGGATACCAAGACCATTCGGCCCATCAGCTGCGAGGTAGGGCTTCTGCCCAGGACGCACGGCTCGGCCCTCTTCCAGCGTGGCGAGACGCAGGCCATCGTCGTCACCACACTGGGGACGGCTGGAGACGAGCAGAAGATCGATGCTCTCATCGGCGAATCCTGGAAGCAGTTCATGCTCCACTACAACTTTCCGCCCTTCTGTACGGGCGAAACAAAGCCGCTGCGCGGGCCGGGGCGGCGAGAGATTGGTCACGGGGCTTTGGCCGAACGAGCTCTGGCGCGCATGATCCCGTCACACGACCAGTTCCCGTACACGATTCGCGTCGTGAGCGAGATCCTCGAGTCGAACGGATCGAGCTCGATGGCCAGTGTGTGCGGTGCCACCCTCAGTCTGATGGATTGCGGTGTGACCCTGAAACAGCCAGTGGCGGGGATCGCGATGGGCCTGATCAAGGAGGGGGAGGACATCGCGATTCTGAGCGACATCCTGGGCGACGAGGATCACCTGGGCGACATGGACTTCAAGGTCTGCGGAACCTCGCGCGGCGTTACTGCCATCCAGATGGACATCAAGATTTCCGGATTGAGCCGGGCCATCCTGGAGAGTGCGCTCCAGCAGGCGCGTGAGGGCCGTCTGTTCATTCTCGGCAAGATGCTGGAGGTCCTCCCGCAGAGCCGCGCTGAAGTCAACCGCTGGGCGCCACGCATCACCACCCTCAGGGTCAAGCCCGATCACATCCGGCTCATCATCGGACCTGGAGGCAAGACCATCAAAGGCATCGTGGATCAGACCGGCTGCACCGTGGACGTCGAAGATGACGGAACGGTGGCGATCGCAGGTGTGGATCCGGATTCGGTTCGGCGAGCCATCAACATCATCGAGGGGTTGACAGCCGAACCGGAAGTGGGTCGAGTCTACAGCGGCACCGTCAAGCGGATTGTCGACTTCGGAGCGTTCATCGAGATCCTCCCGAATGTCGAGGCCCTCTTGCACGTATCGGAATTCGCGCACGAGCGGGTCGAGAACCCCGCCGACGTTTTGTCCGAAGGGGATGTCGTCGACGTGAAGGTGATCAGCATCGATCGTGAAGGGAAGACCCGATTGACCCGCCGAGAGCTTCTGCCGTTCCCCGAAGGCGAGGAGGGGGAGCGAGCGCGTGAGCGCATCGCTCAGGCCCGTGAGAGCGGCGGGACACCTCCACGCGGCGGACGTGGACCGAACCCTCGCGGTCGTGATCGCGACGGCGGTCGCGATCGGGACAGCCGGGGGGGCAGACCCTTCCGGCGACGCGGGTAGGCGCTTCGACAAACGGCCCCCCTCCGAGCCCGCTCTATACGACGCGGAGCGAGCGGCCTCGGAGCAGCTCGTTGTGAGAGCCTTGTCGGTAGCCCGCCAGGTCCAGGGTAACGAACGCGAAGCCGCATGACTTGCCGGCCTCGACGATGCGTTCACGTAGGCCTGGGCTCAGCACCCGTTCGAGCTCGACGAGATCGATTTCGATCCGCGCGAGCTCGTGGTGCCAGCGCACACGTAGCTGGCCGAAGCCGAGCTCACGGAGGGTCGCTTCGAGTTGTTCGACTTGAGTCAGACGTTCGGGTGTTACGGGTGTGCCGTACGGTATGCGACTGGACAGGCAGGCGGCCGCCGGCTTGTCCCAGACGTCGAGCCCCAGCAAACGCGCCGCTGCGCGCACGTCGGCTTTGGTGAACCCGAGCTCCACCAACGGGCTCCTGACCCCGGCTTTCTCGGCAGCCACGTTGCCGGGACGGTAGTCGCCCAGGTCATCGACATTGGTTCCGTTCAGGATGACCGATAGGTCCCACTCTCGGCGCTTCTCTTCGGCGACCTGGTAGAGGACGCTCTTGCAGTGAAGGCACCGATCCGGACCGTTTGCCGTGTACTCGGGGAGATCGAACTCTCGGGTCTCGACGAACCGATGGACAGCTCCGATCGACCGGGCGATGCGTTCGGCGTCGGCTCGCTCGGTCTGGGCTAGGCTGGGACTCAGAGCGGTGAGGCCGATGGCGAGGTTACCGAGCTCGCTCGTGGCGACTGCCAACAGGAAAGCACTGTCGGTTCCGCCCGAGTAGCACACCAGTACTGAACCTAGCTTCTTTAGCAGGGCTCGGAGCTCGGCCAGCTTGGGGGCGAAACCGTTCGGGCTGTCGTGCATGGTCGAGAGATAACATCGGGCACGCCATGGCACTGTCGAGTGCCGCTCGGCTGAAGTGAGGGCCCTGGTTGTGCGCTGCCCGCGAGGAGGCGTTGGTTTCGGAACTTGCGTAGGCCGGCCAAACACCCGGTTCCGGGTGACATACTCCGTCCGGACACCGGGTGGCGTATCTGTTCAGTGCTGCTATTATGTTCAGTATACGATGCCCATCCGGACGCGCGCCCTGCTCGAGCAACTTCCTGCCAATCTGGTTCGGCTGGCGCAACTGGACCAACCCCTCGCGTCGCAGGGCAGGCCTCAGGCGCTTGAGCTGGGCTGGGCCGAATTCGATGCCATTTTGCCGGATCATGGCTTGCCACGTGGAGCCGTGACTGAGTTGGCGGTGGCAGGAGGGGCAGCTTTGGGCACTTCCGTGGCGCTAGCCGCTGTTCGTGCGGCGCAGCAGCAGATGGGTACTGATGTGTCCTGGTGCGCCTTCGTCGATCCCTCCTGTACGCTATACGGGCCGGGAGTTGCTCAGGCGGGCGTCGTTCTCGAGCGGTTGCTGGTTGTTCGAGCTCCGGTTGAGTCGATGGGGCAGATAGCTCTGCGTTTGGCCAGGTCGAAGATATTTGCCGTTACTGTCATTGATACCGTCGGTGTACCCGGTAGTGGTCTGCGCCCCATCGGACTAGGCAGCTGGGCCCGCATCGTGCGCCAGCTATCACTGGGTATGCAGGGGTCGCCCTGTGTGACGCTGCTCATTACGGACGTCCTAGCGGCACGTCCACTACCCCTTCCTGTGGCATTGCGGCTCGAGCTGAGTCGGCCGGCTCAGGGTCAGCTGAGCGTGCGTGTTGCCAAAGACAGAATGGGGCGAATTTCCAGGGCTTGCTTCGTACGCTGGCCGCCGACACCAGCAGAGGCACCCTTTCTGCCTCTGCCGAGTCAGCCTTCGGCGTCAGTGACCGGACTATCCTCGGGAGAGAGCCATGCCCGGCTGTTCGCGTGAGTCACTCTGCTCGCTGGGCTTGGACGCTGACCGAATCGCAGCCGCGTCGCAGCCGCGGAACGGATCGGCGCGGCAAGATGGCAGGGACACCACAGCGGCGTTACCTAAAAACGCCAGCGAGGAGAACCAACGGCGTATAGCCGCCGTTGTGCTGCCCGAGCTGCTCTGTGAGTTGGTGGAGCCAACCCAAGACCCTCCATTTTCTAAGCCGCGGGGACCTCAGAGACAGACAGGAGCCGACGCCTCAAGCCGACCGTTACCGTTGGGCGTGGTGCTACTCGACAGAGCCGGTAGATCCTCTGATGCTTCGCAGGGCTTGCCTGGGCAGCAGCTCGCGCTCCCTATCGTCGGATTGCCGTCAGGCAAACCGCGGGCGGTAGGCGGGTTGGAGGCCACCACCCAGTTGTCGGCCGTCAACGCGGAAGCGCGGCGCCTGGGTTTGCGTGAAGGACAAACGCTCCGGGAAGCCTGGGTCATCTCAACCAGGCTCGCCGTGCGCTCCCTGCACGAGGAAGACGTACTCAACGCCCTGGGTCGAATCGCCGAGGCCTTGCTCGTGTTCGGGACCAACGTTTCCATCGAAGCACCCGACACAGTATGGGTGGATGTGACAGGTGTCGCGCATTTGTTCGGTGGAGAGCGGCTATTGGCCAATGAGCTTAGCATGGCAGTGCGCGCGCTCGGCCATACGGCACACGTCTGCATTACGGTTGGACCCCGGCTGGCCCAGGCGTTGGCACGTTGGGCTGCTCCAGACGAACCAGAAAGCATCGTCTCTCCGGCACAGCTTCAGAAAAGCATTGCCGAGCTCCCGGTCCCTGCCTTGGGTCTCTCGTCCGATCGCGTGGCCTGGCTTGCGCGGGTCGGCGTGCTGACGGTGGGCGAGCTCGCTAGGTTGCCTCGCGCAGCCGTGGCACCTCGCCTCGGAGAGGAGGCCAAACGGGTGCTCGACCTGTGCCAGGGTATCGATCGAGACGCGCTGGTTCGCTATGAGCTACCCGAAAGCGTGGTAGAAGAGACCCGTTGGGAGGAGCCCGTCGCCGGCTTAGAGCCTCTTTTGTTCGTGCTACGTGGCCTAGTGGCACGGCTCAGCGCTCGCCTCGCTGGGCGAGGACAGGCAGCTCAACGGCTACGATGGGTCATTCAATGCGACCGCGCCGTGGCCGCAATCAACGGACAACCTCCGGAGATCATACTCGAGTTCACGTTGGCTGCCGCTTTATGGAGGGAGCAAGAGCTGCTCAGGGTGCTGCGCGTCAGGCTCGAGGCGCTGCGTTTGGCTGCCCCCAGTCTGGGCATGAAGCTCGAGGTGACGTCTCTCACCGAAGCGTTTGCGCGCCAGCTCGACTTGTTGCGTGCAGCGGGACAGGGTGCCGGGCTCGGAGACGAAGCGACCTTGTCTGTACTTCTCAGCGAGCTCGAGGCTGATCTGGGGCGCGATCGAGTGGGGACGTTCCGTTTACTCGATGCCCATCGGCCTGAAGCAAAATGCGCGCTATTCCCGGTGAGTGGAGAACAACTGAAGGAAACCGGGCCACGACGTCTCAGTGCTCTGTCTCCAAGACAGAGCACTGAACAAACAACCCGTTGGTTGGCTCAGACCGGGGGTGTCGCCCAGTCAGGGGCGTCGAAAGCCCCGTCGCTTCAACAGACGCGAGGTACCAAGACGGACCCTCATGGTGTGCGCCCGACCGCTTCGGGGGTTGCGGGCGGTGTGCGTAAGACCTTGCCAGCCGTTGCAGAGCACCCGACCACTACACGGCTTTTGCCCCGGGCCGTCCGCGTGGAGACACCGCTCGAGCCGGGCGCGCTGTTGAACATTGGGCAGCGGATGTATTGTATCGAAAAGGTCGCATTTGAGCGACGGCTTGAGGCCGTGGAGTGGTGGACCCCTGCGCCCGTGGCGCGTGACTACCTCAGACTGCTGCTCGCCAGCTCATCGGGCAAGCTCGAGGCGCTCGTGTTCGTCGATCAGCGCACGAATCAACGGTATCTTCACGGTATCGCTGATTGATGGAAGTGAGAGCGAACGCTGATGTTTGCCGAACTGCTGGCGCGCTCGTGCTTCTCCTTCTTGCGCGGTGCGTCTCAGCCGGAGGAATTGATTGAGCGTGCCAAAGAGCTCGACTTGGGCGCCCTGGCACTCTGTGATCATGGCGGCTTGTACGGTGTCGTCCGTGCCTGGGTCCGTGCGCGCGCGGTCGGACAGCGCTTCATCGTCGGAGCAGAACTGGCCGTGAGTCACGCTGCCTCTCACATGGCGCGTCGAGGTTCGCGGAATGGTCGCGCAACCCGTCCACGTGGACAGCGTGCCCATCCGACGCGCGGTCCGGCTCAGCGAAATCCGAACATGCGGTCAGGTGATCGCCGCGCACAGGCGTTCGAGAGCACCGAAACCGACGGCGTTCCTGTCGTCTCCTTACTGGTGCAGGACCGTACGGGTTACACGAATTTGTGCCAGCTTCTGACGTTGGCGCATTCCGGCCTCCCGAAGGGCAAGAGCATGCTAGAGCCCGTTTGGTTGGCTGAACATGCCGCGGGCTTGGTGGCGCTCGTTCCCGTCGACGACGCCCGTTGTGTCCGAAACGCAGCCGTGACGGAGTTGCTCGGAGTCTTGCGCGAGCGCTTCGCAGACCACGCCTTTCTCGCTGTGTACCGTCATATGGATGGCGCTGACCGGCGCCGGACGCTGCAAGCGCTGGAGCTTTCGCACGAGTTTGGGCTGTCGGTTGTGGCGAGCGCTCGTCCTCTGATGCACCATCGATCACGCAAGTCACTCCTGGATGTTCTGTGGTGCATCCGCAAGGGTATGACGCTCGACGAGGCAGGAACCCGCTTGCTCGGTAACGCCGAGGCGCGACTGCGTTCCGAGTCCCAGATGTTGCGGCTATTTCGCGACCACAAGGACTGGGTGGAGCGAACCGGCGAGATCGCATCGGCCTTGCGCTTTGACTTGGGTGAGCTCGACTACCGCTTTCCCTGCGAGCTCGAGCCAGGTGACAGCGCCGAGGCCAAGCTCCGGCGCTTGACACTCGAGGGGCTGGCTCGGCGTTACCCCCATGGCGTTCCAGAGCCCGTTTCCGTCCAGATCGAGAAGGAGCTCGGTCTCATCGCCGAGCTCGACATGGCGGCCTACTTCTTGAGCACCTGGGAAATCGTCGAGATCGCCAGGCGTCGGCACATTCTCTGTCAGGGTCGTGGGAGCGCCGCCAATAGTGCGGTCTGCTATGCGCTAGGCATTACGGCGGTGGATCCGTCACGGAGCAATCTCCTGTTCGAGCGCTTCATGAGCGCAGAACGTCACGAGCCTCCAGACATCGACATCGATTTCGAGCATGAACGTCGTGAGGAGGTCATCCAGGAAATATACGCGCGCTATGGCCGCCACCGAGCCGCCATGGTCTCGGAGGTCATCTCCTATCGGGGCAAGAGCGCGGTACGTGACGTAGCCAAGGTCTTTGGGTTGTCGCTGGAGCAAACGAATCGATTGAGTGCGAGTGTGACTCACTGGACGAGCACGGAGATCAGTGACGCAGATCTCTCTGCAGTCGGCTTGGATTCGAGAGATGCTCGGCTCAGAGAAGTCATGAAGCTGAGTGCAGAACTCGAGGGATTGCCGCGACATCTATCGGTGCATGTCGGTGGTTTCATACTCTCGGCGACGGATCTGTGCGAGGTGGCTCCCGTGGAGCCAGCACGGATGCAGGGGCGTACGGTGGTACCTTGGGACAAGGATGACCTCGACGCGCTCGGCTTCTTCAAAGTCGACGTGCTCGGGCTCGGTATGCTCACGGCGCTCAAAAAGTGCCTGGCGCTCGTATCTGAGCAAGGGGAGGCGTCGGCGGGGTCCTTCGATCCGATTGAAGCATTGGCCCGCGTTCCTCCCGAGGACCCCGTGGTGTACGCCATGGTCAGTCGGGCAGACACCTTGGGCGTCTTCCAAATCGAGAGCCGTGCGCAAATGGCAATGCTCCCACGGCTCCGGCCTCGATGTTTCTACGACTTGGTCATCGAGGTGGCTATCGTGCGTCCTGGTCCCATTCAGGGCGGGATGGTCCATCCCTACCTGCGGCGTAGGAATGGCGAAGAACCGGTGACGATGCCCCATCCGGATTTGGTGCCGATTCTCGAGCGTACGCTCGGAGTTCCGCTGTTTCAGGAGCAGGTCATGCGGCTCGCCATCGTGGGTGCCGGCTACAGCGGCGGCGAGGCGGATCAGCTCAGACGCGACATGGCAGCATGGCGAAAGACAGGACGACTACTCAGGCATCGCGCGCGGCTGCTCGGTGGCTTTGCCCGAAAGGGAATAGGCGTCGAGTTCGCTGAGGCGCTGTTCGAGCAGATCAAGGGATTCGGTGAGTATGGGTTCCCCGAGTCGCATGCCGCCTCGTTTGCGTTGCTCGTTTATGCGTCGGCGTGGTTGAAGGCCCACGCGCCGGCGCATTTTTCGTGTGCGCTGCTCAACTCCCAGCCTCTGGGTTTCTATTCTCCATCAGCCATCGTGCGGGACGCCCAGCGGCACGGCGTACAGGTGCGCGACGTGTGCGTACAGCGGAGCGCCTGGGACTGTACGCTGGAGCCGGCGGTAGACGAGATGCAGCCGACATCTGCCGGAGGCAGCACCGAGCTGGCACTGCGGCTCGGACTGCGATTGGTCAGGGGCTTGGGTGACGTGTCCAGTGGGCGTATCGAGGCTGCCCGCAGCGAATCGAAGCTGGAAGGACTCACGGATCTCGTGCAACGAACTGAACTCAAGCGCCAAGCGACAGAAGCCCTGGCAGAAGCCGGTGCGCTCGAAGCGATGCTACCGGGCCGCCGACAGGCGCTCTGGAAGGCGCGCGCTCCGAGGCTTTTCGGATTGTTCGAGGGCTTGGAACTGGACGAGCCGGAGGTGCGGCTGGCCCATCTCAACGCGCGTGAGCGGCTGGTGCTCGATTACGACCGCAAAGGACTGAGCATCGACGATCACCCCATGAATCACCTTCGTGAGGCGCTCGCGCGACGAGGGGTCTTGCGTGCCAGAGAGCTGGACCAAGTGCACAGCGGGAGCTGGGTCACCGTGGCTGGGATGGTCCTTTGCCGTCAGCAACCGATGACGGCGAGTGCGGTCACCTTCATCACGCTCGAAGACGAGACCGGAACCGTCAACCTCATTGTTCAGCGCTCTGTTTTCGCGCGCTTCTCTCTACAGGCACGCCATGCTCAGATCCTTCTGGCACGCGGACCTATCGAGCGACAGAAGCATCCGCAGGCGGAGGTGGCGGTGATCCATGTGTTGGCTCGCCGTCTGGAGCGTCTGGACCTGCCCGTCACGCGGCTTCGCCAGCGTTCCCGAGATTTTCGTTGAATCGACGTTGGCCTGCCGCCCTGTCGCCGTGATTCGCCGCGGGATTCGACGGCCTCGAACTGGGCGAAGCCGTCGAATTCTGCAGCAAACGCCCGTCTGAGCCAACCAAAGCATGGCTACTTCTGTGTGCCCTGTCTTGGAGACAGGCCGCTACCGCGCACGCAGCAGAGTCGGCCCCCTTCCGAGCGAAACGACGGGGTAGTGGACGAGACGGCATTCGATGTTTCCATTCAGGAGCGTGATCCGGCGCGTGGACCGCAGGCCCAACGACTTGAGCGCCGACAAATTGCCGGAGAGGATCCAAGCTTCATACTCGCCATAGGCCCGCTTGAGCCGATCGCCGAGCTCACGATACAACTCGGTGAGGCGGGAGGCATCGAGACGGACCCCATACGGCGGGTTCGTCAGAACCACCCCCGGAGGCCGAGGCACGGCCAGCTTCTGGAAACCCGCGTGCCGGACCTCCACGCACGACGACACGCCGGCACGCTCGGCGTTTGCCCGCGCCGCGACCACTGCGTCCGCGGAATGATCGCCGCCGAGGATGAGTCCGGAACGTGGCTGGCGGGTGGCGCTGCGCGCCTCGGAAAGCAATCGGTGCCACAGAACCGGGTCGAACTCAGGCCACGTCATGAAACCGAAGGATCTCCCAAGTGAGCCAGGCGCGACATTGCACGCCACCAGCGCAGCCTCCACCAGCAGCGTGCCGGAGCCGCACAGCGGGTCCACGGCGTGGCTCGTGCCGTTCCATCCGGAAAACAACACGACAGCAGCCGCGACGGCTTCGTTGAGAGGCGCCGTTGTTCCGCAGAGGCGATAGCCTCGGCGAGACAGCGGCTCGCCGGAGCTGTCCAGCGCCAGATCGACGCGGCGCCCGCGCGCCGTGACGCGGAGCCGGACGTCCGGCTGCCCGACGTCGACGGAGGGACGACGGCCGTAGCGATCTCGCAACCTGTCCACGACCGCATCCTTGACGCGGAGCGCCGCGTACTTGGAGTGCGGCACGAATTGCGAATGAACACTGGCATTGACGGCGAACGTACGGGCCGGATCGATCCACTCCTCCCAGGGAACCCGCAATGCGCGCTGGTAGAGTTCACCGGGTCCCCCTACGTCGAACTGCGCGATGGGCAATAGAACGCGCAGCGCGGTGCGCAGCCAAAGATTGGCTCGATACATCCCTTCCCGTTCGGACGCAAACGTCACGGATGCAGGCGAAACGTCGAGCACGTTCAGGCCTAGCCCGGCGAGCTCTTGCGCACAAAGCTGCTCGAGCCCGGGAAACGTCGTGGCCACGCAATGGTCGCGTACGTCAAGCACGCCCGGCGACTGCCGGCTGTTGGTGTCGCGCAAGCGAGCGACATCCCTGCGTTTGTGGGAACGTCCTGGAATCACCCGACGCTCACCGGACTGAGCTTGCCGCGTACGGATGTCATGCCACACACCTCCTACCAGTCGGCGAAATCCGCGTCCAGGGGCCCGGGGAGGCAGGGCTGGACCGTACGCTCCAGGAGCTGGAAATCATGACTGGGATCGAGGACGAGGGGCTCCTTCCCTGCTTCTGCGCGAGCCAGCCAGCGACGTGTTGCCTGTGCATTGCCGACAAGGACGGCATGTTGCGGATCACGGCGCCCCGCCTGCACGAACAAGTCCTTCATATGTTCCAGCTCGTTTCGCGCGTAGGCGATGCACGCGAGCAGGTTGTAGACCAGCCCAGGGGTGGGATGTTCGAGCTTCAAGGCGAGCTGCGCATGGTGCCGCGCTTCCTCCAGCCTTGCTGCACGGTACAGCGCCGCAGCCAGGTCGAGGTGAGCGGCATGGTGATCGCCCAGACGACTCACGACCGCGCGGCAATCCTCGACCGATGGCTGATACAGGCGGCGCAGGCCGCGATGCGAGACGAACCAGTCGTTGATGACTCGGACATCGGCCTCGCTCGCATCGAATGGGGTCTTCAGCTCCTGGAAACGCCCTCGGAAGTAGTCCCCCGAGTCGACGCGGCCTGCCGCCGCGGCATCGCGGAAGTCGGCAGTCCCCGGATAGATGCTCAGGCAAGAGAAGATGTACTCGTGGGGCTGGGCTTGGTCGAGCAACTCCAGCGTTTCTCCGAAGCTGGTCGCGGTCTCCCCGCGATTGCCGAGCATCATGTAGTAGCGGACACGGATGCCGCAGCGTTTCGCCAGCTCCGTCGCTTCGAGGACCTGAGCGACGGTGAGTCTCTTGTTGATGTTCCTCAGAACGAGGTCCGAGCCGGACTCGACCCCGAGACTGAGTCGCTCGCAGCCTGCCAGCCGCATTTCCCGCAGCAGCTCCTCGTCCAGGACGTCGGCGCGGGTGTCACAGCTCCAGAGGAAATCGAGACGTCGGTCGCGGATCCCGCGACAGATCCGAAGCGCCCGGCTCCGATGGGCGGTGAACGTGTCGTCCTTGAGCTGGAGCATCTTAACCGGGACCCTCGCCAGGGCCAGCTCGAGCATGTCGAGGACGTACCTGACCGAATGCTCACGATAGCCGCGACCCCACGTCGTTCGCGCGGCGCAGAACGTGCAATCGAACGGGCAGCCTCGAGAGGTCATCACGATGTGGGTGGTGAAGTCACGGTGAGGGCAGGCGAGATCGTCCAGATCCGTCATGGCCGGCCGGGGCGGGCCGCTCGTGATCCGACCTCCCGAACGCACGACGGCGCCAGCCATGCCGGCCAGAGGCCGACGGTTGCCCAGGCGCTCCAGAAGCTCGATGAACGTAACCTCTGCCTCACCCAGGACCACGCTGTCGACTGCGGTGTGACGCGCGAGCAGCTCGCGGGCGAGTGCAGTCGCGTGGGGTCCGCCCACCGAGAGGTGAGCTCTGGGATGCTGCTTGCGTATGGCCGTGGCGACCAGGGCGACTCCGCGTCGGTTTGCCGTCCAGCAGGACAGACCATAGACGTCGGCCTGAAGCTTGCGCACGACGTGCTCGACGTCGCGCCACGGGTACGAGGCAAGATTGACGACTTTGACTTGATGGCCGAATGCCCGTGCCTGAGCCGCAAGGCTGAGGAGCCCGTAGGGGATCTGATAGAAGTCGGCGTCCAGGTCGCTGTCGTCGAAGTCCGGCGGAGGTCCATCACGGCGGTCCGCGGGTTCCCCCGGGGAGGGGATTCTCCACGGCGGCGGGTAGATCAAGGCAACGCGCATGCAGAGCGTGACGGACTCTAGCGCGTCCTAGGGCGACGCCCAGCGCGGGCCCCGGCCGAGGCCCCGGAAGCAGTGCCGCGGCCGCGCGGCTCCCGCCCGCAGCAGCATTCCGAGCAACAAGCGCCGCCTGACCGTCTACGCCACCTGAGTCTCGCCCTCGACGTCCAGTCGTGGCGGAGCCGTGCTGCGCAGGACGTTGGCGGCACGGGAATCGCTGCGCGTGGCCGCGTTCTCATTGACTTTGACGCTCACGAGGCGAGAGACGCCCGGCTCGCCCATCGTTACCCCGTAGAGCACATCCACCGCCTGCATCGTCCGGCGAACGTGAGTGATGAGGACGAACTGCGACTGCTCAGTCATGGTTCGGATGGCCTCGGTGTAGCGAGCCACGTTGGCCTCGTCGAGCGGCGCGTCCACCTCGTCGAGCACGCAGAACGGTGCGGGCTTGTGCTGGAAGACGGACAGGATCAATGCCACCGCCGTGAGCGCCTTCTCGCCGCCGCTCATGAGCTCGATGTTGCCGAGCTTCTTGCCTGGCGGTTGAGCTACGATCTCGACGCCCGTGCCCAGAAGGTCCTCGGGATCGGTCAAGACGAGCTCGGCCCGGCCGCCATGGAAGAGGCGACGGAACGCCTTCTTGAACAGCTCGTTGACCGCGTCGAACGCTTCCTTGAATTTGCGGCGCGACTCGCGGTTCATGTGCTTGATCGCGCGCTCGAGCTCGGCCAGAGCCTGCTCCACGTCGACCTTCTGCGCCGAAAGGTCCGTGAACCTCCGGTCCGCGTCTTCGAATTCGGTGCGCGCCTCGAGATTGACCGGGCCCATCCGATCGATGAGCTGCGAAAGCTCCTCGACCCGGCGATGCTGCTCGGCATCGGGGGCCGGCCGAGTGTGGTAGTCGCCAACGACCCGCTTCAGATCCAGCCCCCGGAATCGGTCGCGAACGACCGACAAGAGATGGTCGCGCTCGAGGGTCAAGCGTTGCAGCGCCATCTCGGAACGGCGTGCCTGGTCATCAGCGGTCGCGAGCACGTCGCGCAGCTGCTTCAGCTCGGACTCACGGGCGCCCAGCGCGTGTCGCACTTGGTCGAGCGAAGCCCGTGCGTCGTCGAGACGGGCGTGCGCCTCACGGGCGACGCTTTGGGCCTCGATGTTCGCCTCGCGCGCAAGCATCAGACGCGCCGCCGTTTCGCCGTAGCCCACCACCGACTCGTGTACGTCCGATTCCAGACGATCGGCTCGGCTCGCCAGGTCGTGTACGGACTGCACCACTCGCTGCAGCGCTGAACGAGCAGCGCCGGCCTGTTCGCCTACCTGGGCCAGACGCACCTTGCGCTCGGTGAGCAGTGCGGCTTGGGCGGCGACCTGATCCCGCCAGGACGCGGCCAGAGCCTCCGACCGCTCGAGACTGTGCTGGACCCGTTCGAGCTCGACCCGCGTGAGGTCCAGCTCCCTGCTGAACGTCGTTTCGTCTCGCTCCGCTGCCTCGATGGCGTTGGACATGTCCGCAAGCTCCGCATCGAGCGCGATGGCGCGAGCGACGACACGCTCCAAATCAGCACTGGTCTTGGCTAGATCCTTCTCCGCGCTGACGTGCGCCAGTTCTCCCTGGTGGGCCTCCTGACGGGCCCGCTCGAGCGCAGCACTGCACTCCGCCTCGCGGGCCCGGAGCGCGTTGTGTTCCTCGAGCAGCCGCTGTGACCGTGCGCTCAAATGATTCACCTGTTCGACAAGCTGTCGCATCTCGCGGCGCTGTTCGACCATCGCGGCGGCGACGTCGTCACCGCTTCCCCCGCTCACGGTACCGTCGGCTCGCACGATCGTCCCATCCAGGGCGACAGCAGCGGATATCCCGGGCACTTCGAGAACCAGCCGGTAGGCGTCCGCAGCCGTGGCGGCGACCACCGCGTTGCCGACGAGCGAGCGCACGAGCACCTCATCTTCCGGAGCGTAGCTCAGCTGATCGACCAGATACCCGAGCGCGCCTTCTCGTTCTCGATCGAGTGGCACGAACGAGCCCGCGACGTGCCGCGGGCGTGCTGGGACGAGGTGAGCTCGGCCCCGCTGATGCGCCTGCAGGCCGCCGAGCAGCTCCAAGCCGCGGGCCATGTCGTTGACCACGACCCATTGCAGCCGCTCGCCCAGAAGTCCTGCCACGGCCAGCGTCAGCGGCTCGGGGGCTTCAACTCGATCGGCGACCAGGCCGAGTACCGAAGGGTCGCCCGTGGACAGAAGAGCGCGGACCCCATTGCCGATCCCCTCGTGTCGCCGGTGGAGCTCTTCCAGAGCCCGAAGACGATTGCGCTTGAAGCCCAGCTCGTTCTTGGCCGCATCGACAGCGCGTTCACTCTCGTGCAGACGTCCGCGCAGAAGCTCGAGTTCGCTCTCCAGTGCGCTTCGTTCGGCCAAAGTGAGGCGTTTGCCCTCGGCCAGCTCGAGCAGGCTCTGCTGCAGCGCCTGATGTCGCGCTTCCAGGGTGCCTCGCTCGCCGACCAGTGTCTCTTGCTCGGCGGACAGCCTCTCTTGGCGGCCTTGTGCCTCCAGCAGCCGTTGGGCAACCCCGTCCAAGCGGGCCTCCGCGGCTGCGGCTGACTTGCCGAGCTCGGCGGTCTGGGCCCGAAGCTGCTGGACTCCTTCGGCCGCGACGGCTTCTTCGGACCGGAGACCGGTCAGGGCCTCTTCCTCAGCGGCGACGTCGGCCGCGCGCACCTCCTCATCCGCGCTGAGCGTCTCGACGCGCGCCTCGAGATCGAGCTTCTCCGTGGCAAGCTCGGTCACGCGTTCTGAAACGCGCGTCCGTTCCGCATCGATGGTCGCCAGGCGCTCGGACAGATGCGAGAGTCGGTCCTGCGCACGAGCGATCTGCGCCTGCAACGTCGAAACCTGGTTGTCCGCCTCGAAAGCGGCCTGAGAGGCGGCATCCGTCGTCTGTTCGATCACAGAGGCCTCGTCCCGGGCCGACTCGAGCGCAGTCTCGTCCTGGTCGAGCCGGGCGCGAAGCTGGGTGACCTGCTCACTCGCCTGGTCCAGCTGCTCGCTCTCGACACGGCTCAGAACGGTCAGCTCGAGCCACCTGTTCGAGGCTTCGTGAAGCACCAGGTCATCGAGCTCGGAGCGATAGGCCAGAAACCGCTCCGCCTTGGCGACCTGGCGCTTGAGCGATGCACGCGTGCGCTCGATTTCACCCACGATATCGGAGAGCCGCGACAGATTCTGACGCGTCAGCTCCATCTTGCGTTCGGCTTGCTTGCGGCGCTGCTTGTACTTCGTAACGCCGGCAGCCTCCTCGATGATGACCCGCCTGTCTTCGGGCCGGGCGCTGACGATTTGGCCGATCCGGCCTTGTTCGACTATGGAATAGCAGCGCGCACCCACGCCAGTGCCGAGAAACAGCTCGGTGACGTCGCGGAGACGCACGGTGGTCTTGTTCAGTAGGTATTCGCTCGTGCCGTCACGATACAGGCGGCGAGTGACGGCGATCTCGGGGTATTCCCGGTACTCCTCAGCCAGTTCGGCGGCACTGTGCGGATCGGAGTTGTCGAAGGTGATGGTGACCTCAGCCATTCCGTGCGGGCCGCGCGTCTCGGAGCCGTTGAAGATCACGTCCTCCATCGCACGACCTCGGAGCTGACGGGCGCTCTGCTCGCCCATGCACCACCGGATAGCGTCAACGATATTGGACTTCCCGCAGCCGTTCGGCCCCACGACACCGATGACGTCGTGGTCGAAGTGAATGATGGTACGATCGCAGAAAGACTTGAATCCGGAGATCTCGAGCTTCTTGATGTGCATCGGTTGTCCTGTGCCGGTCGCTCCGAGTCCGTAGCTTACGTTGGCAGAGCACCCCGGACTACCCACCCGCAACGTCATGCACTGTCATGCATGGTCACGTGAGGTACATCTCCAACTTGTACGCGCTCAAGTGAGGCTAGACAAGTGCGCAGTAAGGCAAAAGGCGGGTCTATCAGCCGGCCTACCGTCTGCGAGATCAGCGGGGTTGGTGGTTTGGCGGCACCGATCCGTCGGGAGAACGTACCGACTCGAGGACCGCGGGGCCCCCAGTCGGATCGGCCAGTGCACCGGCGAAGCGACTTCTTCGGTAGCAGTTGACAGGCTCTGCTGCCAGACGCATTTGCCTGTCGTCGACGAGGTTCGTGCGAATGACCTACGAGTATGTCTGCACTCACTGCGGCCATGAGTGGGAGGCCGAGCAGCGGATCAGCGAGCAACCCCTGCGTGACTGCCCCGCGTGCGGACAGAGCCGTGCACGGCGACAGATCACGGGCGGACAAGGATTCTTGCTTCGCGGCGGGGGTTGGTACTCGGACCTGTACGGACTCAAGTCGGGCGCGAAAAAGGAGACAACCTCCAGTAGCTCCTCGGGCGGGGCCACCGGAGGCTCGGGCGACTCCAAGGGGAGTTCGACGTCAACACCGAGCAAGAGTGCCGTAGAAGCCGCCTAGTGTCCGGTCTCCGTGATTCGCCGCAGAATTCGACGGCTGGAACGATGCACTAGTGCCCGGTGCGGCCCGGAGCTGGCCTGGAGCATGGCAGCAGACTACGCTGGCGTCCGCATGACGCTCGTTACTCCCACCATCGCAAGTCTGCGCCCCTACGAGCCGGGCAAGCCGGCCGAGGAGGTCGCGGCGGAGCTAGGCATCGCCGACGCGGTGAAACTCGCGTCGAACGAGAATCCGCTGGGACCGAGCCCGCTGGCTGTCGAGGCCATGAAGCGCGCGCTGACGGACGTGCATCGCTACCCGGACGCCCGCGCCCACCGTCTGCGAGAGCGATTGGCCGCACGGCACGGCGTCGGCATGCCCGAGGTCCTCACTGGCAATGGCTCGAACGAGCTGCTCGAACTGGTCGTGCGAACCTTCTGCACAGCACGGCACCACGTCGTCTTCGGCGAGCCGTCCTTCGTCGTGTACAGAATGACCTGCCTCGCCCAAGGGGTTCCGTTCTCGGCCGTACCGCTTCGTGACGAGACTCACGATCTCGAGGCCATGGCCGCGGCAGTCACGCCGCAAACGCGGGTGATGTTCATTGCGAACCCGAACAACCCCACGGGTACGCATGTTGGAAGGGCAGCCCTCCAGAACCTTCTGAAATCGCTGCCTCCGGAGGTGATCGTCGTCGTGGACGAGGCCTACGTCGACTACGCAGACGCTAGCGACTACCCGGATGCGATGGGGCTCCGCGGCTTGCGGGACCGTCTCATCGTGCTGCGCACATTCTCCAAGATCTACGGACTGGCCGCGCTCCGCGTCGGCTACGCCGTCGGGCCCGCCGAGCTTCTCGACTACATCAACCGCGTCCGGGCGCCGTTCAACGTCGGAACGCTCGGGCAGGTCGCGGCTTCGGCTGCTCTCGACGATCGGTCTCACATCGACACGAGCCGGCTCGTGAACCGCGACCAACGCGCGCGTCTCGTCGTCGAGCTGTCCAGGTTTGGCCTTAGGGTCGTCCCGAGCCAAGCGAACTTCTTGTATGTTGACTTCGGCCAGGCCGTTGAGCCCCTGTACGAACGGCTGCTCGGGCTTGGCGTCATCATTCGTCCGTTTGGGAGCCTTCCGATGTGCGCTCGAATCACGGTGGGGACCGCGGGTGACAACGACCGCCTGCTGGAAGCTCTGGGAGAGGTGCTCCGATGAGGTGCTGGCCCGCACTCTTGGCCCTGGCGATCGTGTTTGGGTGCTCCAAGGCGCCGGATGTCGTCGCCTATACGCCTGCCGAGAAGAAGGCAGAGCCTGCGGTCGACGCGGATCCGCTCGCGCTGTTGCCGAGCGGCATGATCGGGCTCGTTGCGCTCGATATGAAGCCGCTGCTAGGCGCGAGCTTCGGCAGCGAGATCGCGGCTCTGTCAGAACGCTTTGCGCCGCTTCCCAAGTCGGCCGAGTTCGACTCCAAGCACGACGTCGACCGAGTGATCGTTGCGAGCTACTCGCTGCAGGGCGTCGACTACGTCGGTGTGGTGCGCGGACGCTTCAAGCCCGCTGCCATCGAAAACGCGGCCAAGAGCGGCGAGCCTTCGCCGTTGGGCGCGCCGATGACACAGAGCACGTATGCCGGGCGGTCGGTGATAGCCGTTCAGGACGTTGCCATGACGGTGCTCTCCGAACAAACCGTGATCTTCGGCAACCCGACCGCCCTGCAGCGTGCCCTCGATCGCATCGAGGAGGGGCGTGTCGAGCGCAAGCTGCCGACCTGGCTGGACAAGCTGGTCGCCACGCCGAACGCACCCATCGTGGCCGGGTGGGACTTGGCAGGGCAGCCCGCACCGGATGCGTTGCGCCGGCAATTGGGCTTCCTCGAGGGGCTCGAGACCGCACGCGTCGTGGGCAACTACGAGTCTCCAGGGGTCAATCTGGCCGGAACCCTCAGCTACGGAGACGCCGTTGCTGCCACACGCGGAGCCGAATCGCTCAACCGGATGCAGGACTTGATGGCGCGCTACGAGTGGGTCTTCAAGGCCTTGGGGGTCGGGCAACCCCTCGAGCGCTTGCAGGCGGAACCTCGCGACAAGGAGGCGACGTTCGTCGTTGCTATCAACGGCAATTCCCTGAAGCAGATCCTCGTCCGCCTGCCCACGCTCAATCCGTCGGCGTTCGCGCCCGGGACGTCGGATAGCCCGGCGAACTCTGCACCCACCACCGGCGGGCCGGCGACCACGGCTCCTGCGCAGCCGTGAGCCACGCCGTGGGGACGAAGCGTTCGTCTGGCGCAGCTGTGTCGCACGAGGATCGAGGACAATGACCGGCAAGCGCCTCGTGATCGAGCCGGCGCGCCGTGCGCTTCGGGGCAGCGTGGCCGTACCGAGCGACAAGAGCATCAGCCACCGAGCGCTCATTTTCGCCGCGCTGTCGAACGGGAACTGCACACTGCGTCGTTTTTCGTACGGCGAGGACAACGTCTCGACGCTGCAGGCATTTGTGGCCATGGGCGTACAGATCGCGGACAACGGGCCGGGCGAGGTCGCCGTGCGCGGGGTGGGCCTGCGAGGCCTGCGCGAGCCGGACCGGCCCCTCGATTGCGGCAACTCGGGAACGACGATGCGGCTGATGACCGGCGTGCTCGCGGCCCAGCCGTTTCGGTCGGAGCTCGTGGGAGACGCCTCGCTGTCGCGCCGCCCCATGGGGCGAGTCGTCTTTCCGCTTGTGCAGCGAGGAGCCGTCATTACGGGGCGCCGACACCCGAGTCGTTCCCACGAGGTCACCGCTCCGCTCGAGGTGGGTGCGCTGGTCGGCAAGCAGCTCGGTGGGCTGGACTATCGGCTCCCCATGGCCAGCGCGCAGTTGAAATCGGCCTTGCTGCTGTCGGGGCTGTTTGCGTCGGGTCCAACGCGGCTCAGCGAACCGGTCGTGTCGCGTGACCACACCGAGCGCATGATGCAGGCGCTCGGTATGCCCCTGCGCGCAGCCGGCGCGACCGTGGAGCTACAGCCGCTGACCGATGCGATGGCCATCCCCGGGTTCGAGCTGGACCTGCCGGGGGATCTCTCCGCGGCTGCTTTCGTGCTCGTCGCAGGACTCCTGGTGGACCAGAGCGAGGTGACGACGCGCCATACGGGGCTCAATCCGACGCGGTGCGGTTTTCTGGATGCCGTGCGCCAATTCGGCGGAGACCTGGCCGTCGCGCCCCGAGGCAGCTCCCTGAACGAGCCGCATGGGGAGGTGAGCACGCGCTCGAGTCGCCTGCGGGCTGCCTCGATCGGAGGAGAACTCGCCGTGCGCTCGATTGACGAGATCCCGATCCTGGCGGCGCTGGCAGCGCGCGCCGTGGGAACGACGGAGTTCTCTGACGTCGATGAGCTGCGCGTCAAGGAGAGCGACCGGATCGCGGCGACGGTCAGGTTGCTCGGCGCGTTCGGCGTCGAGGCAGACGAGCATCCGACGGGCTTCGTCGTACGCGGCCAGCCTGACGGGGCACTGAAAGCGGGCCGCGTCGACAGCGGTGGCGATCACCGCCTTGCCATGACGGCCGCGATCTTGGGATTGGTGGCAGATGGGCCGACGTTCATCGAGAACGTCGACTGCATTGCCACGAGCTTCCCCCGTTTCGTCGAAACGCTGAGCGCTCTGGGCGCCACCCTACGGGTCGAGGGATGAAGCAACGTCCGATCGTAACCCTGGATGGGCCAGCCGGCGCCGGCAAATCCACGGTGAGCCGAGCCGTCGCACAGCGGCTCGGCTATGTGCTGCTGGATACCGGAGCTCTGTACCGGTGCGTGGCGCTGGCCGTGGAGCAGACGGGAGCCCACGCCGCCGACGAAAGCTCGGTCAGCGCCGTGGCCGAGCGGCTCGCAAGCGACGCCGCTATCGAACTCGCCGGCTCGTCGGTGCTGCTACGGGGGCAGGACGTGTCGCGGGCCATCCGAGTGCAGTCCGTCGGCGAGTTGGCGAGCCGCATCAGTGCGCTACCGGCGGTCCGGGCGGCGCTACTCGACCTGCAGCGCTCGTTCGGCGCCAGCGGCGGCATCGTGGCCGAGGGCCGCGATGTCGGAACCGTCGTGTTTCCCGATGCGGAGGCGAAGTTCTATCTGACGGCCAGCACCGAAGTTCGCGCTCGGCGGCGCCACCAGGAGCTCTCGGAACGAGGAGAGTCTACGACACTCGAAGCGGTATGGCGCGAAGTCGTCGAGCGCGACGAGCGCGACAGCCATCGCGCCATAGCCCCGTTGCGCCAGCCCGAGGACGCGCGACTCATCGACTGCTCGAGCTTGTCCGTGGATGAAGTCGTGGCGCGCATCGTCGCGCGAGTCCGCGAAATCGAAGATCCGCTTCGGGACGGAGCGGCGCCAGGGTGACTCAGGTCCGCGATCAGACCGCCGCATCGCGCCGCGCGTCGACGAGGTGGTCCCGGGTCACGCGAGCGCTCGGGCTCGTGGTCCTGAGCGTCGCGTGCTGTTGCTCGCCGCACAGGATCCCGCCGCCACAGTCGCCGGCACCACGAGCCGGTCATCCGGCGGATGCGATACCCGCGGATCTGGATGTCGTCTTTCGGTTCGAGCTGCAGGCCATGCGCGACTTTCTGGGCACCTCGACAACGGGGCTGCTCGCACACGGCGGGCTCGTCGAACAGGACACACGGGATCTCGCCGTTTCGTGGGCGATGACGCGCGCGGACACGGCGTGGCTGGCCATTCGCCCAGGGCTCGCCGCGGACATGACTGACAACGTCCTTGTCCTTCGGGGCCGGCTTTCTGGTCTGCAGCGACACCTGTCGCGAGCTTGGGGCAGCGCAGCCGACCTCGGCGCCGGCTGGTTTCGCTACGAACGACCGCAACCCGGCGCACGGTCGGCTCCGGCCAGGCTCTACTTCCACATCGATGACCTGCTGGTGGTCGTGTCGACGGCGGAGATCGACAGTACCGAGCGGGCGCTCGAGCGGGGTATCGAAGACCCGAAACTGCGGCCGCCAGACAAGGGCACCATCTCGGTTGCTGTTCGGCTGCCACCCATCGCACAGCTGATCCGGTCCCGTTCGCCGCGGGCCGCCGAGTTGCTCCGACAGGGAAGTGAGCTCACTGCGACAGCCACTCTCAGTGGCGCTGGCCTTTCGGCCGAGCTCGAAATCAGATTCGATCTCGAACAGGACGCGCAGCGTGCGGCCCAAGCCGTTCGGTTGCTCCTGAGGGCGCTGAAGTCAGCCGGCACCCTTCGCCCCCAATGGACGGATGGCGTGCGAATCGAAGTTGTGGGCTCGAGCGTCGTCGTACACCTCAGCGCACCGGCTGAGATCCTGAAGAGCCTTTTGTCCTGCACTGGGTCGGCCAGCGACTGTGGGCCGCCTGTCGAAACCCAGTCCTCGAGGCGCTGAGGCACCTGCGGGCGCGGTCGGCGTGCACTGTAGGTCGACCGGGCGGTGTGGCCAGCTCGAGACGTACGGCCAAGACGCCGCTGGCGGTGCACGTAGGACTGCGAGCGGCGATTTCCTGCATGGCGGCGCAGGCGCGGGGCGTCGAGCCGGACCCTGCGGCCGCTGGCGAAGAGCGCGAGAGTGCGTCAAATTTTGCGTTTGACGCCCCAAGGGCCCTGCGCTAGCTGACGCCGACCGTCGGCTCAGGGTTTCGTGTTCCCGGGTTGCCTCCGCCCCGCAGCCCCCGAAACGCGCACCCGAGAGGCGAGTGTTCCCTAAGGAAGGATATCAAACACGTCCATGACTGAAACGCAGACCACGTCCTCAAGCAGCACCAAGAGCGAGAGCTTCGCGTCGCTCTTCGAATCCAGCGCCGCCAGTTCCGGCGGTGTGGAGCTCGGCGGCGAAGGGCAGATCGTCACGGGTACCGTGGTGCAAGTGGCCCGTGACAACGTCGTGATCGATATCGGCGGCAAGAGTGAGGGCGTGATCGGGCGCGACGAGTTCATGGACGCGCATGGAGAGTGCACCGTCAAGCCCGGTGATCGGGTTGATGTGTTCATCGAGAGCCGCGAGAGCGACGATGGCCTGATCTCTCTGTCCAAAGAGAAGGCCGACAAGATGAAGGTCTGGGACGAGATCTCGAGTGCGTGCGAGCGCGACGAGATCATCGAGGGGACCATCAGCCAGCGCGTGAAGGGAGGGCTCTCGGTCACGATCCGCGGCGGCGTCAAGGCGTTCCTTCCCGGCTCGCAGGTGGACCTGCGGCCCATACGCAATCTCGAGCGGCTCATTGGCCAGACCTACGAGTTCAAGGTCATCAAGTTCAACAAGAAGCGTGGCAACATCGTGCTGTCCCGTCGTGTCCTTCTGGAGAAGGAACGCGATGAGATGAAGCAGCGAACGCTGCAGACGCTGGAGGAGGGACAGGTCTTGCAGGGCACGATCAAGAATCTCACCGAGTACGGCGCGTTCGTGGACCTGGGCGGCATCGACGGCCTGTTGCACATCACGGACATGTCCTGGGGCCGGGTCAACCATCCGAGCGAGGTCTTCAGCGTCGGCGACGAAGTGACCGTCAAGGTCCTCAAGTACAACCCGGAGACGGAGCGGGTCAGCCTCGGCCTCAAGCAGACGCAAGAAGACCCCTGGAACCACGCCGAAGAGGCCTATCCGGTCGGCAAGCGGGTTCGTGGCAAGGTCATGAGCCTGACCGACTACGGAGCCTTCGTGGAGCTCGAGCCCGGCGTCGAGGGACTCATTCACGTCAGCGAGATGAGCTGGACCAAGAAGATCAAGCACCCGTCCAAGGTGCTCGAAGTGGGCGAGGATACCGAGTGCCAAGTGCTCGAGGTGGACGCCCTGGCCAAACGCATCAGCCTGGGTCTGAAGCAGCTCGAGCCCGACCCCTGGTCACTGTTTACCGACAAGTACAAGCCTGGCGACAAGATCTCCGGGAAGGTCCGCTCACTCACCGACTATGGCGTGTTCGTCGGGATCGAGGAGGGCGTCGACGGGATGGTTCACAAGACGGACCTGTCGTGGACCGTCAAAGTCAACAACCCCGCGGATCTGTATGCCAAGGGCTACGACGTCGAGGCCATCATCCTGTCGATCAACCACGACGAGAAGAAGGTCAGCCTGGGTGTCAAGCAGCTCTATGACGACCCGTGGGGGACCGTGCTCGAAGACCTCCGTCCTGGCACCGTCGTCGAGAGCGCGAAGGTGCTTAGCGTGGCCGAGTATGGCACGTTCGTGCGCATTCGTGAGGGTATCGAGGCGCTCGTACCGGCGAGCGAGATCCCCACGGGTATGCAGCTTGCGCCGGGCGAGACGGTGCGCGCCGAGATTGCCAACGTAGACGCCCTGGACCGCCGCATCACGATGTCTCTGCGCAACGTCGGCGAATCCATGCAAGCGGAGCAGATCCAGGTTCTCAATCGCGAGAAGGAAGCCCGTCGCGCAGCGACGCTCGGCGACCTCATCAAGGAGAAGCTTGGCGATCGGCTGCAAAGCATGACCCAAGGGAGCAGCCCTCCGCCCGCGCCCCCCGAACGCAAAGAGGACTAGGCCGCAATCCAGGGTGCAAGCGTCGGCGGCGTCTTCCTGGAAGGCCGCCGACTCGCGCGCCGGCACAGTGCAGCGACGGATTTGCGGCCCCACGCAGTACCCGCCGGTCTTGGATGGCATCTACGTCGTGACACAAGCGCGTATTTGGGCACCCTGGAGGATGCAGTACCTGCGAGCCCCGGAAACGGGCTCGGGGCAATGCCCGCTGTGCGCGTACGCTGCGAGCGAACCGTCCCGCATTTCGCGGGTACTCGCGCGATGGCCCCATTGCGTCCTGGTCCTGAACAAGTACCCGTACACGTCGGGCCATCTGATGGTCGTCGTCCGGAGACATCGCGGGGACATTGCGGAACTGGAAGCCTCCGAGGCGGACCAGTTGTGGAGGATGGCTCACCAAGCCGGCCTCCGGCTGCGGCGCGCCACGCACGCCCAGGGGCTCAATATCGGAGTGAATCTCGGTAGGGCGGCAGGGGCCGGCATCGAGGAACACCTGCACGTGCACGTCGTGCCCCGCTGGGATGGCGACTGCAATTTCATGCCCGTGCTTGCCGAGACTCGGGTCATCCCCGAGTATCTGGAAGAGACGTGGGACTTTCTGTGGCCGCATTTCGCCGACTTGGATAGCGGGACGGAGCCGTTGCCGTGACGGGGTCCCAGGCGGCACAGTCGGGCGCGCCGCGCACAGGGGGCTGGACACGTACTCGAATCGTCTTTCTCTCCGTCTCGGCTGCGTTGCTTGCTGCTCTCGTGTTCTTCACGCGCGCCGTGCTGCTGCCATTCGTCGTGGCGCTGATCATCGCGTTCGTCTTCACGCCACTGGTGGCTTCTTGTGAACGTTTCCGGGTGCCCCGGGCGCTCGCCATTCTGCTGATCTATGCCGTCTTCTTTGGTGGACTGTACTTCGCCGTGGCGGCGGCAACACCGCGGCTCTACGTCGAGACGCGCAACTTCATCCGTGAAGTACCGGTCCTCGCGCACGATCTCGCAGAGCGCTACGGGCCCCGAGTGGAACGTTGGATCGAGACCTTCCGGCGTCCCTCAGCCCGCAACGCCCAGCCGACGCGCCCGCGCAAGACCCCGGCCCTCGTGGTCACTCCGCGACCTGACGGCTCTTTCGCGGTCGAGGTCGGCGCTGGTGTGGACATCGTCCAGGTCGGCGCCAGACGCTGGAGCGTACAGCCATTGCCCGCACAAGCGCCGGAGGACTTCCAGGTCACCCACGTGCTCGCGAACGGCGTACAGCAGCTGTTCACGTACCTCGGCAGAAATGCTTCAGAGCTCGTCAGGCTCGGTCAGGCGGTCGTTGTTTCTGTCTCCGGGTTCATCTTCCTGCTCTTCATGACGTTGATGCTCGCGGGCTACATCATGTTGACTCGTGAGAGAATCATCGGGTTCTTCCGTTCGCTCGGTCCTCCCAGCTCGCGTGTGAGCTTCGACCGGCTTCTGTGGCGCATTGACCGGGGTCTGTCCGGCGTCGTTCGCGGGCAGCTCATCATCTGCCTGGTGAACGGCGTTCTTTCGGCGTTGGGCTTCTGGCTCTTCGATCTGAAGTACTGGCCCATCATGGCGCTCATCGCGGGCGTGATGAGTCTGATCCCGATCTTCGGCGCCATCCTGAGTAGCATCCCGGCGGTAGCCATTGGTCTCACGCAAGGCTTCTGGACGGGGCTCTGGATTCTGCTCTGGATCCTCGGGATCCATCAGATCGAGGCGAATCTACTCAATCCGAAGATCATCGGTACGGCGGCCCGGATCCACCCCGTCCTGGTCGTCTTCTCACTGGTGGTGGGTGAGCACTTCTTTGGCCTCTGGGGCGCGCTGTTGGCCGTGCCGACGTGGTCGCTGCTACAGAGCTTCTTCAACCACTTCCGGTGCCTGGCGCTGCCGGACCACCGCGACAGCGTGCCCCCGGGAATACTCTGACCGCTGCGTTGTGATGGGCCATGCGCGCGCAGCGCAACTCGCAAGGGCGTTCGAACACCTTCGCGGGCCACTCGGCCGAGCACGGACTCAGCCAACCGAGAGCGCTTGCGCTGCCGGTTCCGCGGGCGCTATAGCCCCAAGTGCCCAGCCTCCCAGACAGGGCACCGACCCACTAGCCCGTGTCCCGGCTCAGCCCGGGCCCACAGGATCCGACGTACCTGCCCACTGCGAGGCCGTCGGGTTCTGCGGTGAGCCAACCACGGAGACAGGACACAAGCGTGGCCCGTCAATCCAGAAAGACCAAACGCGCTGCAGTCTCCCCCAGCGGCAAAGAGAAACGCAAAGCGCTGAAAGACCCGCTCGTGGCCGGCGCTGCCGCCGGTCAGCAGCCCGAGCTGCGAACACAACTCAAGAGCATGCTGGTGCGGATCGGCTTGCCCGTCGCGGCCGTTTGGGTCATCGGATTGCTCATCGCGGGGTTCAGTCTGTCGTCGACCGTGCAGTGGGTGGGCATAGGGGTCCCCGCGGTCGTCACGCTGCTCGCCGGGCTGCTCGTGGCATGGGCACTGCGCCAGGCCAGCAAGGCCAAGGGCGTCGCTGGCATCCTGAGCAACGTACAGACCGCCGAAGATCGCCAGGCGGCCCTGGAGAAGCTCGAGGGCACGTACAAGAAGTCGGACGTGGCGGCGGTCTTCGCTCGGGCGCAGCTACAGATGCAGGAGGACCCGGACAAGGCGCTGGCGACGCTTGAGCAGATCGATTTGCGGAAGGTCATGGCCCCGGTGGCTGACGAAGTCCGTGGGCAGCGCGCGATGATCCACTTGCTCAAGGGGCAGCTCGGCCTCGCGCGTCAGCTGGTCGACAGCATCGAGTTGAAGCGTCACCAGGAGCCGCGCTCACGGGCGATGCTCGCCGCCATCGTCGCCGAGACGTGGGCACGCAGCGGCCAGGCGAAGAAGGGACTCGAGCTGCTCGCCTTGTACGATCCAGAGGACGACGACTTCGTCCAACTGCGTCCACAGCTCTACCGAGCCTACGCCTGCGCCTACGCCCACACCTCGGCAACGGGTCCGCTACGGCGCGTGCTGAAGAGACTGCTGGAGCAGGACCCGAGACTGCTTGGCGGATTCCTGATGAAGCGCACGCATCCTCTGCTCCAGCGCGAGGCGAAGAAACTGCTCGAGCGCAGCGGCGCCGTTCCGCGCAAGATGATCGTTCAGCGGCGCCAGTGATGCCTGACCCAACCTCGTTGGCGTCGTCGGTCTGCCGATGTGCTACGGACCGGCCGTCAGCCGGACCGTCGCGACGGGCCTGATCGCAAGCTCGGGCAGCAGCTCGGCGTACGACACGACTCGTACCGTCGGTAGTTCTGTCTCGATGAGCTTGCGAACGAATCGGCGGACGTCCGGACGGGTCAGGACGACCGGCGCCGTCTCGGAGTCGAGGCCCGGCGACAGCACACGCCGGACGGCTCCAACGATGTCGCGACCGGCTGCCGGCGCCAACGTCAGGAAGCTGCCCGCCGGTGTCCGCGAGATGGCTCCGCGAATCGTCTCTTCGATCATCGGATCCAACAGGTAAGCGGAGAGGTCCGCTCGTCCCTGCGTCAGCTGGTAGCTGATGGTGCGCCGCATCTGGGCACGCACGAATTCCGCCAGCGTGAGCGGATCCTTGTCGGTCGGCGCGACCTGAGCCATCGACTCCAGTATGCCTCGCAGATCACGGATGCACAGTCCCTCTTCGACGAGGCGCCGCAGCACGTCCGCGAGCAGCGTGACGGTGACCGGTTTGGGGACTACCTGACGAACCGTAGCCGGCGCGATTTGTTCGAGTTGGTCCAGCAAAGCCTGCGTCTCGCCGATGCCAACGAAATCGGCCGCACGTTCGCGCAGCAGAGGAAATACCTGGGCCACGAGATGCTCGGCCAAGTCGTCGTCCGTCACGCTGGCCGCGACCGGCAGTGCCTTGGCCGGAACCTCGTGGATCGACAACACCACATGATGGGCCGGAAGGCCCGGGCCGACCACGACCTGTCCTGCCGGCAGAGGGACCCCGATCTCGCGGAAGACGAGCTCCCGGAGCGCCGCCGCGGCCGAGCGAATGCCTGCTCGGCGCAGCTGTTCGCCGCGGGTGTCGTCCTCGATGAGCCGCTCGAGGTCCTCACTGACCTCTAGCGACCATGGCTCTACGACCGGCACGAACCGTGCGGCAGCCTCGCCATGCGCGTGCGGCAGCGGCTGCGATGGGGCACGTCCTCGTTCGAGGTAGAGCTGTCGCGAGCGAGCGCGGGAGGCCAGCAACAGCAGGCTGCCGATGAACAGGAAGGGCAGGGCTGGGAGTCCCGGGACCGCAGACAGCAGCAGCAGGAACACCGACGCGGCGCGCAAGGCGCGCGGTGCGCCGAGCAGCTGACGCCCGAGCTCGGTGCCAAGGGGAGTGTCCGGCTCGTCGCTAGCCACGCGTGTGACCAGCACGCCCGCCGAGGTGGCCAGGACGAGCGCCGGGATTTGCGTGACGAGGCCATCGCCAATCGTCAACAGGCCGTACCGCTTGAGGGCGTCGGACAGTGCCATGTCCTTCTGGGCGACTCCGATGGCAATTCCGCCCAGGATGTTGATGATGGTGATGATGAACGACGCGATCACGTCCCCCTTGACGAACTTCATTGCTCCGTCCATCGCTCCGTAGAACTGGCTTTCGCGCGACAGCTGCCGGCGCCTTCGGTGGGCTTCGGTGCCGTCGATGGTTCCAGCGCGGAGCTCAGCATCGATGGCCATCTGCTTGCCTGGCATTGCGTCCAGCGTGAAACGGGCGCCAACCTCGGCAACGCGCTCACTGCCTTTGGCAATGACCACGAACTGGATGATGGACAGAATCAGGAACACGACCGCGCCGACGACGTAGTTGCTGCGGACGACGAACGTTCCGAACGAGCGGATCACCTCGCCTGCGTTGGCTTGAAGCAAAATGAGCCGCGTCGATGCGACGTTCAGGCCGAGCCGGACCAGTGTGGTGATGAGGAGCAGCGTTGGGAACGCGGCTATCTTCAGCGCATCGGTCACGTACAGCGTGACGAGCAGCACGGCCACGGCCGTAGCCAAGTTGGTGGCGAGTAGGATGTCGAGCAGCCAGGTCGGCAGCGGCACGATCATCAAGCCGACGACAGCGACCACCAGCGCCGCCAGTACGGCGTCGGCTAGCCCGGACGTCGGCCTTCGGCCGAACCATGAGACGGGTTTCTGTGCGATCATGTTCAGCTCGGGATGGTGAATAGGGCCAGGGCTCCGGAGCAAAGCTGCAGCGTCGTCTGCCTGTGGTCCGCGACGAACTCGAACGCGGACGTGACACCTGCCAGAGGCAGGTCGCCAAACCGCGCGCGGATCATCCGGCAGTCGACATCCGAGGCGCCATACAGGCCGGTGCCCCGACCTCTGCCGTTCAAGTAGAGGCCGAAGCGGACAGCCGCGCCGCACGCCTCGGTGGCGACGTCTCGCAGCATGCGCTGCAGGTCGGCCCGGGCCGCACCGGCCTCCCGGACCGCAAACGCGAGCCAAGTTCCCTCCGGAACGCGCTCGGAGAGTATCAGTCCGCCACGAACAGGATCGACGCCGTGCACGGCACGCACGACGGGAGGCCGCGGCGGTTCGTCCGGGCCGGCTACCAGTGCGACGAGCAACAGCGGCTCACCCACGAGTCGGCTACCTGTCTGGCTGAGTGCGTCCAGGGCAGGCTCGTCGTCGAGCTCGAACACGGTGGAGCCACTGGCTCTGGTGATGCGCAGCGGTTCGCTCACGAGGCGACACGCCAGCGAGCTGCCAACGATCGGTGCAGGCGTGCCCTGGAGCAAGAGCGCAGCTGCCGACGACACCTTGGCCTCGCCCTCGGCATCAATGGCGAGCAGCTCGACAGCCGTGCTGGCTCCTCCGAACACCGGTGGAGCACGACCCAGACACCTCAGCGGTTCGAGCGCTTGCTGGGTGAGGCCGGGACCGCGCGTGAACACGAGAGCGGCGGTGCACGGTGAGCTTTCGAGCGTCTGGCCTGTTCGGTACGCGAGGAGCCGACAGGCCTCGGCGGTGTCAGTCGCCGTCACAGCGAGCAGCCGCGCACGGCCGCCTCTCCACGCCACCGCGGCGGCAGCGGACTCGTGCTCGACCTCGCCGCGCTCGGTGAGCACTCCGTCCCCCGGCACGACCAACGTCGGAAGGCCCTTGGCGACACCGCGTAGAGTCTCTGCCAATCCTTCCAGCTGTTGGGACAGCGGGCCACTCACGAACACGATGAGGGCCGCGGGTCGCTCGACTCGCGAGAGGAGCTGGTCCACAGCCCGAGCGACCCGCCTGGGGCTCCGAGTGGCGACCTGGATGGTGCCGGCGTGTACCGCCATGTGCGCCAAACGTTATTTGTGTGGCGCGGAGGGCGCAAGATGACAGAGGGCCCACGTGCCGGCCCTGCGGTCGGTCGTATCGCGGCTGGCACGTGCTGGCGTGTCATAACTCGCAATCAGGCGAGCCGGGCTTGTTCGCCTATGCGGCTGTGCCGTAGTGGAAAACTGAATGGATTTGTCGGCAGGAACAGCGCTCGAGTTGCACTCCTATGCGGGCTCCGACATCGGCCGCCGCAGGAAAACGAACGAGGACGCCTACTTCTGCGACGACGAGCTCGGCTTGTGGATCGTTGCTGACGGCATGGGCGGCCATGCGGCGGGAGAAGTGGCCAGCCACGAGGCCTGTGAGGCCATCTGGGGCATGGTCAAACGTGGCGTGCCCCTTCTCGAGGCGAGTCCGCCGGAGGGGCGCGAACAGCGCGCAGTTCGGTTGTTGGAGGGCGCGGTGCAGTCTGCCACCTACATGGTGTACGCGATGGCCGAGCTCGACAGCGGGAAGGCTGGCATGGGTACCACCATCAGCGCGATGCTTCGCTCCGACTCGAGGGTGCTGACGGCGCAGGTGGGTGACAGCCGGATCTACCGGGTACGCGATGGGCGAGCGGAGCAGTTGACCGAAGACCACACCCTCGTCGCTTGGCAGATCAAGCAAGGCCTCATCACGGAACAGGACGCGCGAACGAGCAAGCAGCGCAACGTCATCACGCGCGCCGTTGGCAACCGGGACTACGTTCAGGTCGATATCACGTGGGTCGATATCGAGATCGGCGACGTCTTCCTGCTCTGCAGCGATGGGCTGCACGGCTACCTGGAGCTCGACGAGGTGGCAGGTATCGCGGCAACGGGCGGCGATCTAGCCGTGCACCGTTTCCTCGAGCTAGCCAACTCGCGGGGTGGCCGCGACAACATCACCGCGGTTGTGGTCGAGGCCTGGTAGCAAAGACGGCCGGCTCCGCCCGTCAGGCCCGTGGCCGCGTTGGTCGGCCGCTCCACGCGTCTGGACTGCTCGAGACAGGGCGCAGAACTTGGCCACCGCGCCAGATACCCGCTACCGGGAGAATCGTCCCCGCTCGGTTTGGCGGGGCAGGAGCAGGAAGATGGCCAAAAGGCGCATTGGCGTCGTCATGGGGGGCAGCTCGGCAGAACGCGAAGTCTCGCTCGAGAGCGGACGCGCCGTGGCGGACGCACTCAAAGAGGCCGGCCACGAGATCGTGCGGGTCGAGCTAGCCGCGGGCGCCGACATGTGGAAGGCCCTGTGCGCGGCGCGCATGGATGTGGCCTTCCTGGCCCTTCACGGTCGACTCGGCGAGGACGGCTGTGTGCAGGGCCTTCTCGAACTCCTGGGCATCCCGTACACCGGCTCCAGTGTGCTTTCCAGCGCTCTGGCGATGGACAAGCTCAAGGCCAAAGAGCTCTTCCGTCTGCACAACGTTCCGACCCCCCCGTACTACGTGATCGACCGCCGCCAGCGCATCACCGAGCTTGCCGATGCTCACGGCTGTTTCGGTTTTCCCGTGGTCGTCAAGCCACGACGCGAAGGGTCGAGCGTCGGATTGGCACGGGCCAACAGTCTGAGCGAGCTCGCCGAAGCCGTGGAGCGGGCTCGGACTTACGACGATTGCGTGCTCGTCGAGAGGTACATCGCGGCCAGCGAAGTCGCCGTGGCCATACTCGACGGCCGCGTGCTCGGCGCCATCGAGATCGTGCCGAAGAAGGGCCTGTACGATTTCGAGGCGAAGTACAACGTCGGCATGACCGAGTACTACGTGCCGGCACGGCTCCCGCCGACTCGGTATCGCGGCGTTCTCAATCTTGCCGAGCGCGCCGCTCAAGCGCTGGAGACGAGCAGTGCCGTGCGGGTCGATCTGCTGGTGACGGCAGGCCAGAACGAGTACGTCCTCGAGGTCAACACGCTACCCGGCATGACGCCCACGAGCCTGTTGCCCAAGATCGCGGCCGCCGCGGGTTTCGACTTCACGGGGCTTTGCGAAGCCATTGTGTCGCGAGCCTGCCTGCACGTGGGCAAGGCTCGCGGCGGGCTCTGCGCGACGGTGGACTCGGCCCCGGCGCGCTCGGCAGCGGCCCCGCCGCAGCGGATCGCTGTCTGAGCTCTGCTCGAAGCAGTGGGACGCCTCTCGACCGCGCGGCCTAGTGCCGGGAGCCGGCAGCCAGAGGGGCCTGCCATGAGTTCGGGCCCGCGGGCCTATCGAGGCAAACCGCGGATTCGTTGGTTGTCGACCCATGGCTCGCCGACTATCTTTTCGCTCCCTCGATCGGTCCCCATCGTCTAGTTAGGCCCAGGACACGGCCCTTTCAAGGCTGTAACACGGGT
>JAFGIS010000265.1 GCA_016929495.1 Polyangiaceae bacterium | reverse complement strand
GTCCTTCCAATCGTCCTCGGTCACGGGGAGTCCCATGGCGCCCACGATCATCTTGGCGAACTGCTTGCGCATGACCGGATTGTCGGGTCTGAACGTGTTGTCGGAGTAGCCGCTGATGACCTTGCGCGCGGCCATTCCGAAGATGGCCGAGTGGTAGGGAGCGCTCGCCGGCACGTCGCTGAAGGTCGGCTGGAGCGTCGTCGATGTGGTGGACGTCGTCGCGGGCAGGCTCGTCGTGGTGGTGGAGCTCGTGGTGGTAGTCGTGGAGCTCGTCGTGGTAGTCGTGGTGATGGCCCCCGGCATGCTGACGCCGGTGAACGCGGGCACGGGGGAATACCAAGTGTACGCCGTGGACTCCCCAACTTGACCCTCGTTGTTGCGCCCCCAGGCGCAGAGCATCCCACTCTGCTTGAGTGCGAGAGAATGGAGATCTCCTGCCGCCACAGCCGCCCAATCGTTGTCCAATCCTATGCGGACGGGGGTCAGGCGCGTCTCCTTGGAGCCGTCACCCAACTGACCCTCGGCGTTGTAGCCCCAGGTCCACAGTGTGCCGTTGACTTTGAGCGCCACGGAGTGATTGCCACCCGCGGCGATGGCGGCCCAATCGCTGTCGGTACCAACGCGTGTAGGCTCAAGGCGGTTGTCTCGCTTGCCGTCGCCGAGTTGCCCATACGAGTTGCCGCCCCAGGCCCAAAGCGTACCGTTGGACTTGAGAGCAAGCACGTGCGCGCCCCCGGCCGAGATGGCCACCCAGTCCGTCGCGGTCCCAAGCTGAGTGGGGATCAACTGGTCGACGTTGGTGCCGTCACCCATCTGGCCGTCTACGTTGGACCCCCAGGTCCAAAGCGTACCGTTGGACTTGAGAGCCATACAGAAGTAGTCGCCTGCCGCGATGGCCGCCCAGTCGGTCGCGGTCCCGACCCGTTTGGGATAGTAGTAGTCTCCCGAGGCTCCCTGCCCTAGCTGGCCGTTGGTGTTCCATCCCCACGTCCAGATGGTGCCGTTGGATTTGAGGCCGAGCGAGTGTCCGTAACCCGCGGCCACGGCCGCCCACTTCGTTTCCTGGCCTATGCGGACCGGCGAGCGGCGGTCGATCAGGGTGGCGTCGCCCAACTGGCCGCAGTTGTTCCATCCCCAGACCCACAGACTACCATCGGCCTTGATGGCCAACGTGTGCCTGGTTCCGGCGGTAACGGTCATCCAGTCGTCCGCCGTCACGATCCATGTCGGCACCGAGCGGTTCTGGCTGCCGCCATCGCCCATCTGCCCATAGTAGTTGCCGCCCCAGGCCCACAAAGCACCGTCGGCCTTGACGGCCAACGTGTGCGTGCCACCCGCGGCGATGGTGGGCTGTCTCTGGATGTCCAGGGTGGGCATCGTGAGTGCGAATGCCACCGAGACACAAACCACTATGAGTGCAGCCGCCAGGAGAAACAGACTGCCGGCGTAGAGCGAACGCCGCTTCATGGGATCGACCCCCTTCACCGATGGTGCTGCTAGGCCACGACGTGACCGCCGGGTTCTAGACTATTTCGCCACCGGCCGCTCTATCCCTCATCGAACCCCCGACCCTAGGTCGCTACCAGGATCGGCCTATGGCACCGCAGACAACGGTCGGCCTCGGTGGTCACCTGCTCCAGCGTGTAGCCAAGCTCAGTGGCCTCGAAGTTGGTCTTCCGCACCTCGGGTGCCACCATGGGCATCGGAACGCGGGTGCCGTAGTCGACGGTATCCGCCAGCTTCTCCCAGCTCTTCTGGGCGCCCAAGAGGATCGCGATGCGCCGGGTCTTGTCTTCGAGATCCTCTACTACAGGCTCACCACGCAGGTATTTGTCGATGTACTTGGCTGCCACCTTGCCCGCGTTGATGGCCTCGATGATGGTGCCTCCGCCGCTCACTGCGTCGCCACCCACGAACACACCGGGCTTGGTGGTCATGAGGGTGCGCGGGTCGACTTCCATGTAGCCCCACTTGTTGAGCTGGATCTGCTCGTCGCTCTTGAAGGGGTCGAAATCGGGCTTCTGGCCGACCGCATAGATGATGCTATCGGCCGTGAGCACGAAGGGAGCCATGTCGGTCGGCACGGGTCTACGCCTACCGCTCTCGTCGGGCTCGCCCAGCTCCATCTGCTGACAAACCAGTCCGGTCACGCCATCTTCACCCTTGCACTCCATGGGCGCGGCCAGGTAGTGGAAGACCACACCCTCTTCCTCCGCCTCTTCGATCTCCCAGGCGTTGGCGGGCATCTCGTTCTTGGTGCGGCGGTAGACCACCTGCACGTTCTTGGCGCCAAGCCGGACGGCGGTGCGGGCTGCGTCCATGGCTGAGTTGCCACCACCCAGGATCAGGACGTCATCGCCGATATCCACCGGCTCGTGCAGAGCCACTCTACGCAGGAAGTCGATGGCGTCCATGGCTCCGGGCAGGTCCTCGCCCGGGATGCCGAGCGGACGGCCCAAGTGGGCTCCGATACTCACGAAGGTGGCGTCGAACTCGTTCTGCAGATCGTCCCAGGAGATATCACGCCCCACTCGGGTGCTGTAGCGGATCTCGACGCCTTCTTGCTCGATGAGTTCGGCCTCGCGATGGATCACGTGACGAGGCAGGCGGTACTCGGGGATACCCACGTGCACCATGCCACCCGGCACGGGAAAATCTTCGAAGATGGTGGGCCGGTAGCCTCGGCGGGCGAGGTAGAAGCCCGCGGAGAGCCCGGCTGGGCCGGCGCCGATGATGGCCACTTTCTTGCCACACGCGGCCTGTTTGTCGTCCAGGCGGCAGGTCACCTCGACCGGCCGCTGGCTGAGCTGGGCGGT
>JAFGIS010000264.1 GCA_016929495.1 Polyangiaceae bacterium | reverse complement strand
GGACAGCGGCTGGCGCCGGTGGTGGCCACGGCCGCCGAGCCGGCAGCTTCTGCAGCCCCGCCACGCCGACCGCAGGCCATTGTCCGCTACCTGGATGTGGCCGTGGTGGTCGAGCTGATGCGACAGCTCGGTCTGAGCGAAGAGCTCGGTCAGCTGCTGCCCAAAGAAGAGAGCAACGTGGCCCCCGAACGCGTCGTGACGGCGCTGGTGGTACAGCGCTGCCTCGACCCGCACCGTGGCTGAGTGTGTCGCGCGTCAGACTGTCACCGGGGACGGGCACAGTCAGGCTCCGATGCTCTGGGCCGCACCGGCGCTGGTCCGCGAGAGCAAGGGCGTCGTCCTTGCGCACCACGCAAGCGCGGCCCGTGCGCCCGTCGCCCGACACATGCCGCAACGAGCATCCATGCGAAGGAAGCGCGGCACGGGCTCGAGCCAGGCGTGTGGCAGCTACAGCCCTTGCCCTGAGCTGGCCTAGTAGCACCTCCTTGGGGGCTGCCGGCTTGCGCGTGGGGCTCCTCGACGGCTCCACCGGTGCTGGGAGTCGAGTTGGCCGAGGCAGCAGTCCCTGCAGGGTCAAGCGAACTGCCCGCCATGCCGCTGACGACTCCGGCGTCCATGGCCAAGGTCGGCGTCGTGCCTCCCGACGACAGGCCGCCGCTGCCGCTCAGCGCTGGGCTCGAACCGCCGGAGGCTGTTTGCGGTATGGCGCCACCCGTGCTGCCGCCGGTCAGCGCCTGGGCGCCCGCTGCGCCCGCGGCAGAGGGATCATTGCTGCATCCGGAGACCCCACCCGAAACCGTTGGCTCGGCTCCGCCCCCGCCGCCCGCGTCCCCGCTGCCCGTGCCCCTGCCGCCCGCGCCACCCCCGCCCGCGGGGCCAGAGTCTTCGCAGACCATGCCGTCGAAGATGGCATCATCCACGGGGAAATGCAGGCTCCGGAACTCCTCCCTGAGGTCTTGGTCCAACGCGCACGACAGCGCTGCCACCAGCAGCGTCGCCCGAAATGACTCGGCAGCTTGGCTGTTCGTGTCCTGGCTGTATTGGCTGTGCCAGTCCGGACCAAACTGGCTCAAGAAACGACTGAGCTTGCGCACCGGCGTGGGCAGACCCTGCTGGCTGGCCTCCGCATGCCGGATGAACTCGTAGGCGATGGTCATGAACGTACCCAACGTTTCGTCCTGGTCGGTGTTCGGGTCGTTCCACGAGCAGAAGCGCGCGCCCTGGTCGACGTAGTCTTGGTACGCATGCCGAACGATGCCAAAGGAGACAACGGCCTGCTGCTCCAGGTCGGCCGCCATCTCCGGCGGCAGCCCATAGGCGCTGGCGGCGTTGAGCATCTCGTACAGGGTGGCATGCGCGAAAATCTGGGCCATGGTCTCAGAGTAGATGGCATTGGCGTTGCCATCTATCTTGCCGCCGTAACAGTAGCCGGCAGGGAAGTTCAGAGTTACGTTGTGGCCCATCTCGTGCAACATCGACGGCGCTTCGCCGAGGCTGCGCATCGCGGCGCACGACGCGGCAAACGCCACTGGGGTGGTGTACCAGAGTGAATACATGCCACCGCTCAGGCTCGGATCCTGGAGCACGACCTGACGAAAACCGCCGTCCTCGAGCCAGACGTTTCCTTCCACCAGATCGAACTGGATGCCTGCGCCCACGCTCATTAGGTACTCCAGTGTCGGGCGGGGGATGACGCCGAAGCAGGAGTCCTGCATGAAGGTCAGAGAACCCGGCTCGTAGGGCATCCGCGTGTCGAGCTCGAGGTCGGTCGCGGCGATGCTCACCGCGGTTATGGCAGGCAGCGTCTGAGGGTTGACCTGCGGCGCGACGAAGTAGACTCCCGTCCGGACGGCGTCTTCCGTGCCATCGCCGTAGTGAGCCGTGATCTGCACCACGTAGTTGCGGCTACTGTCCTGATACAGGTGCGTGAGCTCGAAGAAGCCATCCTCCGTGGGCCCCGCGTCGCCCCAGTCGACAGTGAAGGGAGTCTCGGGCGCTCTCGTGTCAATGCCATTGACGCTGACCGTGCCGTCTTGCGCGTCGACCGCGATGGACAGAATGCTCAGCGTCCTTTCCGGGCCATCGATCCACGGCTGGTAGCTGAACGCTTTCGCGGACAGGGGACACATGGCCATCCACAGAAGGCCACAGCCAGACGAAACCAGGCTAGTGTAGGCTCTCATAGCCCTTCCTCGGTTCGAGCGAGGGTGCGACGCAGAGCTTGAGTATGGCGGCAGTCTGCTGCGAGGCAAAGCAGAGAACGCGGAGGGCCGGTCCGGACGCCGAATTGCTGATGATCTTGGCTCCGATGCCCTCAGTCGCCGAACGAGGTCCCGACGGCGCGCGCTGCGCGGATCAAGTCATGCTCTGCTGGTACGCTGCGCGTCTTGCCCGCCACGTCTTGGGTCGGCACGGAGCGGATCTCGCCCTGCTGCTCGACCACGACCTCGCCGAAGCGACCCTGCATGAGCAGTTCGAATGCGGCGAATCCGAAGCGCGTGGCCAGGACACGGTCGCGCGCCGTGGGCGTTCCGCCGCGCTGGTGCCTTGGTGCATTGCTCGTGAGTGCAGGTTGCAGTCCCACCGAATTCTCGGGTAACCAGAGTCTCCAATGACCGCGTTCAAACGCAGCCAGGCCACCGCTCGCCCGAGCGATGTCCGGTGCGGAGCCCGCCGAGACGCGAGCGACGGCTGATCGTGCCCGTCGCCGTCACTGGGCTCTCCGAGGCCGCGTAGGACTATCGATTGGCGAAGCTGTCCATCTTGGGCGAAGGCTCGTGTAGGCTCCGAAAGCGGAAGAGTGCACTCCTCTCATCGACGCCATCATCGACGGCTGGAGCCGGCGCCTACCCTCTTCTTGTTCCGCGCTCTCGTTCCTCGAGCGTGGCCTCGATGTATAGCAGCATGAGCTTGTCCTTGGGGCGCGGCAGAGCGCGCTTCAGTTCGATCAGCTTCTCGAGCTTGAGCACTCGAACCTGGTAACCGAGTACGTCCATGACGTCGGTAGCTTCCACCAGCTCGTCGTAGCCCAATCCCGGATCGACGCAGCCAATGACGTCGAAGTCGACTACGCCGACTCGCAAGAGTTGACTACCGGGACCGATCAGATGGGAGGCCGACGGCGGCAGCCTACGCGGATCATTGCGGTAGGTGGCTTGGAGCACGGCGAGTGCGGCAAGCAGACGGTCCACGTTGTCCGGTCGCCGATCGTGGACGATATCCAGGTCCATGGTCGTGACTGGCACGCGCTGAAGGACCGCCGCGACGCCGCCGACGATGACGAATCGCACGTCATGCTCGACGAGCGCTTGAAGGATCCTACCGAAGCGATTGGTCGACACGGCGAACGCTCTCCGCGAGCTCGAGCATCGCCTCGAGAAGCTCCAGGCACTCGGTCGGTGTTCTCTCGAGGGCAGACCGGATCAAGGACCGATCGACACCCTGATCGTCGTAGACGGAGGGCGATTCGCTTGCATGCTTCTCCGGCGTCGGTTCGGCGACGGGCGTCATGCACGCAAGCATACCGCAACGGGGGCCGTGGTCCGCGAAAACCCGTTCAGCTTGAAATCATTGGTGATTTCCCGCGGTGCTAGAATCGCCCTGTGGTCCGGTACTTCGCGTTCCTGTTGGTCTGGGCGGTGCGCGCCACCCTCAGAAGCCGCCACTCAGTTGTGCTGGAGAACCTCGCCCTCAGGCAGCAACTGGCCACGTACGCCAGAGGCCGGAAGCGGCCCCAGCTCAAGCCTGAAGATAGGTCCTTGTGGGTAGCTTTGTCGAGACTCTGGGCCGGGTGGAGCTCGGCGGATCGCGAGGTTGAAGAAGGACGGAGAGACTTGGCGTGAGTGGAGCTACACCACCCACAACGACTACGACCTCGGCACGCTACAAGCTCTCGACCTGACCGATGCCGATTTGATCGAGTTCGCGGAGGTCGTTCTCGCCGAAATGCTGGCGAATGCCGGCCTCGCCTTGGACGATGACGAAGGGTCGGAAGGCGGTCCCTGACGGTGGCCCGCAAGTTCGGCAAGGGATGCCTCCTCGCAGCCGTGGCCTTCGGAGCTGCCGCGCTCCTGTCCGCCATCATCGGCACCGTGGCCGGCCTCTGGTTCGCCTTTGGTGCCGTCGGGGGCGAATCGGTCGATCCCAGCGAGAAGGCCCGGATCCTCGCCGAGGGGATCAGCGAGGCGATGAACGGCACGGCGTTCGCGTTCGTTGCGCTGCTGCCAGTGGCGATCGTCGTGGTCGTGGGGTGGTGGCGGAAGCGACGTGCAGCCAGGACTGTCAGCCAACCGCCAGCCAGCCCCGAACCCCACGAGGCACCGGTCATCTCCGAGGAAGTGTCACGGCGCTACCAGACTCACGGATTCGACGCTCTCGCGGAGGCCGAGCGCGTCTGGATCGCCGTCGAGGAACTCCAGATGGACGTCAACAACGGGGGCTTCGACCAGTACTTCTTCAACTCATCCGGGGACACGGCCTGGTTCGCTCCCGCTGCCCTGCGCACGATCGGCGCGGACCAAACCGCCACCATCGTCGAGAGGGCCAACGCCATGTTCGGACCGGACGGGCCACCCCGGGACCGGGACCGGCGCCAGGAGGCACTTGAGCGCTTGCGGGGCGGCAACGATGACGCCGTCCCCTTCGGATCCCTGGACGATGAGTTCTTCGGGTACCCGCATGACCTGGACGAGCTGTTGCGAATGTATCTCCGGCGGGAGGGACTGCTGAAGTGAGGCGGACCCCGCATCTGGGCCGGACGGGGCCCCTCCTCACCGTGACGGACACCTTCGCCGTCATCGGCCGGGGACTCGTCCTTTCCCCCGACCCCGTCGAGATCGTGGTACCCCTGGCTGAACCACTCCCGTGAAGCACCTGACCGGCAAGACCGGCCTCATCGGCGACGTTCACCAGGAGGACCGCTGCCTCGGGCGGACGCTCCGCCCACCCGTCGGCAGTTCCAAGGTGGGCCGAATGGAATCCGGTCCGCTCGCCACGATCACCCCGATCATCGGCACAGTGAGGTGCGCGGCATGAAGCGTCGTCGTCCTCGCTCGATTCCCCGAGAAGCCGTCGGGCGCGACGGTGAGCAGCTCGGCGAACCGCTCCTCTGGCTCCCCTCGGCGCTTGTGCAATTCCGGTGGCCACGGTGTTCAGGCAACCGCTGGTGATCGCGACGGAGGTAGGACTCCACCGCCGGGACTACCAGGACGCCACGCTCTGCCAGGACGCCATCGTCGAGCGGCGGGTTCGAAGGATGGGAGCCAAGAGGATCGAGGCGGAGCTATCCGCGATGTCTGAGGAATGATCGGCCGATGGCGGCTGACGAGCGCCCTGGCTCGCCCCGCGGGGATCAGCTAGATTGGAGCGGTGCGATCCGGCATTGGCGTGCTCGCCGTCGTTTCTGTCGTCGCAGCCTGCGGCGGCAAGGTGAATTCCGACGCGCACCATCGGCCGGAAGGGGGAGGCGGCACGGCATGGGCTGCGGGTGCGGCCGGATGGGCCAGCGTGGCGCGGTCCATGGGCCGGTGGCTGCTCGCGTGCACGGCGTGTTGGTCCACGGCGGGGTGCCGAGATGCAGAGGCGTTTC
>JAFGIS010000263.1 GCA_016929495.1 Polyangiaceae bacterium | reverse complement strand
TCGGTGTTCCAGGCCCCCGGGTGGATGTCCACCTCTTCCCTGGGTTCGTGATGGTCCAGAAACTCGTTGATGCTGGTCAGGCGGAAGCCGAGCTGGCCGTCGCGCGCCTTCTGCATGAGCGGGCGGTAGAACACGCCCCAGAAAGCGTACTGCCACTCCGGCATCCGGAACCAGCCGCCATTCTCTCCGTCCGACCAGGTGGTGACCAGCGCCGGGAAGTCGCAGTGCTTGGTCCGCTCGCGGATCTCGTTCTCGAACCACCAGGGCTCGGTTCCGCTGTGCTGCGCGTTGCTGAGTTCCCGCTCGACGGGAACGACCACGATGCGCTTGCCCTCGTAGCTCGCCCAGAAAGGCTGGAACCTCATTTCGTGCCAGCGCATCTCCCGGCGGGGCTTGATGTAATTGCAGTCCACGAGCACGTAGCGGTAGCCCGCGTCGACCAGGTGCGGAATCATCTCCTGACAGAGGCCGATCTCCGGCGGGCAGAAGCCCGGGAACCAGTCACGGCCGAGCATCTTGCGCGCGAGGCCCTGCCACCAGTGGGTATGCGCGGGCCAGTCCTCGCGCGGGACCAGTGGGTAGACCGGATGATACAGGCCCGATCCCAGGTATTCGATGTAGGATGATTCGCGGTACTGACGCAACGTGTCCGCGACGTCGAACACGTCGCCGAACGTATCGGCCGTGGCCGGATCCTCGAGCTGCTTGAGCAGCGTGCCGCTGAACATGACGTGCATGCGCGCAACGTCGGCGTAGTCGCGTAGCATGCCCGGGACTCTGGCGTAGCACCAGAGGATCTGCCGGACTTCCCAGCGCTCGTTCGAGTTGTGCAGCGCAAGCAGATTGCCCGGCGGCTGATGCATGGTGAGGCCGATGGCATAGTGAATGTGCGACATGGCTTCGATCCTCTAAATCACCTCCTGTTGTCACTTTCAACCCCCCGGCGGTCCAAACCTTTCGCCGCACTGCGGCAAAGTGCCGTTTCCTGCGAGCGAAGTCGCGGTTCTGTACCGCGAGCTGACCGTGACGCGGAGGCCTGAGCGACGGGTGGATTTCCGGAAAACGCGTTCGTCAGCGCACCTTGACCAGCGCCGGCAGCAGCTCTCGGGCGTTCACGAAATCGGTATAGCGCACCGCTTCGCGGCCCTCGGAGTCGATGAGCACGACCGTGGGCAGCCCTATGACAGCGAGCTCCTTCATGGCACGCACGACTTCGGGATCTTCGTCGTCGGTCGCGTCCACCTGGACGGCCACGAAGCGCCTCGCCTCGTTCATCACGGCGGGATCGGAAAAGGTCACCCGGTCGAGCTGCTTGCAGGCGCCGCACCACTCGGCGGTGAAGTCCACGAGCATCGGACGACTCTCGGCCGCTGCCTTCTTCCTGGCCTCGGCGAGACTCAAGGGGGCCCAGGCGAGCGTTTGGCTGGGACGAACGGCACCCGTCACGAACAGGAACAGGCCAGCGGTCGTGAGCAGCACGGCGAGACCCTTCTTCACCTTGGGACCGAACCCGGGCTCCGCGAAATCGCGGTGCACCGCTCCTAGGAGCAAACCGACCAGGACCACGCCGCCGAAGCCGGCCAGAAACAGCGGACGCGGGCTCGCGACACGGCTCAGGCTCGGGAAGGTGGTGGCGAGGAAGTAGAGCGCGACCACCAGCAGCACGATGCCGAACACGGACTTGACGTGCATCATCCAGCGGCCGCTCTTCGGGAGCTGAACGGCAAAGGCTCCTACGAGGAAGAACGGGGCGCCGAGGCCCACGGCAAAAGCCGCCATCGCTGCCGCGCCCAGAAAGGCGTCCTGGACTTGGGCGATCCAGGCCAGGATACCGGTGAGTACGGGCCCGGTGCAGGGCGTCGCGATGAGCGCACACACCAGCCCGAGACCAAAGGCGCCCGCATAGCCGGTCCCGCCAACCCGCACCAAGCGGTTGTTCAGCCCCGAGGGCAGCGACAGCTCGAAGGCGCCGAACATGGAGAGGGCCATGGCGACGAACACCGCGCTCACCGCCACGACCACCCATCGGTTCTGCAGGTGCGAACCGAATGCGGCGCCGGTCTTGCCGGCGATGACCCCCAGGGGAACCAGCAGGGCCACGATCCCGGCCACGAACGAGGCGGACAGCGCCGCGCCGCGTCCACGGCTCTTCGTCTGCTGCGCGCCGAACACGCTGACCGTGACGGCCACCATCGGGTAGACGCATGGCGTCAGACTGACTGCCAGTCCGCCCAGGAAGGCCGCCAGTGCGGCGTAGAGCGGTCCCTTGCCGAGGGCCCGGGTGAACGCATCCCCCACAGGAGCAGCGTGGGCCAGCGACGAGAACGTCATGAGCGCCAGCGCGAAGGACACGACCCGGGCCGGTCGCAGGTCGGTAGCGCGAGGGGGCTGGCGATGGCGCTCGGCTCTCACGGGCACCGTGGTGGAGGATCTGTACCCATAGTATCCAGTCGAAGCAACAGCTCCCGAGCTCGGCGCAGCTCCCCATCGAGCGCCACGGCGAGGGCCACACGGCCCGAAGTGGTTCGCTCGACGAACTCCTCCAGGCACTCGCGACACGCGTCGTATTCTCCGAGATGGTAGGCGAGCTCGCCGAGCACGAAACGGCCGTAGCCGCGTCCGCAAGGCACATCCAGGAGCTTGATGTATAGCTCGCGCAGGTCGGGTGTCGACTGCGCGCATTGTCGCTCTGCCAGAGCCAGCTGTGCGCGGTACAGCGGCTTGTCCCGCGTGCCCCAACGAACCGCCCGCGCCAGCACGGGGATGGCTGCCTCAGCCCGACCGTTGAGGTAGAGCACGCTGCCGAGGGTCCAAAGGTGAAAAGCGCGCCGGGCGGGCGGGCTAGCCCGGCTCGCGAGCCTAAGTTGTTGCACTGCCCCCTCGACGTCGCCGAGCCCCAGGCAGGCGCGAGCGGCATCCTGACGCGCTACGTCCTGCATCACGTCGAGCTCGACCATCTGGCGAGCCATCTCGAGCGCCTTGGCGAAGCACCGGTCCTCCATGAGGGACAGGTACAGCTGCCTGAGCAACATGACCTTCGTCGACCGGTCCACGGGTGCGGACGCGGACAGTCCACGGCGCGCGTATTTGGCCCGCGCAGCCGGAGATCGGGCCAGCGTCGCCTTGCGGAGCATCGCCACAGGGTTGGCCTCTGCGGCGCTCACCGAAGACCGGCTCATGCTCTAGGAGGCTAGCAGCCCCTGTACACACGTCCAGATTTTGGACATTTCCTGGCCGGGGTCTCGCACCCGGTCAGGATGACGCTACTATGCCGCCATGCGTCTGGGTCCGTTCGTCCTGCTCGCAGTCGTGCTCCAGGCCGGCTGCAGCCGCCCGGCCACCGTCCAGGAGTGCGAATACATCGTCCGGCGGGTAGCCGAGCTTCGGCTCCGGTCCACCGTGGGCAGAACCGCGGACACCCGCAAACAAGCCGACGCGCTCACCCGTCAGCTCGAACAAGAGATCCGCAAGGAATGCGTCGGTATGCCGCTGACCGACGGGGCCATGGCATGCGTGCGACGGGCGACCGAGTCAAGACAGGTCATCGAGTGTTTCCATTGAACTCGCGCCACCAAGTATGGCTCGCGTGCGCCACGCTCGCGGGCGGCCTCGGCTGCGAGCAGCCGTTGACGGCGCCCGAGTGCGGGACGTTGCTCGACCGATACGTGGAGCTGCTGCTCAATTCGGACCGCAGGGACACCACGGCGGCGGAGCGCCTTCGCATGCGGGACGAGACGAGGCACAAGGCCGCCGCAGATCCGGAGTTCCGCGATTGCCCGCGCAAGGTGACCCGGGCCCAGTTCGATTGCGCGATGAGAGCGCTCAACGTCGACGACATGGAGCGCTGTCTCGCCATCTGAACCCGCTGGGCGATGTTGGGCTGGACGATGAACGATGTCCGATGAAAACGCGTCCGTGTCGGAAGGTGCACCGACCGCCGTCTGGACGCCAGCCGAACTCGCAGAGCGGACGAGCGCCCACCTCGAATGGCGCGTGCTACTCGACCGCATGGCGCTCGAATGCGCGACCGGCGCCGGACGCGAACGTGTTTGCGCGCTCCGTCCCCTTGCATCGTTCGAAACGGCCGAGCAGCGCCTCGGCGTCTGCCGCGAGGCCCTGGAGGCCGCGGACGAGGACTCGCTCATCCCCAGGGTGGTCTTGCCCGACGTGGCGGCGATCCTGGAAAGGACCCGCCGCGGGGGCCTGGCTTCCGGCACGGAGCTGCGAGCGGTCACCACGATGCTCGAGCGCTCTCGTGCGCTGCGGCACTACGCGCGAGCCGCACGCGAGCGACGGCCGAAGCTCGCGGCGGTGCTCGACAGTGAGCCGGCGCTCGACCGGCTCGAAGCCGAGCTCACGAGCGCGATCGGGCCGGACGGAAGCGTCGCCGACGCGGCCTCTTCCGAGCTCGCGCGCGCCCGGCGCCAGACCTCCGAGACCCGACGCAGCCTGACCGGCGCGATGAGCCAGCTGGCGTCCCGCTACGCCGAGGTCCTGCGTGATCGAGCGTACGTCGAGCGCGACGGGCGCTACACCCTGCCCGTTCGGGCCGATGCCCATCTGCGCGTCCCGGGCATCGTCCTCGGCTCCAGCGCCTCGGGGGGTACCCTGTACGTCGAACCCCAAGAAGCGGTCGAACTCGGCAACCGACTGCAGCTCGCCGAGGCTCGCGTCGAGCGAGAGGTCGCTCGGGTGCTCGCCGAGCTCAGCGGACATCTCGAGAGCGCCGCCGACGCACTCGACCGCGCGCACGAGGCCTGTATCGACGCGGATGTGCTGCGCGCCATCGTCCACTTCGCGCGCGCCGCCGACGCCAGGGTCCCGACACTGTGTCCCCAGCCGAGGCTGTCGCTGAGGCGCATGCGCCATCCACTGCTGGTCGCGGGCCGGGCCCAGGTCGTGCCAAATGATATCGAGCTCGGGCCCGGGATCGCGCTCATCTTGTCCGGGCCCAACGCCGGCGGCAAAACCGTGCTGCTCAAGTGCATGGGCCTGGCTGTCTGGATGGCAGAGAGCGGGCTGCCCGTGCCTGCAGACGAGGGCTCGGTCGTGGGCTGGTTCGATCCGGTGCTCAGCGACGTGGGCGATGCGCAGTCGATCGGGCAGTCTCTGTCGACCTTCAGCGCGCACGTCTCGCTGCTCGCCCAGTTCGTTGCCTCCGCAGGGCCGAGGACGCTGGTCCTGCTCGACGAGGTAGCGGCCGGGACCGATCCGGACGAAGGCTCGGCGCTCGCCGCCGCACTGCTCGAGGAGCTGGTCGCCCGCGGAGCCGCCGTGGCTGCCACCACACACTACGAGCGGTTGAAGGAGCTGGCCTCCCGTACCGAAGGCTTCGTCAACGCGTCGGTGGGCTTCGACGTCGCCACGCTGACGCCCAACTTCAAGCTCGTCATCGGGACGCCCGGGCCCTCGACGGCTCTGGCGGTCGCCGGGCGCTTTGGCGTGCCGGAGCACGTCGTCGAACACGCTCGAGCGCTGCTCGGACGTCCGGCGATTGCCCGGGAGCAATTGATCGAGCAGCTCGCGCTCGAACGCGAGGCGCTCGCGCGCGCTCGCAGCGAGGCGGAGCAAGAGCTCCAAGAGCAGCGCCGGCTCACCGCAGGACTCCAAGCCAACGTGACACAGGCGCGCGAGAAGGAACGCCGCAAGCTCGCCGGAGAGGCTTCGGTGCTCACGGACGAAGTACGCGACGCACGCGCCGAGCTCCGGCGTGCGCGCGACCTGCTGCGAACGCAAGAGACGACGCGAGGCATGCTGAGCGAGGCCCAGCGCGCCATCGACAGCGCAGCGAGCCACGTCGCCATTGGCAGCCGCATCGACCAACGCGTCCGGCCACGCGACACGGGGCGGGTCGACCGTCCTCCGACCGAGGCAGAGCTCCTGCCTGGCGCGCGTGTGCGCCTCACCGCGCTCGGCGCGGTCGGGACGGTGACGGAAGCCCCGCACCGGGGCCAGGTCCGCGTGCAGGTCGGCAGCGTCAAGCTCTTGAGCTCGCTCCCGGAGCTGCGCCTCGTCGACGCACCGACGAGCCCCGAGCCGCGCCCGTCGCCTCGCCGCAGGACCAGTGACCGCGCCCATGCCGAGCTGCGCTCGGCGCCGGACACGCTGCGCACCTCGGACAACACCCTCGACGTGCGCGGCATGCGCGCGGATGAGGCGCTGGACGAGCTCGATGTGTTCGTCGACAGCCTGCTACGGAGCAACGAACGCTATGGGTTCGTGCTGCATGGGCACGGCACCGGCGCGCTCAAGCTGGCGGTGCGACGGCATTTGGCGTCGATGAAGCTCGTCGCGCGGTCTCGGGCGGCGGAGCCGGATGAAGGTGGGGATGCGTTCAGCGTGTTCTGGTTCGAGGGGGCGGACGACTAGCGCTCCAGTTGACTGCTGCGACGCATCCTCGGCCTGAAGCACACGATGGTGATCGGCAGTCCCAATCGGTGGTCCACTGGCCAGGTCGCATCCGTCACGCACCACCCAGGCCCTGGTACCCCATAGGCGTTAACCAAGCTTGAGTGGGACGTCGGCGTGTAGGTCCATTCCCTACTCCATTGAACTCGACGCGCTGGAGACGCTGTCC
>JAFGIS010000262.1 GCA_016929495.1 Polyangiaceae bacterium | reverse complement strand
TCTCGGTCCCCGTGAACGGCTGCGTCCGGGTGAAGGACGGCTACCCATGGTGGTGGACCACGCGCACGATGAAGCTCGAGAACCCCGCCTCCAGCAGCTATCCCGTGCCGTTCACCTGGTCGAACACGTGCAGCGCGAGCGGCGGCAGCGGTATCTTCACCGCCGATTGGCAGGTGCAGCTGCTCAGCGTCGCGAACTCGGCCTGTGCCACGCTCATCGACCTGACCGGCACCGGCTCGGGCAACATCACGCTACGGTACTGGGCGAACTGAGAACTGAATCCTCAGTGCCTCACGCCGCCAGACCGCGCCGCCAGAGCCGTTCGAAGCGCGCCGCCCCTGCCGCCACAATGGACGCCCCGAGGATGCTCGAGACGGCCGCCACGCTGGCCCACAAGTCGCCGGGGCGCACCCAGAGCATGGCCGCTGCCAAGCCCGGCCCGAGCGTCTGGCCGAGGCCAATCAGCGCCTCGTGGTAGCCGCCGTGCTCGGTGCTGCCCTGGCTCAAGACCATTCCGAAATAGAGGCTGCCAGCGTAGATGATACCGAGCGCGATCCCGAGCGCGAGCTCGGCTGGTATCATGAGCACGACCGCCGTGCCCAGGCTCAGGCCCGGGAGGGCAGCTGGGATCACGACCCCGAGGAACGCAAGGAGCATCAAGACGCTCGCGTACAAGAGCAGGGTCGGCCGCGAATGCCAGAACGTCGTGCGTCCGGTAACCACGAAGGTGACCGCGCGCGCCGCGAGCCACACGCTGGCCAGGAGCGTGGCCACCGTGGGAGAAAGCCGATGTATCGCAGGAAGCGAGGGCAGCATCGGAACGAGGCTGAAGACGACGACGTAGGTCGCGGGCAGCGAGATTCGGGATAGCCACAGGGCCTGGCGCCGCTGCTGCGCGAGCTGGGGCGTCACCGAAACGTCCTCGGGCGCCGGGGCGCCGACGCCGGAACGAAGCTCTGGACCGTCCTCGCTGCGAATGCGCGCGACCAGGCCCAGGCTACCCAGGAACACCAGGCCCGTGATGGCCATGAACGCCCATCCCGGAGCGTATTGGATGACCGCCCCGCTGCCGGCCAGGCTGGCCGCGCCGGTGACGGCCCAGGTCACGTTGTAGCGGGCGAGTCTGCGCGAGAGCTCCTTGGCATCGGCACCCTCGGACACCAGACTCTCGACCATGGGCCAGGTCGTGCCCAGCAACGCAACGACACCGAGTACGACCAGGACGAAAGCCCAGATCAACCGCCAAACGGCCGCTGCCGCCACGGCACCGGCCATGAGCGAGAGCACCGCGTAGGCCAGCAGAAGCGCCCTGCGACGACCGACCCGGCGCGCAACCGCCTCGGCCGACAGCGCGCCGAACGAGTAGGCGATACCCTGACCGGCGCCGAGCAGCAGGTTCTCCTGTGCCCCCCAGCCGAACCGGTAGTGCGTATAGAACGGCAGCCCCGCGGTGAAGAGCGCTCCAGCGATGGAAGCCAAGGCCTCGGTCGAGTACAAGAGGCGCAGGCGGGTGGAAAGGGGGGCCGGCATGGTGGGAAGCAGGGGGAAAGGAACGCGGGGCTCTCATTACCAGCAACCGGCGCGATGTCCATCGGCGGGAGCGTCGCTCTACCGATTTCGGGGGCGTATTGCAGCCTGCTCAGAGCCGCCGGCTCGGTGAGGCATTGGGTTGCAGGGGGCGCTGGGAGGGCCTCGGCTCTGTGCCCGCGCTCGACGACATCTCGCGCAGCAGCTCTGCCGCGATCCGCGTCGCCCGCACCGGGTCGGTGCCGATCGCCGTTTCGTCCGAAAGCACGATGCCGGCATAGCCTCGCGCGAGCAGATCGAACAGGTGGCACACTTCCGAACGGGTCGGCTCGGGGTGCTCCTTCAGGTACTCGAAGACCTGCCCGGCCATGAGCACCGGCACGACGAGCAGCCGCGGGTCGAGCTCGTGCACGGCACGCGCCATGGGACCGAGACCCAGCTGGGCGCCCATGTCGCCGCGACAAACCCAGAGCTCGTCGCCGCGGCAGCCAAGGTGCTCGATGGCCCAGAGGGCCTCCTGTCGCTCGACCTTGAGGATCACGCGCCGAGCGGGCTGACGCGACCGAAGCCAACTCGCTTCGCTCCCGTCGCGTACGAACGAGACGGCGAAAGCTACCTCGGCAACCTCAGCGCAAGCGTCGATCACGTCGAGATCGTGGGAGCAGAAATCGCCGAGCTCCACAGGGTGCGCAGCGCGATTGATGCCCTTTCTCGCCTCGAGGACGCCCGCGCCGCTGGCCCACGCCGTCATCTCGATGGGAGAGGCCTGGCGGACCTGCAGACGCACGCGTCCGTCGGCTATGCTGAGCTCTTCGCCAGGCTGCACCGCCTGAAACAGCTCCGGGTGCGGCACGGGGACCGCTCCAGCCGTCGACGTGAGCACGAAGCGCACCGCCTGTCCCTTTTCGACCCTGCGTGGCTCGAAGTCACCCAGACGCATCTTGGCGCCCTGTAGGTCGACGATGCACCGAGCGCCCGGAGCGTCACGCACCACCTGGCGCACGAGCTCGCCCACTGCACCCGCGGACATGTGAGCCGCATTCAGTCGGAACGCCGTGGCTCCCGCCTGCCGAAGCTCGGTGATTCGGCCAGTCGTCGCGGGGCCGAGCGTCACCACCAGGTGCACAGTCGAGTCGGACGGGATCGGCTTCGAGTCGGACACGCGGCTCGAACGGTAGCACCCGAGCCGCTCGAGGGTGTAGGCTCCCTCGGGTGGTGATGGAAGCTGTGGAGCCCATTCCGGGCAAAAAGAGGCTGCGGCGTGGGGGCTGGGGCGGTCTGTGGGGACGACCGATCACGAGCGCCTTGCCTTCCTATCGCAATGTCATATGATAATCCATATGAAACAAGTCCTGGTTCAACTGGACGATGCCACGGCGGCACAGCTCGAAAAGGTGGCGCCGGGCAGCAGCCGCAAGCGTTCCGAGTTCCTGCGCGGCGTGATTGCGCGGGCCGTCCACGAGACGTTGGAGCAGCGGACACGCGCGGCCTACGAGCGTTGGCCGGACCATGCCCCCCCCGTTCAGGCAGCCGATTGGGCTCATGAGCAGAATGCGGTTCATCCGACCGCGAAACGGGCCCGAGCCAGGATCCGCCGGAGCAAGGCCCGATGAATCAGTACGACATCTGGTGGGCGGACTTCCCAGACCCCGTCGGCACACGTCCGGTGCTCCTGATCTCGCGTGACCCAGCGTACGAGTACCTCAACCGGGTCCTGGCCGTCGAGGTGACGAGCCGCGCCAGGGGCATCCCGCAGGAGGTGCCGCTCGGCACGCGCGAGGGCTTGCCGCATCCGTGCGTCGCCAACCTCGACAACTTGCGGGCGGTTCCGAAAGGCGCGCTGAGCGCACGTGCTGGCCGGCTGGGTCAGCGCCGGATCCCCGAGGTCAAGCGGGCGCTCGGCTACGCGCTCGGTTGGATCGAGTTGACGAGCAGCTAGCCGCTCGGAATCGCGCGGGACGCCAGCACGTGCTGCAGCGAACGATACACGCTGCAAGCACGAAGCTACTGATGCTGCGCATAGTCGAACAGATTCCCCGACATCATGAGCAGCGTGAAGACCTTCCACGACAGATTGAAGTAGCGGCTCCTCGGTAGCATGAGCTCATCGGGTTGATCGACGAGGCGCCCGTAGACGCTGTCGACGAAGTCTTGGTTGCTGGTGCTCATGGCGCCCACGCCGGCCGCCCCGACGAACAGAGCCGATTGCACGCCGTCCGGACTCGTGTTCTCGGGCTTCGGCGTACCGTTGAGCTCGTAGCCGTCCACGATCTGGTCCGCACCAATGCCGCCGAAGAAACCGGTGAGCTTGCCGAGAATGGCCTGCGCGCGGCTCTCGCCGTTGTCGCAGTAGTCCTGGGCAATGCGGAAGGGCACCCGCGCGGAATCGTACTGGTAGTGGGTGGGCATCCCGGGGGGCGCGTTCGGCGCGCCGGACGCGTCGGTCCAGGCGGGAACCAAACCGGTGCTCTTGTCTTGGGACGCAGCCAGGACCTCGTAGCCCTTGTCGATCAGGCCATTCCAGGTCTGGGCGTGTTCCGTGTCGAGCTTGGCGAACAGCCGATACTCGTTGGGCGCGAAGTAGGACGGGTTCCACGCGAAAGTCTCGCCCCAGGAGTCACCAGCGTTGAACAGGTTGTAGCGGGTGTCCAGTTCGCAGGCGAGCATGCGCCCCATCATGGAGCGCGCGAGGTTGGCGTAGCTGTCGCTGAGGCTTCCGTTGCCACCCCACTTCTGCGCTGCCTGGGCCAGCGCCCAGGCGATGTCTTCGTCGGCGTCCGTGGCCGAACCGCTGGCGCGCCTGCCGGAACCGGGGTCTTCGACGCCCGGCTGTCCATCCGATTGAATGAGCCAGATCATGAGCCCATTGCCATCCAGATGAGCCTGCGAGTACTTCCAGAGATCGTCGAACAGACTCTGATCGTCCATGAACACGGCCAGCATCATCCCGTAGCCGATGCCTTCGGACACCGTCGTGTCCGAGCCTCCCGATTCATTGTCGGGCCGTCGGACGCGCCGAAAACCTCCGGCCCCGTCGGTGGTGACGAGCTCCTCCTTCCACTGGTCGTAGGCAGCCTGAGCATGTTCGGAACAGGTCTTGGTCGGATAGTGGCAGCGCGAGCTCTTGAAGTTCTGCGGAAACGCGTACGGGGGGCTAAGACTCCCGACCGAGTTGGTGCACACGGGCTCGGTGCCGCCCGTTTCGGCTCCACCGGACGAGCTCCCGCCGGTCGGAGCTCCACCGGAGGAGCTCCCGCCGACCGAAGTCCCACCGGTCGGATTGCCGCCCGTTGCGCTGCCCCCACCCGAGGCGCCGCCGCCTCCGTTCGCGTGGGTGCCCCCACCGGACGAGCTGCCGCCGGACAGCGACGAGGAGCCGCCTGTCTTGGCGCCACCGAGCGAGCTGCCTCCCTTGCCGCCCGATTTGCCGCCGGTCTCGGCAGTGCCACCGAGCGAGTCGGAGCTGCCGCCCGTTGAAGAACCACCGGAACCACTGGATACGGGATCTCCACCCTTTTCGGCCAAGGCAGGGGCGTCGCTGCTACCGCAGCTCACGAGGCAAGAGACACTGAGTACTGCAACAATGAGCCATCGGTAGACTGCCATCGCCCTGACCATAGCAGATGACGAGACACGTGCGGCCAGGGCCCCACCCTGCGGCGTGGCCTGGAGTCGGTTCGGCGCTACGGCTTGCTCGATCTTTTCCTGTCGAACAGGAACGAAAGCTTGAGACGCGAAGTAGCGTCTGTGCAGGCAATGACTGTGGACCGAAGCCGGCCGCGCATCGTGGCGGCCAACGTCAACCCGCGAGAGCACCGCCTGCGACGACTGCCACGGGTGCGGCGAAGCCATCATTCTCGCGTACGACGGGTGCGATGGCGCGATGAATTCCGTCGATCGCAGCAGCCTCGAGTCGAGCATCGATGGGTGGACCGACTTCGACTCTCAACAACTTCACCACCATGAAGATCGACGCCGCCACGACGCGACCGCCCATGGTCAGGGCAGCAGCGGCGGCGGCGGCACGACGACCACGGCGCCCTCTCCTCCGGCGCCTCCCGCACCGGTGCACGACGCTTCGTCCTCGCCATTCGAACAGTCGACGATGCCATCGCACTCCCAGCTTCCGGGAAGGCATTCCCCATCGCCACACTCGTATTGCCCAACGGCGCAGGAGCCCGCCGCACCCCCGGACCCGCCGGTCTCTGAACCCGTGCACAACTGCCAGCTGCCTTCAAGGCAGATGCAGGTCTGGCCAGAGCTCGTGTCGCAGAAGGTTCCGTTCGCGGTGCATTCGCCCCCAGAGACGCACTCGGTCGAGCCGGCACCGCCCGCGCCGCCCTGGCCCATGCACGACGCCTCGTCCTCGCCGCTCGAACAGTCGACGCTGCTGTCACACTCCCAGTCTCCGGGAATGCATCGCCCATCTGAGCACCGGAACTGCCCAGGCGCGCAGGAGCCGCCCGTGCCGCCGGTGCCAACCCTGCCCCCGACACCGCCCGTGCCCCCAAGACCGCCCGACCCCCCGATCGGTGGGGGCGCGAAGCCGCCCGAGCTGAAGGTCGGAAGCCCTCCGCTTGAAGTACCGCCTGAGCCGAAGGTCGGGAAGCCGCCGCTTGGGGTGGCACCACCCGTCCCGAACGCGCCGCCGAAAGGCGTGACCACGCCGCCGGTGCCGCCGGTCGGCGGCAGTGCGAGCGTACCGCCTGCCGCTGGCACTCCGCCCGCGCCGCCCGTCGTGTCCGCGCTCCCGCCCACTGCCGAGATGATCCCACCGGTGTCGCGCGGCCCGCTCCCTCCGCTGCCCGTCGCCGCGGAGCCCGCCCACGTGCCCCCGTTGGCAGCTCCCGCCTCGCCGCCGTTCGCCCCAGCCGCGCTCCCGTGTTGCGTGCCCCCTGCTCCAGCTTCGGGACCCACGGACGAGAGTCCACCCGTAGGGTGGTCGAATCGTTCCGAGCGCCCTCCGGTGCCGTCGACTGACTCCTTCGCGCTGCCCGACTCGTTCCCACTGCCTGACTCACCCTTGCTCAGCCCCCCAGCGTACGCCTGCCCGCCTTGCCCCTGGGGTCCAGGCTTTTCGCTGCGATCGGTCAACCCGGCAATGCTCTGGCACCCGACAAGGGCCCCCAACGCGCCTACCGCTACGAGTCTCGCCACGTCTCCAACGCGGCGGCTGCCCGCAAGCATGTTGCCCTGGGCCAGACGCGTGGCGTGGAGGGGAGCGCTCATGTCGAACAAGCCGCCTGGTACTACCTGACCCTGATTTGAACCGCCGCGGCCGGAGCGCGTCAAGGTCGGACGGAATCGGCACCATTCGGGGAGCAAAAACCGAGCACACGCGTACAACCAGAAAGTCGACTTCGCGCTTGGCATGGACCTGCCGTTCCTGGATTCGACCTGCTTCGCGCGTTCGGACCCAACCGTCGTTCCGGCGCGAACGTTCCTGTCGCAGCTGCCGTGAAGGCCGGGTGTCACACGGCAAGAGCCGCCGTTGTCGGTCAGGCGCCGCCCGCGTCCCGTCCCGATGGACGCGGTCAAGCGGACGGTCGCGGTGCCCCCACGCGAGCGGCTAGCTCGCGTAAGGGGGCACCCGCGCGGCCGAGGGCGAAGCGCGCGACCGCGCGGGCCGTGCAGCGACGTTCCGCGTTGGGGCAGCTGCAGAAACGACGACGACTGAGGGGCCGACCCCGCCCTTCGACCGGAGGGTTGCTTCCGGAAACCTGGGCCCCACATTGCTCGTCGACGGCTCGGCCCCGTGCCGGGCCATCCGGTTTTCCCGGAGACGACCATGACAGTAGAGCTGATTGTCAAAGGCATGAGTTGCGGCGGCTGCGTCAGATCCGTGACCCGCGCTGTGCAGCGCCTGGACCCGACGTCCCAGGTCGACGTTGAGCTCGAGACCGGGCGCGTGCACATCGAAGGCGGAATGTCACCCGAGCAGGTTCGGCAGGCCATTGAAACAGCAGGCTATGCGGCCGAACTGGCGCCCTCGGATGGCTGACGGCGTAGCAGAGTCGCGTCGTGCACCGACCCGGGACGACGCCGGAGACGTCTCCTTCCGCGTCGTCGGGATGACCTGCGCGAGTTGTGTGTCGCGAGTCGAGCGAGCGCTCGCTGGCGTAGCGGGGGTCGAGAGCGCGCTCGTGAATTTGGCGCTCGAGCAGGCCACGCTTCGCCTCGATCCGCGGTTGGTCCAGCGCGCGGCGCTGGTGGAGGCGGTCGAACGCGCCGGGTACGATGCCGAGTTCGACCGTGGAGCGGAGCTCGAGCCTGCCGAAGCCGAACGCCAGCGCGAGGCGCAAGCTCTGCGCGAGTCCCGACAGCAGCTCTTGATGCTGCTCGGCTCGGCGCTCTTCAGCCTGCCGCTCCTGTTGCCGATGCTGCTGATGGCCTTCGGGGTGCATTGGCACCTGTCGCCCTGGAGTGAGCTCGCGCTCGCGAGCGTGGTGCAGTTGGGGTTCGGGGCGCGCTTCTATCGCGGGGCGTGGGCCGCTTTGAGGAACCTGAGCGGCAACATGGACCTGCTCGTGAGCCTGGGCACCTCGGCCGCGTACGGATACAGCGCCACGCTCGTGCTCACGCACGGCTCGGCGGCGGGGGGGAAACTGTACTTCGAGGCCTCCGCACTGCTCGTTACGTTGGTTCGTTTCGGCAAGTGGCTCGAGCATCGCGCCACGCGCGCCACCTCGGCGGCCCTGCGCGAGCTGACGAAACTGCGGCCCGAGCGAGCCATCGTGCTCGACAACGGACGCGAAGTCGAGATGAACGTGGAGCGGGTGAAGCCGCTCGACAGGGTCGTGGTGCGGCCCGGCGAGCGCATCCCGGTCGACGGACAAGTGCTCGCCGGCGAGAGCGACACGGACGAGTCGCTAGTGACCGGTGAGAGCCTGCCGGTCACGAAGCGGCCGGGCTCGACGGTGATCGCAGGCTCGCTCAATCGGCGCGGCTGGCTCGAGGTGAGCGCCACGCGCGTCGGCAAGGACTCGACGCTCGGCCGCATCGTGGCTCTGGTGAGTAGCGCACAGGCCGGCAAGGCCCCGGTGCAGCGACTGGTGGATCGCGTGAGCGCAATCTTCGTGCCGGTGGTCGTCACCATCGCGCTCGGCACGCTCGTGGTCTGGCTCGCCCTGGCAGCGAGCTTCGAAACGGCGCTCGCGGCCGCGGTTTCCGTGCTCGTCATCGCCTGTCCCTGTGCGCTCGGTTTGGCCACACCCACGGCGATCGTAGCGGGAATGGGCTCGGCGGCTCGCGCGGGCATTCTGTTCAAGGACATCGAGGCTCTGGAGCTGGCATGCCGGCTCGACTGCGTGGTCTTCGACAAGACGGGAACGCTGACCGAAGGCCATCCCCGCGTCACTGAGCACCATGCGCTGGACGGCGACGAGAACAGTCTGCTCCTGGCGGCCGCGTCGGTTGAGCAAAGGAGCGAACATCCGCTCGGGCGAGCTGTCGTCGAGCACGCGGCTCTGTCCGGAACAAAGCCCAGGCCGGTCGAGAAGTTCATGAGTCACACGGGGCTCGGCGTCAGCGCCGAGCTCGATGGGCAACGCGTTGTGGTCGGAAGTCGCGGTCTTCTGAAGCAACTGGGGATCCAGATCGACAACGCTCGACGCGAGCTCGAGCGGCTCGAAGCCGCGGGTGCGACGACCATGCTCGTCGCGCGAGGCGATCGCCCGATCGGCGTGATCGCCGTCTCCGATCCGCCCCGGCCCGAGGCCAGAGAAGCCATTGTGCGGCTCGTACGCCTGGGCGTGCGCACAGTCATGCTGAGCGGCGACGCGCCCAGGGTCGCCGAGGCCATTGCGCGCGAGCTCGGCCTGGATGAGGCGCTGGGGTCGGTGCGCCCGGAGCAGAAGGCCGAACGCGTGGCTGCCCTGCGCGCCGCCGGGCACACCGTCGCGGTGGTGGGCGACGGGATCAACGACGCGCCGGCGCTCGCCGCAGCCCAGGTGGGTATTGCGATGGGCAGCGGTACGGACGTGGCCATGGCCGCAGCAGCCGTGACTCTGGTCCGTCCGGACCCCAGGCTCGTCAGCGACGCGATGAACGTGTCGCGGGCCACGCGCTCGCGGATCCGCCAGAACCTGTTCTGGGCCCTAGTCTACAACTGCCTGGGCATTCCGGCCGCGGCGCTCGGCCTGTTGACCCCGGTCATCGCGGGCGCAGCCATGGCCACGAGCAGCATCAGCGTTGTGAGCAATTCGCTCTGGCTGCGACGCTGGAAGCCCCAAAAATGAGGCGCTGCAGGCGGTCGACCGAACGCCCATTGTGCTCAGGCCCAGCGTGGCTAGATTGGTCGAGCACCTCTACAACAGGAGCGTAACTGTCGATGCGACGAACCGAGGCGATGACGGTATGGCCAGCAGCGGCCCGTGTGCGCGCGTTCTTCTTCTGGTTGGTCGGGCTGGTGTGGCTCGCGCCCCTCTTGACGGCCTGCGGCTACAACGAGGTCATCGACCGTGACGAGGCCGTGAAAGCGGCCTGGTCCGAGGTCGAGAACCAGTATCAGCGGCGGTCCGACCTGGTCCCGAACCTGGTACGAACGGTGCAGGGCGCCTCCGACTTCGAGAAGAGCACGCTCGAGGCCGTGGTCCAGGCGCGCGCCAAGGTGGGCAGCATGCAGGTGGACCCGTCGGTCATCGACGATCCGAACAAGCTCAAGCAGTTCGAGCAGGCCCAGGGACAGCTCGGCTCGGCGCTGTCACGGCTGCTGGTCGTCTCGGAGCGCTACCCAGAGCTCAAGGCGACCTCGGCATTCCGTGATCTGCAGGTTCAGCTCGAGGGCACGGAGAATCGCATTGCGGTCGCGCGGCGCCGGTTCATCGAAGCCGTTGCGGAGTACAACAAGACCGTGCTCCGCTTCCCGACGAGCATCGGAGCCGGCATGCGCGGCATGAAAACACGCCCGACGTTCACCGCCACGACTCCGGGCGCGGACAAGGCGCCTGAGGTCAAGTTCTGACCGTGGGTTTGCCGACTTTCTGGGTGTTTTTGCACAGCGTCGGCGTGCGCGCCTCGGGTCTGCGCTGGATGGCGCTGGCGCAGACCCTGGCCCTGGTGTTGCTCTTGGGGGCCCGGGCGTCGGCCCTGGAGGTTCCACCGCTCGAAGGGCGAGTCAACGACCACGCGAAGCTGCTCTCGGAACAGACCCGCCGTTCGCTGACGAGCATGCTCGCCCGGTACGAGCAGAAGACGGGCCATCAGCTTGCCATCCTGACCATCCCGACGCTCGAGGGTGATCCGATCGAGGATTTCAGCATGCGCGTGGTCGAGGCCTGGAAGCTCGGTCGCGCCAAGCAGGATGACGGCGTGCTGATTCTGGTCGCGTCGAACGACCGCAAGATGCGCATCGAGGTCGGCTATGGCCTGGAAGGCGAACTGCCCGACATCAGGGCGGGCCGCATCGTGAGCGATGTCATGGCCCCCCGGTTCCGCCAGGGGGACTTCGACGGGGGCGTCGCCGCTGCCGTGCGGGCGGTGATGGATGCGACGGGCGGCGCCGGTATTGCGCCGGCCCAGGCGCCCGCGCCGCGCACGCGACGCAAGCGCACGGATTTCGTGCCCGTGGCGTTCTTCGCCCTGTTCTTCCTCTTGCCGCTCATGCTGCGATCCAGGCGTGGTCGCGGGTTCGGGGGCATGATCTTCTGGGGAGGAGGATTCGGAGGCGGCGGCGGATTCAGCGGGGGCGGCGGCGGATTCAGCGGAGGAGGCGGCGGATTCGGAGGCGGCGGCGCCTCGGGG
>JAFGIS010000261.1 GCA_016929495.1 Polyangiaceae bacterium | reverse complement strand
AGCCACGCTCGCGCCCCGCTCGATCTCGCGCGCAGCGGCATTGTGTCTTCGCTCGCTCCGAGTGGCTTAGACGGCTACTGATTATGTCAACTTTTACAGTTACAATGGATAGGCAGTAAGCGCTACCGCTTAGGCTTTCTTGGCCTCCGACGCGGGGTACGATCTGGAGGTTGCCATCGAGCGCAACGGTTTCGTCCGGGCGATGGTGAAGCGCGGCGCAGAGTCGACGAAAATCGAATGTGTTCATGACACGGCATGGCGCTTCCTGCCGGCCGTTCACAGTGACGTGGCAGGGTATTGCCTGCATCCCATCGACCTGGCGATCAACAAGATCCTCGCGCTGGTCGGCCGTGACGAGCCGCGGGACGTCCTCGACACTGTCGAGGTGCACGATCGCATTCTGAGCCTCGGTGCACTGGTTTGGGCGGCGGTCGGCAAGTATCCCGGATTCACTCCGTCGATGCTCCTTGGCATGTTGCGTCGTCGCGGGCACCACCATCCGGAGGACTTGGCGCGTCTGCGCCTCATGCAACCGATGAGTCTGCCGGATCTGAAGCGACGATGGCTGGCCGCGCTCGATCAGGCAGCCGAGTTCGTTGCTGCCCGGCCACCTTGCGAGCTGGGCTGCCTCTACTACTCCCCGCGGCTCGGTCGATTCCCGCGTACGCCCGATGAAGCCGACGACTTGGTCCCCCACTACGGTTGCCCTGGTGGCGCGCTCCCCGGTGTCGGTTGATTGAATGAGCCCTACTGAGCGCCGCCCGCCGTCGCGTCAACCGCACATGCTGGCGGCCGTTGTGTCCCCGACTACGGGAACGAGCAGTTCAGCCGTGTCCGCGCATCGGCCCAGATCGAAAAGGCCCGCTTCTGGTAGCAGGGCGGTTCGTATGGCCAGTCGGCGGCTAGTGCATCTGTTCAATTGAAACGATGCGCTAGCCGTGGGCGGCCTCGCTTCGCTTCTCTTGGGCGGGATAGCTGTGTGGCTCAGTGTCCGGCAGCATAGGTCTCACGCCGACGCCCCAGAGGAAGTGGCTCCGGCCAGGCAGAGCGCTTCTGCGGGCCAGAAAGGGGCTGCGGCAGAGCGAAGTCCGCGGGGATCGTCGGCTCTTTGGGACGGTGAGGGCGCCTTCTTCATCCCCCAATCGTGATCGACCAACCCTTCCCGACACCCAGACGCTCGGCCGTTCCAGCCGACACGACCAAGACGACCGAGCCGAGCGGCGACACGTACTTCGGGCACCGATTCGTCGTACACGGCACAAGCGGCACCGTCTCCTTCCAGTGAGCGTCCTCACCGAACACGAGTAGCTCCATGGGCTCCCGCACGACGCGGCCCGAGAAGGTGAAGGATGGATCGGAGTCGGTCGCGTCCGGGCCTGGAACGTAGCCGTCGAACGACCCGTGGATTTGTTCGCAGGCCAGCGGCCGATACCATCGCGGCGAAACCAGCACGCCCGCGGCGTCGAGCGGATTGTCCCCCGCCGGCGGACACGACGGCTCGAATCCACCCACCGCCTTGGGGGGAGCAGCGAGCACGGTCAGCCAGATGCCGAGGATGCCATGCCCGCTCGGCGGCGCGAGCTCCGCTGTCACGAACGGTCGCGGTGACCCATCCGCTTCGTCGGCGGCCGGTCGTGGCGGCAGAGGCGACTCGTCGTCGTTCTGCTCCGGCGGCGGATCGGGAGCGGACAGCGACTCCTGCGCGGCGACTTCGTCCAGATGCGCGATGGAGGCGGCCGGCGGTGGTTGCACAACGGGAGCGGCCGGTGACGACTGCGCACGGCGCCCTGCGCAGGAGGCTGCCGCCGCGGCCAGTACCACCCACGCAGCGCTCGTCACCATTCTCGTCCTCGACCTACCGTCCATCGGTTTCGCCCCGCCCAATCAGTCTTCCATCGCCGGGCCGAGCCTATCCCACTGGAGCTACCTGACCACTCTGCTCCAACATCATCAGCAGGTGGCAGACAGCCCCGGTCGGTGGCTGCCGTGGGACTACCAGCAGACGGTCGCCGAGCTCGAAGCCATCGCCGCGTGAAAAGCCGAACAGATCTCCGGTCGGGCGGCCGTCTTCGACGCCGCCGTCGACGCTCGGAATCCTCCAGCTTCGACCCCTGCCCGGGTGGACGCTCGCCTCACACGGCGAGGCTATCAGGCCGCCGTACTTTCAGTCACGCAGCTCTGCCGAAAGGACACGACTGAGGCACCGACAGGACGCCGCGGGCGTCAGGCGAAAGCCGCCGGCAACAGCGACTCCCCGCAGCTACCGTCTCCTCAACGGCTAGGTGCAACGGCCCACCGGGGTCTGAGAGAAGGGCATGAGCACGAAGGTCCCCCAGGAACCTGGGAGACCCGGCTCCACGTGCCTGGCCGAACGCTGATCCGGCCGCGCACGCGCATGCACGCCCGCCGCCAGGCCATGGCTGCCACGGTTTCCGGGAGGGCGCCTGCTCAGCGGTTGGGAGATCCGGTCGCGGTTTCGATTGCCATGCGCGCCCCCGAAGTGCGATGAGTGTCGGCTGCACCCCGCCCGCCTCAGCGTTGGAGAGTCCTCGTGCCCGATCCCAAAACCTCGACCCTACCGCTCTGTACGAAGGCGTTCATCTGTGCCCAGTGCGGTGTCGTCTCCCTTTCTTCCGACACCGTCTGCGAAGTGCAAGGGCAAGGCACTCGCGCCGACTGGTGCGGTTCCGAAAGTGGAGTGGCCCCAAGCTTCTGTCGCAACCACAAGCACGTCCTTCGCTATCGTTGCGACAAGTGCGGACAGGTAGCGATTCATCCCGAGCTGCTTTGCGAACCGAGACGGATGGCATCCGACCCCGGAGGGACAGGACAACTGGTTCCGCACCGGGGAGCGACGGTGGATGCGGACTAGGTCATGTCACACGGGCTCGATCTCACCACTTCTGCGCTCCTTTTGCCCGCCATCTCCCTCCTGTTCCTCGCGTAGGTGCAGGGACAACTCCAGTTACGGTCGATGGACTCCGGCCGGCCCGTTCGAGACGGCGGCATTGCGCCGGCCAAGACGCACGCTGACAGCACCGGGAACTCGGGAACGCGCTGATGCAATCAGGCTCGAAAAGCGTTGGCGAGACAACGGACGATGACGCGATGAACAAGGGCGCACGATCGGGCGTTGGGACGCCCACCAAGACGCACCCGCGATGGGAGCGCTTCGACGCCTCCGCCGTCGCGCAGCAGCTCGACACCGATCTGGTCCGGGGGATTGGCCGGAGCGAGGCTACCTTGCGCCGTGCGCGCTTTGGCGACAACGTTCTTGCGGAGCGACGCGGACGGTCGACCCTGCGCCTGCTCTGGGACCAGTTCACCAGCACGCTGGTGGTCGTGCTGATCCTGGCGGCGATGGTTTCCGCGATCGTGGGTAGCCTCAAGGACACCGTGGCCATTCTGGCCATCGTTGTGCTCAACGCGGTGCTCGGCTTCGTGCAAGAGGCGCGCGCCGAGCGAGCTATCCTTGCGCTGAAGAAGCTCGCGGTCCCGACCGTGCGGGTTCGTCGCGAAGGTGTGCTCGCCGATATCCCGGCGTCCGAGCTCGTTCCCGGCGACCTCGTTGTGCTCGAGGCGGGTAACCTCGTTCCCGCGGATGGCCGGATCGTCGAGTCTGCGAGCCTCAAGGTCCAGGAGGCCATGCTCACGGGCGAGTCGGAAGCCGTCGAAAAGCGGCCTGCAGCCATCTCCGAAGGAGGCGTTCTGGCCCTGGGCGACCAGGCCAACATGGTGTTCATGGGGACGAGCGTCGCTTACGGACGGGGACAGATGCTGGTGACCGCGACCGGCATGTCCACAGAGCTCGGCCGCGTTGCCGACCTGTTGCAGGGCGTCGCGAGCACCGCTACCCCGCTGCAACGCAGGCTCGATCGATTGGGACGGACCCTCGCCGTGGCCGCGGTCTGCATCGTCTCGGCCATCTTCGGCGTGGGCGTTTTCCTGGGCGAGGACTGGCGGCTCATGTTCATGACGTCCGTCAGCATGGCTGTCGCCGTGATCCCCGAGGGGCTACCGGCGGTGGTCACGATCTCGCTCGCGCTGGGCGCGCAGCGCATGCTGCGTCGCCGCGCACTGGTCCGGCGCTTGCCTGCGGTGGAGACCCTTGGCTCGGTCACCGTCGTCTGCTCCGACAAGACAGGCACGTTGACCGAGAATCGCATGACAGTGACCGTACTCGATCTGGCAGGCCATCGCCTCGATGTCCAGGAGACGCAGAGCCGACGCATGCCCACAACGACCCTCGACGAGGCGGGACGCACGGTCATCGAGCAAGAGCCTTCCCTGGCGTTGTTGCTCATGGGCGGCGCGCTGTGCGCCGATGCCACGCTGCAGCCGACCGGACAGAGGCCGGACAGGTTCCGCGCTGTCGGAGATCCCACGGAAGGCGCTCTGGTCGTGGCCGCTGCTCACTTCGGGTTGCTCAAGGATCAACTGGACGCAGCATTCCCCCGCATCGGAGAGGTACCGTTCGACTCCGACCGCAAGCGGATGAGCACGATTCATCGCGTTGCGGACTGCAACGCCTGGATCGGCGACTGCGCCGAGCTGGCCCCCGATCGGGAACTGGTCTTCGCCAAAGGAGCGGTCGACGCCTTGCTCGAGACGTGCTCGAGCGTGTGGGATGGCGGTGTCACGCGACCGCTCGACACTGCGTTTCGTGAACGCATCACGCGGGCCAACATCGAGCTCGCCCAAGGAGGCATGCGGGTGCTCGGTGTGGCATTTCGCTTCCGCAGCGAGGGCGAACATCAGAGCGAAGCCGAACGCAACCTGACTTTCATCGGTCTGGTGGGCATGCTCGACCCGCCGCGGCCGGAAGTCTCGGCGGCGGTCAAGACCTGTCGGCAGGCCGGCATCCGCCCCGTCATGATCACCGGCGATCATCCGGTCACCGCACGGCGCATAGCGCAGGACTTGGAGATCTTGGGGGACGGAAGCGTCATGACCGGCGCCGAGCTTCAGGCGTTCTCGTCGCAGCAGCTGCTCGACGCCGTGGAGAACACCTCGGTGTACGCCCGTGTCGCACCGGAGCAGAAGCTCCGGATCGTGGAGGCGCTGCAGCAGCGCGGACACGTCGTGGCCATGACGGGCGATGGCGTCAACGACGCGCCGGCGCTGCGACGGGCCGACATCGGCGTTGCCATGGGAATCACGGGGACCGATGTCTCGAAGGAAGCTGCGTCGATGGTGCTGCTGGACGACAATTTCACCACGATCGTCGCTGCGGTCGAGGAGGGCCGTGCGATCAACGACAACATCCGCCGCTTCCTCAGGTTCTCGCTCGCCGGAAACCTTGGCAAGCTAGCGCTCGTTTTCGGAGGGCCAGTCTTCGGGATGCCGTTGCCGCTCTTGCCCTTCCAGATCCTGTGGCTCAACCTCGTGACCGACGGGGTCCTGGGCCTGGGCATAGGCGTCGAACCGGCGGAACGCGGGACCATGCAGAGGCCGCCGCAGAGACCCTCGGAGGGGATCCTGGCGGGCGGGCTCGGGCTCCAAATCGTCTGGCAAGGGCTTCTGATCGGCGTTGTGAACCTCGGGGTCGCGCTGTGGGCGTGGAAGACGAATCAGCCGGAATGGCGATCGGTCGTGATGACGACCGTCGTGCTGGTTCAAGTCTTCCAAGCTCAGGCGAGCCGCTCGCAGAACGTATCGGTGTTCCGCCTCAGTCCCATGTCGAACCGGGCGTTGGTCGCTGCGACGGGCTCCGTCCTGGTCCTTCAAGCGGCCATCGTCTTCATCCCACCGCTTCAGTCCTGGTTCGGCGCGAGTGGGCTCTCGTCTTTGCAGCTCGGCGTACTGTTCGCGGCGGGTCTGTTCGTGCTTCTCGTCGTGGAAGCCGGAAAGCTCGTCAGCCGGCGGGCGGGTTGAGCAAACACCCATGCGCGTCTGGATTCGCGACCTGGTGAAGGTGAAGGACACACCGGAGGCGCTCGCTCGCGGCCTCGCCGTTGGTTTCTTCTTCGGCACGAGCTTCTTCTGGGGCCTTCAGATAGCGCTCGCCGTGCTGGTCAGCTACCTGGTACGCGGGAACAAGGTGGTGGCTGCCGCCATGACGGCGGTCAGCAACCCGCTGACCTCGTTGCCGCTGTACAGTCTCTGCTACTTCGTAGGTCACCTCGTAGTGGGCGGCCGGGACACACGGCCCGATTTCTCCGTCGTTCACAGTGTGCAGGGGTTCGTGGCGCTCGGACCGCACTTCTTCACTACCATGCTGGTGGGCACGACCCTGGTTGGGCTCGTCGGCGCCGTCGTGGTCTACTTTTCGTCGAACCGCCTGCTCGCGGCTCTTCGACGTTGGCACGCACGTCGGACGGGTGGGCACGAGGCCTCGGAGACTCACGAGGTCGACGATGCGCCCCGCCCCGGGTCGCAGCGCGACTCCGCGGCTCCGCGGCCTTGAGTCGCCGGAGCACCGCGTCGGTAGCGTGGTTGGTCGGGCGCGACGACCGCGGTGATGCCGCCAATCTCGGTATGCGTCACGGAACTGCACTCCCTGGTAGCCGGTCGTTGTCACCCTGAAGCCGAGCACGCTCGAGGGGGGCTGTTGACGGTCCAGCCTCGGACATGAAGCAGCGCGAAACGCGCCAGGCCAACGGCGTGCACGAAGGCTTCTTGCATTTGCTGGGGCCAGCCCTTGGGCAGAGGCAGGCAAGGGGATTGCGGGGGCGCCATGAGCTGCTCCCGGCGGCGAGCGGCCGTCGCCTCTCCGACGCGAAGCGAACGATTCTATCAGAGACCCTGCGCCAGAAGAATGCCAGACCGTCATGAACATATTGCGAACCCCAGGCCGTGTGCGTGCACAGACCGACGACCCCGAGCGCCTGAAGCAGCCGGCCAACCTTCTCGGGGATCCGCAAGACGCCTCCGAATCGGCGCGACTCTGCGCCCAAGCGCGCGGCGCCGTCAAGCCCGGGGCGCCGTTCCGATCGGTGGAACGGTCTCCGTCGCATCGAGCCCACAGCCCTGTGAAGCCTCGCCGCGGCGGAGACGTTCGTCCAGGTCTGACCTGCGCACCCTGCTGTCGTCTGGCAGCGTTCCGTTTCGCGGAACGCTGATTTGGGTGCCCCCCGCTCAGGATCGGGTAGACTATGCCGATGGACCGGCGACAGACGGGCGGCCACGCGATGGCGCGCTGGGGCACGGTCGGGCTCGCTCTGGTGACGGCACTCGAGGCCTGCAGCGGCCAAGCGCGTCACGACAGCAAGCGTTCTGCGGAGCAAACGGGCGGGGTCGTCGGCACGGGCGGCACCGGCGGGGTCGACAAGGCTCAGGCGGGCAGCGACGGCTCAGGACGTTCAGCAGCTGGCGGGACCGGTGGCGCACCGCGCGGGGGTGGTTCTGGTGGCGCGGCCACCGGAGGGGCCGGCATGGCCACCGGAGGCACGCCGGGCAGCGCGGCAGCGGGGGCAATGGGCGCCGCGAGCGGCGGAACCTCGAGCAGCGCGGCAGCGGGCGCAAGCGCCCGTCCCGCGACCGGAGGGACGGCGGGAGAGGGCGGAGCTGCAGCGGCGAGCGGCGGCGCGCGGGCAGGGGCGGGAACGGGCGGGACCGGCGGCAACGCGAGCTCGGGTGGCCGAGCAACGGGAGGAGCCAGCACCGCGACCGGAGGCTCCTCGAGCGGCGGAGAAACGGCTGGGAACGCCGGTGCCGCCGAGTTCGACGAGCTGCTCGGCACCTGGGAAGGCTCGGGGTACGTCGGCGACTGCATCAACGAGCGGCGCTTTCTCACCTTCGAGGCGCCCGACCGGGTCAGCTACGCTGACTGGAACGACGACGCGTGTTCTGGCCCTGCGCTCATGGGCAGCAAATCGGGGACCTTCGCCGTTTCCGATCAGCACACGCTCCGGATCACCTGGGACTTCACCGAAGATCCGCAGGACGAAGCCACGGCACGCTGTGAGGAGAAGTACCCGTTTGCCATGGGCGTGTCCAACAACGGCACGCCGGGGATCGTCCGGGATCTGTTCGTCCAGCTCGACGATAGGACCTGGCAATATCGGACATTCAATAGCTGCTACACCATCGATGACCTCGTCCTCGAGAGCACGCTCATCGCCCTGGAGCTTCGTTTCGACGCACCAGTGCCGCTCACGGGCAGCGATGAATGTCAGATGACCGTCAGCGCCGCGGTCGCTCGCCAGAGCAAGACGACCGATGACAACGGCTTGTACACCGCCGATCTGTACATCGTGCCGTGCGTGGTCGAGCCCGAGGACGGAAAACAACACGTCCGGTACGCTGGATTCGTGGGCGCCGAGTCCGCGGACGAATACTCGATCTGGGTGGATTTCCTCGATGAGCAGGGCTACCAACAGGCCCATCCCGATTGGGTCCTCGCGCTGCTCAATGGTTTGTTCTTCCCGGACCTCACCCTCGACCCAGCCGACCCGAGCTACCTTTGCGAATACAGCTGTAGACCGGAGTGGCTCGCGTCGGAGGGGATGGCCGCCCCGTAGCCGCGCATCCGCGTCGAGCCAGTGCATGCATCCTGGCGCGAGGGCGGCGTGATTGCCGCATTCCGCCGCCGTATGGGGAAGGCAGCCAGCACGGCTTGTTCCGACTGTGCTCCTACGGTGGTATTGGGCTTCAGCAACCGGCACGTCGACGCCGCTGCCCCAACGCTCGTACGGCTCCTGAGGAAGTCACCATACCATGCTCGAAGATTTGACGGACAGGCTGACGGCACTCAAGAAGGCGGCAGCAGACTCCATGGCCAATAACCCCGGCCTACTGGCGCTGGCCATAGCCCTGCTGCTCACCTACGCAGT
>JAFGIS010000260.1 GCA_016929495.1 Polyangiaceae bacterium | reverse complement strand
ACTGTTGACGCGGGGCTCCGGCGCAACAGTCAGCACAGCCCATCAGGCCGCAGCATGGCTTGTCGGGCTGGGGCGGAGCCCCGCTAGGACAAGAGGTGCCGCGGGTCAGATCGATCGTTGGCAAGCCGCGGGTTTTTTTGCCGCCGTCGCCCGGTCGGAGGCAACGAAGAACCCGGCGCTTCAATCGAAACGCGGCGCTGGACCGGCGGAACTCACTCCGTGCATCCGAGCTGAATCCAGCGAAACGCGGGCTCGTTCACGAGCGGCGCTCGCACGAGTCCGTCGCGAGCCATCAGTACCAGTGCGCCCCATGCAGCCGTCGGCAGAACGCGACTGTCAACGAGTGGCTCGGCCAGTGCGACGGCTGGTCCATGGTCTCCCGTGTCGAACAGCGCGGCGCTGGCGAGTCCGCGCAACGCCTCCTTGTGGCCGTTGGCCGCCGCATCCGCCAGCTTCTCGCGGAGCTCCGTTCTACCGTGTGTTTGCGCGAGGCAGGCGATGGCCCGTAGAGCCGTCTCATGTCGGTCTCCGCTTCCCTTGGCCAGGCTATCCAGCATAGGGCGCGCTGACGGTACGCCCGCGGCGGCGAGACGGAAAAGGAAGGTCATGTCGCGGTCTGCACTCGGTCTGTCGCTCAGCCGGGCCACTAGCTCGGCTGTCGGGCGCACACTCGGCGCAGGTGCCGCTGCTCCCGCGAGAGCCCAAGCAACGAGCGCCCATGCTGCACGGGCGCTGCTCGGGCCTTCTTGGGCGCGCTGCCGCGCCTCGCAGAGCGGTCGGTCATCCCCCGCGCGCATCTCCAGCTCGCCAAAGACCAACCACCTACCGAGATGGCGTTCCGCACTTCGCAGGACGTCCAGAGCCGGAGCGATCGCCACGGGCAGAGCTTCGATCCGCCAGAGCAGCGGGACCAACACCTCGACGCACAGCGCAATGCGGTGGCTTTCCTTGATCTTCGGTGCAATGGAAGCGATGTGCTCGCCATTGGATTCGCCACGCGCGAGCCGTGCCACCTCGGCGGCGAACGCCAGGTGTGGTTGTCGACGTACCGCGACACGCGCAATCGCCTCCGCAAGCTCCGGCTGCCTGGTGAAGCAGGCGGCCGAAAGCGTCGCCAACCCACCCGCATCCTCCCTGCCAAGCGCCCGCTGCAAAGGCGCGACGGCACGCTCACCTCCAGCCGCGGCCAGAGCACGGGCACCACCCGTGTACAGTGGGCGTGTCAGGGCACCGCGCTGGACCATTGTGTCCACGACTGTGCCGAGGACGTCCAAGAGCCGCCGGGAGTATGGGGCGAGTACCCGAAGCGCCCCACTGAGATGCGACTCATGTGCCGGCTTGCGCCGTATCGCCGCGGATGCCTCCCCTTCGAGACGCCCCACGAGCGAACCGGGGAGCCGCTCATCGCTATCGCCGCGCGCACTCATCCGAGCCCAGAACGCGAACATATCACCATTCTTTCCCCAACCAAGAGCCGAAATTCGGCCCTACTCTCTTGGGCCGGGCGCATTCCGGCACCCGCATTCTTACGCTCGGGCCATAACGTCCCGGTGCACCCTGTCCGACGGCGCAGGGGGGCGCGAGTTGACCGGACTCGGGGCGGCGCCTACCGTTATGCCGTGCCCCCGGCGATTTCGTTGCGAAAGGCGGCATTGTCCTGGCTCGCGGGCGTGCTGGGCCCGGTCTTCCTGGCGCTTTCGTGCCACAAGGCGCGTCACGCTCCTCCGCCTGCGCCTCCTGCGCCCGAGCAGCAAGCCCAGACGCAGCCACCTGGCAACCCTCTCGTGCCGCAGGCACCGGCACAGCAAGCACGTTTCGGCCCCACGCAGCCCAACGAGCCGGCTCCGCGCCCTGCCAGTCCTGATCCCGCCGCCCTGGCCTTCCCTTGCACATCGGACGCGAATTGCTTCACCAACCGCTGCAACACTGCGACGGGCAGGTGCGCCTGGCCGTGCCAGTCCGATGCGGATTGCCAGCCCCATACGCAGTGCATCGCGCCGGCTTGCCTTCCAATCATTGGCCAACGAGCGGCTCCACGATAGGCGTCGGCCCCGTCGCTGGCGCACACCCCACTTCTGCAGATGTCTGTCGTACGCTGCTGCCGTCGCGACCGCTTCGTTTCATAGTCACGCGGACCTTGTTCAATCTCACGCGAACCGCCACAAGCGCTCGCATTGCTCCTGACGGGATCGGTGCCGTGGGGCTGGTCATCGCCGTGGTCGGGATCTTGCTCGTGTCCACGCTGGTCAAGACCGGTGGGAAGATTGTCTACACCTTCGATGACGCCTACATCCACCTCGCCCTCGCCGAGAATATCGCACGCGGCCACTACGGGGTGAACGGGGGCGAGGCCTCGGCGCCTTGTTCGAGCGTTCTCTGGCCTTTCCTGCTCGCCCCACTCTGTTGGCTCGGACTCGAAGAGCCAGCGCCACTGGCCATCAATCTGGTGAGCACGCTGGTGACCTTAGCCGCGCTCTCGCAGATCGCGGCGACTGTGATGACCGATTTTCGGCCGTTCGCTCGGCACGTGCTGACGGCATGGTTGGTGGGCCTGCTGACCGTGGCAGCGAACCTCGTGCCTGCGATCTTCAGTGGACTCGAGCACTCCCTCCAGCTGGCATGTGCGACGTCCGTGGTGGTTGGGGTCGGCGAGCTCGGCCGAACCGGCCGCATGCGGCACAGCACGATGGCCGTGCTGCTCCTTGCACCGCTGGTACGCTACGAGAACCTCGCAGTTTGCGCGCCAGCGCTGGGCGTTCTGGCATTCTCCGGCAAGCCGAGGACGGCGCTTGCACTGGGCCTGGGCATTGTGGTGCTGCTCGGAGGTTATTCGTGCTTCCTGCTCACACGCGGCCTAGCGCCGCTACCGTCCTCCGTGCTGCTGAAGTCCCACTTCCTGCACGCCAGAGGCGCGCCGCTCGCATGGCTCGAACAGTCGGCCCGTTCCCTCGTCGCGCTACAGGGCCTGAGGCTTGTTGCCGCTATTGCGTTGTTCGCCGTGGCCGCACGCATCCGCCAGCTGGACCGCCACGCGCGTATGTTGGCCGTGTTCGGCTCGACCGTCGCGCTGTTGCATCTGGTGGTGGGACAGTTCGACTGGTACGGGAGGTATAGCGCGTATGCCTGGCTCAGTTGTCTGATCGTCCTGCTCACGCTGGGCGCGACCCGACTGAGGGCGTGGCTTCACGCTCGGCCCATCCTCGCTACCGTAGTCCTCTCTTGTGCGATCTGCCTGCTCCACTTGCGAGAGTTGAACAACGTCTGGGAAGTGCCGTTCGCCTCGCGCAATGTGTATGAACAGCAGTTCCAGATGCACCGGTTCGTCACGGAGGACTATCGCGCTCCGGTCGCGGTCAACGACATTGGCTGGGTCAGCTACAAGAACGATGCGTACGTGCTGGACTTGTGGGGTCTTGCAGCCCCATCGGCGCAGGCTGCCCGCTCGAGCGGCGACGCCCAGTGGATGGAGACCGAAGCCCACTCACGGGGCGTGCGGCTGGCGATGCTCTACAGCCACTGGTTCCCCAAGCTGCCGCGCAGCTGGCGCGCGGTGGCCACGTTGCGCCTTTCTGGACGCCCCGTCACCGTCGCAGGACGCAGCGTGACCTTCTACGCCACTGATCCGAGCGCGGTGCCACGACTCACGGCGCTTCTGAAGCAGTTCAGACGCAGGCTCCCGCCGCGTGTGCGATTGACGCTCGCCTCACCGGCCCTCCTCGACCGACAGCTCAGCCAGCATGTGCCGAAGCTGGACGCGCCAGTGGGGTGGGCGGGTGCCGAGGGCCTCCCACGTCGCCACTTTGTCGAGTACGCTGAATGACGGGCGACGCGCCGGGGTTGGATACTGCGACGTGCTGATCGGCTCGACATGCACCGGCGCCGTCAGCTGTCCCGTCTCACGGGCCTCCTCGGCGATAGCCGTGGCGAAGTCGTACCAGCTGGCAACCCCAGCGTCGGTCCAGTGGAAGATCCCGGAGAGGTCAGGCCGCACGGCGAACATCCAGAGCGCGTGGGCGAGCCCGCGCGCCCACGTCGGAGTGCCCACCTGATCCGCGACGACCCGAACAGCACCCCGTTCGCGCATGATGCGCAGCATGGTCTTGACGAAGTTCTGACCCGTACCCGAGTACAGCCAAGCCGTGCGCACGATAACCGCACGCGGGCACTGGCAGCGTACGCCGCGCTCGCCGGCAAGCTTGCTCTCTCCGTAGGCACCCAGCGGCCTCGGTTCGTCGTCCGGCCGATACGGTCGCGCCCGCTCACCATCGAATACAAAATCCGTCGATACGTGGATGAGTCGGGCACTTCGTTCCGAGACCAGCTGCGCCAGCCGAGCTGGCGCCTCGCCGTTGATGCAGAACGCCCGTTCGCGTTCTGACTCCGCCGCGTCCACCGCCGTGAACGCCGCGGCGTTGATGGTGACATCCGGGACCTCTTCCTTCAGCAGCAGATCCAGAGCCCCCGCGCGTTCCAGATCGAAGCTCGGCAGATCCGCAGTCGCGAGCGCGACGCCCGGGGGCACCGCGCGCACCAGTTCTCGGCCGAGCTGGCCGCCGGCTCCGATGACCAAGGCCTTCATGCAAACAGATCCGCGTGTTCGAGAAGGGGCGCGGCGGCATCCTTCTCCGACAGGACGGGTGCCTCGCCGGCCGACAGGGGCCACTGCACCGCAACGCACGGGTCGTTCCACCGCACGGACCGTTCGTGTTCGCACGCGTAGTAGTCGCTACAGTGATAGACCACCTCGGCCAGCGTCGCCGCGTAGAAGCCGTGTGCGAACCCCGGCGGGATCCACACCTCTAGCCGATTCTCCTCCGAAAGCCACACGCCAACCCAGCGCCCGAAAGTCGGCGAGCTCCTACGCAGGTCCACGGCGACGTCGAACACACGACCGCGCACGACGCGCACGAGCTTCCCTTGCGCGTGTTGGATCTGATAGTGCAGGCCGCGCAGCACGCCGGCCGCGGAGCTACTGTGGTTCTCCTGGACTAGGCGCACGTCGATGCCTGCAGCGGCCAGCCGCTCGGCACGCCATGTCTCCATGAAGAAGCCACGAGCGTCGTGGAACACCCTCGGCTCGATGACGACCACGTCGGGGATCTCAGTGGGCCTGAATTGCATCTTCTGTAACCTCGCGCAGTGAGCGGCGGCGGTCGTCGCAAGCCGACCCCTCAGTCCTTGGCGACCAACCGTGCCAGATACTCCCCGTATCCGCTGTTGTGGTGCCGCTGTGCCGCTCGAGTGACTTCCTCGGCGCCGATGAAGCCCATTCGGTATGCCACTTCTTCCGGGCACAACACCTTCAGCCCCTGCCGTTCCTCGACCACGCGCACGAAGTTGGCGGCGTCGAACAAAGACTGGTGCGTGCCGGTGTCCAGCCACGCGAAGCCTCGACCGAGCCGTTCGACCCGGAGATCCCCGCGCGCGAGATACGCCCGGTTGACGTCGGTGATCTCGAGCTCACCGCGCGCCGAAGGCCGGACCCTCTTCGCGATCTCGACGACGTCCGCGTCGTAGAAGTACAGTCCGGTCACGGCGTAGTTCGACCTAGGCTGCGCCGGTTTCTCTTGGACATCATCGACGACGCCGGCCTGGTTGAACGACACGACGCCATAGGCCTCTGGATTCCGGACGAAGTAGCCGAAGATCGTCGCCCCGCGCTCCTGTGCCGCGACACGCTGGAGTCGTTCCGGCAGACCATCGCCATAGAAGATGTTGTCGCCCAGAACCAAGCAGGCAGCCTGTCGGTTCAGGAACTGCTCGCCGATGATGAACGCCTGGGCCAGACCCTCGGGACGCGGCTGCGCGGCGTATGCGAGCTCGACTCCCCACTGCCTGCCATCCCCCAGGAGGCGCTTGAACAGCGGGGCGTCCTCCGGCGTGGTAATCACGAGGATCTCGCGGATGCCAGCCAGCATCAGCGTCGCCAGGGGGTAGTAGACGAGCGGCTTGTCGTACACCGGCATGAGCTGCTTGCTGATCGACACCGTGAGCGGGTACAGGCGCGATCCGGAGCCACCGGCCAGGACAATCCCTCTGCGTGCCACATCGAGTTCCTTTCGGCTTCCGGCCCGAAGTCGTCGGGAAGGCATGGCCGGATGCCCCTTGTTAGCAGACTGTGTGACCGAGACGCAATTGGCTCAGCCGATGCGGACGGCCGCCTCGCGCAGTGTCACGTAGGCTCGCCCCTGTTGCCGCAGGGCCTCGATGGCAGCGCCCAGAGCGGCGAACTTGCGTTCGAAGGGAACCCGTACGTCTGGTTGATGGGGTAGGAGCGGATGAAGTCCGTCACGGTAGTCCAGCGCGTCGATCCCATGCAGTTCGAGATTGACGAAGGACTCGCGCCGCAGGAGCGCGGTCAGCCGCCGTGCCCAGCTGGGGCCGAGGAGCGTGAGGGTGGTACCAATGTATGGGATCCTGACCGGGCCAGCGACCTGGATCGGCAGTTCCAGCAGCCTGCCTCCTATTCCTGCGTCTCTTCTGGGAGACGGGTACGGGCGGGTCGGCCCGAGCCATGCCGCCGGGGCGCCCGGGATCGAACTCGAACGGCGCTTCCGAAGTCGTCCGTAGCCAAGTGCCAGAAGCTTCGCGATGCCGTACGCGGGACAGGGAAACACGGACGAGTCGTACTGCGCGCCACTGTGCCGCACGACATCGAACAAGGTGTCGTTCATGAGATAGCCCGGCGCACGGAACCCGACGGGACGCTGACCGGTTGCGCGTTCGAGCAGCGTGACGGCGTCGATGACCTGGCGCTCCATGTCTCTCCGGCCCAGGAGAGTAAGATCGTAGCGATGGTCGAGCGAATGGCTGGCGATCTCGTGTCCGACGCCTGCGAGATCCCTGAGCCGCGCCGAGTTCGCCGGGCGCGCCGCGTCAGCTGCTACAGCGAACCATGTGAGCGGGATCTGTTGGGCTGCCGCGAAACCGCTGAGTCGCTCGATCGCCGTGTCGTAGACGACGTTCGACTGCTCCGGCGACGGCTGGCCGAGGCCGTGGATCGCGAAGTAGTGGCGCACTTCGTCAAGGTCGACGGACACAGAGCACAGACGCATGGTGCTAGCCCACCCGAGCGCCCTTCCAGCGCCGATGAAGCCATAGCCACTGTTCCGGATGCGCCCGGACGAACTGCTCGAGCCAGACGGTCACCTGCCGCATGGCGGACTCTGCCCACGACCGCGAGGGCCGCGCCGGAGGGTGCAGAACGCCGGCGGGCTCGAGCGCGTACGTTCCATCCACACGACGCAGCGGAAAGACGGCCAACAGCGGGCAGCGAAAACGCTGCGCCAACAGCGCAGGCGCCAAGTCCACATACGCTGTCTGCCCCAAAAACGCGCAGGGTATCACGGCGCGCGCTCGCTCCGGTGCTTGGTCCACCAGCATGGCGAGCACACCGCCGGCCCGAAGGATCTCCCTTCCGGCGCCAACTGCCTGGCCCACGGTGGTCAGCCGTAGCCCCGTTTTCGATCGTTCGGTCTGCCACAGCCGGTCGAGCCAGCCCAAGCTCAGTCGCTTCGTCACCACCATCAGGGGCAATCGGCGTGCAATCGCACAAGCCACCAGATCCCAGTTGGCCGTATGGGCCGTCGCGGCAATGCTGCCGCGCGCCTCTGCCAGCAGGCGGCTATCGTCAAGCTCGATCCTGGCAAAGAGCGTCTCGGGTGGGAGAACAGCCATGCCCAAGAACTCGCACAGGCTCACGCCCAGCGACCGATACATGGCCCGAGCCGTCTGTTCTGCTGGCTCGAGCCGAGCCGTTCGCAACGAGCGGAGCACATGCTCGCGCCGAACACGAAGCACGGAAAACGCCAGCCAGCCCACGAATCCGCCTACCCGCTCGAGCCAGGTCCAGACACCCCAAAAGCGACGGGTGCGAGCCGGGCTGCAGGGCCCCGACGCCTGGACCGACTCAGAAGACATGTCCCGGTCTTGTGCCGCTCGGGGCGGCTGTGTCAAGCTGACTTGGAACTCCGTTTCCTTCGGAATGCCGGGTCTGTCGCTGCCCCCAGCTGGGTAGCTGGGTGAGGGCAGCGATAGACCCTCGATTCCGCACCCGCCTGAACCGCTGCTTCCTGCTGTTGGGGCGGCGTTTCACTTGAAACGCCGCACTGGCGCAACATGCCGGTTCGAGATAAAAGCCTGCGCGATGAGATCCAAGCTTGGCGTCGCCGTTGTGGGCGTTGGTCGTTGGGGTGTGAACCTCGTCCGGACGCTTTCGACCCTTCCCGACGCCAACGTCGTGGGTCTCTGCGATGTGGACCCCAAGCGGCTCGCCGGCTGGCCTGCGTGTTGCCCCGACGCTTTCTGCACGACGAGTCTCCCTGCTCTCCTTGACAGGCCATCCGTACAGGCGGTCGCGGTCGCCACACCGCCCAACGAGCACGTGCTCCCCGCGCTCATGGCCATCGAGCGGGGCCGACACGTCTTCGTCGAAAAGCCCCTGGCCACGAGCCTCGCCGACGCTCAACGCCTCGTCGGAGCAGCTCGGTCGAACCAACGCGTGCTGATGGTGGGGCACATTCTGCAGCATCACGCTTCCGTCAGGACTCTGTGCCATTGGGTTCGCCGGGGCTGCCTGGGCAGGCTCAAGCGCATCGAAACCTGGCGCTTGGGAGCGTCCCGCGACTCCCACAATGCGTGGTGGACGCTGGCGCCGCACGATCTCAGCGTGGTCCGATTGCTTCTCGGAGCCCCAGTCCGCCTGACGCTGCGAACCGAGGCGGGCGACCCGGACCGGATGAAAGCAACGCTCGAGTGCGCCGGCAATGTTCGGGTGAGCGTCACGGTCGCCGCCAACCACTCTGCCAAGGTGCGTCGGCTCCGCGTCATTGGTACCTCCCGAACCGTCGTCTTCGACGACACGAGCGTGGACAAGCTTCGTGTGTATGAGCACTCGGGTCACCCGCTGCTCCCGCTGCCATCCCCCCTGCCCGAAGAGGAGCCACTGCTGGTCGAAATGCGCTCCTTCGTTAGGAGCGCTCGCCAGGGAGCCAGCGAAGACAGCGACGGCCTGGCCGGCGCCGAGATCGTCAAATGGCTCGAGGCTGGCAGTACGTCGCTGAGACTCGGCTGTCCGGTATGGCTGTCCGACGCCCCCTCGATGGCGCGCGAAACCCGTGCCTGGACGGCATGAGCTCTCGCTACGGTCGGTGCGACGCCGCGACCTCTTGCACCAGATCAGTCACATGCATGCGCTCTTCCTCGAGCAGACCGGACCCGCTCGGCAGGCATAGCCCCTGCTCGAAGATGCGCTCCGCCCGGCTCCCGCCGTACACTCGGCAACCGCGAAACGCCGGCTGGCAGTGCATGGGTTTCCAGACGGGCCTCGCCTCCACCTGATGCTCTGCGAGATGATGGCGGATGCGTTCACGCGAGACCCCCGCCACAGCCGGATCGATGGTCACGCACGTGAGCCAACGATTCGACGTACCGTATGGGGCTTCGGGCATGAAACTCCATCCGGGCAACGAGCCCAATGCTTCGCGATAGAAGTCGAAATTGGCGCGACGCAGCAGGACTCGCTGCTCGAGCTTCGCGAGCTGTGCGCGGCCAACCGCCGCCAACAGATTGCTCAGACGGTAGTTGTATCCAATCTCCGAGTGCTCGTAGTGCGGTGCCGGGTCGCGTGCCTGAGTCGCCAGGAACCGCGCGCGATCGATCCACTCCTTGCGCGCAGAGACCAGCATGCCTCCCCCGCTCGTCGTAATGATCTTGTTTCCGTTGAACGACAGGACCGAGATGTCTCCCTGAGTGCCCGCGGGAGCGCCTCGGTAGCGCGAACCCAGCGCCTCGGCTGCATCCTGGATCATGGGCACGCCGTACCGTGCGCAGATGGCGCCGAGTCTGTCGTAGTCCGCGCACTGGCCAAACAGGTCTACCGTCATCACCGCCTTCGGAAGCTTCCCGCGCCGCTCGCCCTCTTCGAGTCCCGTCTGAACCAGAACCGGATCCACGGTCCAGTACGTGTCGCAGTCCACGAAAACGGGCAGCGCACCGACGTACCGAACGACATTGGCACTCGCTGCAAAGGTCAACGTCGGCACGAGCACTTCGTCGCCCGGCCCGACTCCGAGCAGAATCAGGGCAAGATGGAGCGCCGCCGTCCCGCTGCTGAGCGCCGCCGTGTGGACGTCTCCGAGGAGAGCCGCTACTTCACGTTCGAACGCGTCGAGGTCCGGACCAACCGGCGCCACCCAATTGGAGTCAAACGCCTCGAGCAACAGCGCTCGTTCCTCCGGGCCGACGTGGGGGGGAGACAAGTAGATGCGCTTCATGATCCCGTCCTGTCTCGTCGCGCCAGGGT
>JAFGIS010000259.1 GCA_016929495.1 Polyangiaceae bacterium | reverse complement strand
TCGCCCGATCCGCGGCTCGGACTTCCACGGCTTCCTGTTGGGCAAGGAGGTTCAGTTTCCGTTCGCCATCGTCCGACACCCCAACGCCCGTTTCTGGCAGCGCTCGCCGGGAAAGGCGCGGATGGTGGATGCCGGCCCTGCGCCCTATCGCAGTGCCCTGCAGCTCTCGGGCAAGCAGGACTTGGTGAAAGGCCATCTGTACTACGAGACCGAGGACCACCGCTGGCTGAGCGATCTGCACGCCTCGCGCTTCCTGCCTGCGCGCCGCATGCCGGGCTGGGGCAAGCGCGGCGAGAAGTGGATCGACATCAACCTGACTCAACAGAGTCTGATGCTGTACGACGGAACGGAGCCCGTGTACGCGACGCTGATCTCGAGCGGTGAGGCCGGGCTCGAGGATCCCGAGCACACCACCGCGACCAAGCGCGGCATCTTCCGCATTCACACCAAGCACCTGACCGCCACGATGAGCTCCGACGAGGTCGGCGAGGAATTCGAGCTCAGGGACGTGCCCTACGTCCAGTACTTCGACAAGGAGGGCTATGCCCTGCACGGCGCGTACTGGCACGACCGCTTCGGGATCCCCAAGAGCCACGGCTGCATCAACCTGTCGCCGGAGGACGCCCGGCGCATCTTCTACTTCACCGAGCCCCGGCTGCCGGTGGGATGGCACGGCGTGCTGTTGCCGCTCAAGGGAACGGTGATGTTCGTGCACCCGTGAGCTCCGCGAGCTCCGGGTCTCGATGCCCAGTCGGCGCCGGCGAAGGCGCACCGGCTGTCCCTCGGGCTCACGGCCGCGCGAGCGAGGCGCGGCTGCGGACCTTCGCCAGGGCACCCAATCCGCTCGCGAGATGCCAATGCCCGAAGAGCTGCCCGTGCGCTATGCTCTTGCCCATGACTCCCGGGGAAAAGAACATCGTCAAGTCGTTGGTGGCGGTGGCCTGGGCCGACGGCGAGGTCGCTCGGCCCGAGTCCAGCGTCATCGAGGGACTGCTCTGCGGGTTCGACGCGAGCGATACGGAGGAGCAAGAAATCCTGGCGTACGCGCGACAGAGGCGGACGCTGGACGAGGATATCCCGCTGGGCGAGCTCGGTCGCGAAGACCGGGCGCTGCTGCTCGCGAATGCCGCGTTGCTCACCCATGCGGATGGCCAGCAGACACCCGAGGAGCAGGCACTGCTGGGACGCCTGATCCGAATGCTCGAGCTGGACCCGCGGGAGGCGGACGCCATTGTCGCATCGGTTGCGAAAGGCGCATTTCGTCTGGGGCGTCCGATGGACGCCTCGTCGAAGTGACTGCAGGGTCACCGAAGCGTAGCCGTCGTCCCGACTGCAGTGCTCCCAGTGCAGCGACAGGTCGCTCCCGGTCACGCAGACCGAGCCATGGGTGGCGCCGACGACCTCGGTGCGGCCGTCGCCGTCCAGATCACCCAGGGCGGCGCGCATCCGGCCCCATCCACATCCCGGTGACACGATGGGCTCCAGGGTGCCCCCATCCTCGTTCTCCAAGCATGAGTACTGCCAGCGCAAGGAGCGTGCCAGGCGTGGCGGAGGGGTGACCGTGGAAAGGACGCTCAGTCCGTGCCGGCGTCGGCGCACTCGCTGTCGCGCGGTGCCTCGACACGGAGCTCCTCTTGACAGGTGACGCGCCCGCCCTCGGCTGCCACGCCACCCCCGTCGTTTCCTCGAAACTCGGCGAAGATCACGTGCGTTCCGGCCGTCAGCTCTATCTGGACCGAGCTAGCGGCGCTGTCGACCGGACTGGCGTCCTCGCTCGACGGGTCGACGGTCACCGAAACGAACCCGCATCGCGCTTCGCCGCCACAGTCGCCCGGGGGTCGCAGGATCCAGTCGCCGATCTGGCCCTTGCTGCTGCTGGGGCCGAGCTCGACCAGCACCGGCGAGGGCGCACAGCCGAGTTCGAGCGGCTGATCGCTCCCGGGCGACCAGGTGCCTCCGCCGATGGCGCGCACCTGCTGTATCTCGAGCGCGGGGGGCTCGGGAGGCGGCGCTGGCTTCTTGTCTTCACTGCACGCCAACAGCAACAGGGCCCACGGCATCCAGAGCCGGCCAATCCGGCCGGCCCGCAGCGAGCGCGCCATCACGGCCGCGATTGGGGCACCAAAACGGGAGGGATCCAGCATCGGAAGACCCTACACCGGCGCCTGCGGGCCGTCGAGCTCTGCCTCGGGCGAAACTGGCTGCGGACGCCCCGCGGGCGCCGCCGCGACGTGCCCGCCGGCCTTCTCGAGCTTGTCGTACCAATTGAACTTGATGATCACCGAAGTGACCACGATGACGGCGAAGATCGCACCCGCCCACGTCCAATCGCGCAGCACCAGGTAGATCGGCAGGCCCGCGAGGCTCACTTGCCAGACGATCCCGACCACCACGTTGAACGCGTCCCGCGGAAGGTTCTTGTTGGGCTCGATGCTCGGGTCTTCTTGCCTCAGCTTCTCGAGCACCGGACCCCACCAACCCCAGGGTCTGACGCTCTTGTAGAACCTCTTGAGCACCTCGTCGTCCTCGGGCTCGGTGAGCAGCGTCCCTGCTATGCAGCCTGCAGCCGACAGCGCGAAGATGATGGGGAAGGTGTACAGGGCATTGACCGCGTGCCCGAGCAGCCCCTCGAGCAGAGACGGAACGAAAATGGCGCTCAGAATGCCGCCCAGCATGCCCCAGAAGTAGCCGTGACCGTTGAACCGCCACCAGTACCACTTCAGGACGTTGGACATGACGTATCCCCCGTAGAGCGCGCCCACCAGCCACATCATGATGCTCGTGATGCGCGTGGTCATGAGCCCGAGGGAGATGCCGACCAGCAGCACCGCGACCCCCGCGATGCGGCTCAATCGAACCTGCGTCTTGGGCGAGGAGTCCGGACGGATGAAACGCTTGTAGATGTCGTTGACGATGTAGGCCGGCGCCGCGTTGATGGTCGCCGCGAAATTCGACATGAACGCGGCCAGGAGCCCGGCCAGGACCAGCCCGACCACGCCGGCGGGCACCTGCTCCGTCAGAACGATGGGCAGCAGCTTCTCGAAGTCCGGCTTGGGCATGGCGCGAAGCTCGGGCATGCAGAAGGCCAAAGCCAGCACGGTCAGGCCCGCCACCATCATGTAGCGGGGGAAGAACAGGACCACGTTGACCATGCCGTTCATCATGCAGGCTTCCCGAGGGTTGCGCGTGGCCAGCACCCGCTGCAAGTCGTAGTTCGGCGCCGGTCCTGCCAGGCTCGCGAGCACGCCCTTGAAGAACATGAGGCCGAAGATGATCGTGAACAGCTCGTTGCCGTCCTCGCGAATGGCGCCGTTGACCGAATCGAGAATGCCGGTCCAGTCCAGATCGAGCTTCCAGCCGAAGAAGGGATTGGCCCACCCCGCCGGGATCGCCGACTGGATCATTTCCGGGGAGACCTTGTAGATCGCGACCACTCCGATGGTGAGCGCCGTTACCGTCAAGATCGAGAACTGCATGACTTCGGTGCTCACCACGCTGAACATGCCACCCTTGATGGCGTAGACGGCCGTCACGAGCAGGATGATGACAGCGTAGATGTTCTCGTTGGTGACCAGTCCGTGCGGCGCATCGGTGAAGCGCGGCCCCAACATCACGACGGCGAACTTGCCGATCCCTATGAACGCGTACGCGAGCAGACCGATGACATTCACCAGCGCGAAAAAGACGACGCTCAGGTGGGCGAGATTGGCGCCGGTGTTGCGCCCGAAACGAGTCTCGATCCATTCGGCGCCCGTGAGCACGTTCGAACGACGGATCCAGCCGCTCAGGAACATCATCAGGAAAATCTGGTTGAAGGTCGGCCACAGCCAGGGCAGCCACAGCCCCTTCGCCCCGTAGACGAACAGCACGTATACGAGCCACATCGTCCCGGTGATGTCGAACATGCCGGACGCGTCCGAAACGCCCAGGATGTACCAGGGCAGGGATTTGCTTCCGAGGAAGTAGGAATCCAGATCCCGCGCTCCGCGCTTGGAAACCCAGAACCCGACCAGGACCGTGACCAGGAAGTAGACGCAGATGATGGCGAGGTCGACGGAGTGAAGTCTGATGGCGGTGCTCATGCGAGGCGCGGAGGATCGCGCAGCTGTCGCACACGCTCAAGTCGGCCCCAACGGCCAGAACGAAAGACGCCCCGGGCCGAAGGCTCGAGCCTCTGCCGGCCGCCGGACCCAACAGCGCCCACGCTCGCACCGCAGCGCTGAGGCTACGGCACGAGCGTGCTCGGGCTCACTTCGAGTCTTGAAAAGGCGAAGTCACGGGAAGCCCGGCGCTCGACGTCACAGCCTCGGCGCTGCTCTCTGTGGCCGG
>JAFGIS010000258.1 GCA_016929495.1 Polyangiaceae bacterium | reverse complement strand
TGGCGCGGGCACGGCCAGAGCCGTGCACAGGAGGAATCGATGAACCAGAATCAGGGCAACGCGGTGGAGCTGATCCGATCGGGTGGTGCCAGCCTCGGGATCGAGTTCGGGTCCACACGCATCAAGGCCGCCCTCATCGCGCCGGACGCCACGCCGCTGGCATCGGGTTCGTACACCTGGGAGAACCAGCTCAAGGACGGCATCTGGACCTACGACATGGAGGACGTCTGGAAGGGCCTCGCCTCCTGCTACGGGTCGCTGGTCGAGGACGTCCGCGCCAAGTACGGCGTACAGCTCGGGACCGTCGCCTCCGTCGGCTTCAGCGCCATGATGCACGGGTACGTCGCCCTGGACCGTGAGGGGAAGCTCCTGGTACCCTTCCGTACCTGGCGCAACAACATCACCGGCAAGGCCTGCGCCGAGCTCAGCCCGCGGCTCGACTTCGCCGTGCCGCAGCGGTGGACCATCGCCCACCTCTACCAGTCCATCCTGGACGGCCAGGCGCACGTTCCGCACCTCGCTCACGTCACCACGCTGGCTGGCTACGTTCACTGGAAGCTCACGGGCGAGCGGAAGCTGGGGGTGGGGGAGGCGTCCGGCATCTTCCCCATCGACCCGCGTACATGCGATTGGGACGCGGCGCGGATGGCCAAGTTCGACGCGCTGATCGCGCCGCGCAAGCTGGGCTACAAGCTCCGGGACGTCCTCGGTGACGTTCTGCCTGCCGGCAGCCCTGCCGGCAGGCTCACCGCCGAGGGCGCCAAGCTGCTCGATCCCTCGGGAAAGCTCCCGGCCGGCATCCCGCTGTGTCCGCCGGAAGGTGACGCCGGCACGGGCATGGTCGCCACCAACGCGGTGCGCCCGCGCTCCGGGAACGTGTCGGCGGGAACCTCTGTCTTCGCCATGATCGTGCTGGAGAAGAGCCTGTCGCGGGTTCACGAGGAGATCGACATCGTGGCCACGCCCGACGGCAGCCCGGTCGCGATGGCCCATTCCAACAACGGCTCCTCCGATCTCGACGCCTGGATCGCTCTCTTCGGCCAGGTCGCCGATGCGCTCGGCGCCCAGGCGACCTCCGACGACCTCTACGGTAGGCTCCTGCCGCTCGCGCTACAGGGGGACCCAGACGCGGGTGGCCTGCTCTCCATCAACTACGTCTCCGGCGAGCACATCACCGGCTTCACCGAGGGCCGGCCGCTGTTCGCGCGCAACCAGGACGGCAAGTTCACCCTGGCGAACTTCGTGCGGGCGATGTACTACGCCTCGCTCTGCGCCATGCGGACCGGGATGAACATCCTTACCGAGGAGGAGGGGGTGATCATCGAGGAGATCCGCGGCCACGGCGGCTTCTTCAAGGGCGGCGATACCGGTCAGCGCATGATGGCCGCAGCGCTTAACGTCCCGGTCAGCATCCCCGCCACCGCCGGCGAGGGCGGCGCCTGGGGCATGGCCGTGCTCGCTGCCTACATGCTCCGCGCCGATGCGAAGCAGTCGCTGCCCGACTACCTCGACGAGCGCATCGCCAAGAGCATCGGCAAGCCCGTGCAGCCGGATCCGCGCGACGTGAAGGGCTTCGCCCAGTTCTTCTCCCGCCACAGGAAGGGCCTCGCCATCGAGCGCGAGGCGGTGAAGGCATTGACATAGACAAGCCGCTCGACGCTGCCGATGCCAGCGGTATCACGGGGCGACGCGGGGCTCGCGGGGTGGCTGCCCGTGCCGGGACGCCCGCCAGCGACGTGCTGCCTTTCCACCGGGTCGTGAGGCAATAGCCCTGCCCGCGCCAGGGACGAGCAGGGCCGTCTGTTCGCGCCGGCACGCGAAACGGACTCTTACTTCTGGTAGCCCGCGGCCTGGACGTTCTTCAAGACGGCTGCATCCGCCTCATTCGTGGGCCAGCCGGATGTGATGGCGCCTTCGAAGAAGGTTCCGTCCGACGAATTGCTGTTGTCACCGCCAATGCCCAGGATGATGCCGCCCTCCAATTGCCACGTCCAATTGCCCTTGTTGCCGTCATAGGCGGTGGTCAGCTCACCCTGCTGAGCATCGCCCATCTTCAGTGCATACTTCTGCCCACCCACCTTGAGGATGCCGAACGCGAAATCCATGGTCATGGATGGGCTATTGGGATTCTTGTAGCCCGAGTCTCCTGTGCCGCCGGCCCAGACGCCGGCCTCGAAGTCACCCAGGTACCACGGACCACTACCCGCACCGCTGCCCCAGTAGCCCGTCCCGAGGAAGAGCGCCGCCATCATGCCCGTGGGGCCGTAGCAGTTGTCCTTCGATGCCGTTCCGAAGTTCCAGCAACAGCAGCAGCCCGCGCCAGGACGCAGACCGCTGCCCGCTGCCACATCGTAGGTACCCTGTTCCTGCGCGCCCGTTGCCGTGCCCGTGGCCTCGTTGTTGCGGTAGCCTTCGTGCTTGTCCATGTACAGGGCGTAGACCTTGTGGCCGCCGACCGTCACGGACTGTTTCTTCGCGTTGGATTCGTAGTCGTCTTCAGACGCAGTCCCCTCGTAGCAGCCTTTCTTTGCCACAGTGAGATCGTTGCCTCTGCCGGACTGGTCATAGAGCTTCGAGAAGGTGCACGTATCGGTGCCGCAGAACGCGTCCTGCGCCGCCGCGTCGGCGAAGCCGTTCACGGCCTGGATATCCTGCGTAGTGCCACCCGTGCCCGTATTCTTGGCCCCGCCTCCTTTCCTGACCTGGTAGAGGGGCCCGGTGTACGCCTTCGAGAGAACCCTCACCGTACTGTATGCTCCGACACACGGCGTATTGGCAGCCGCATAGATGTCGCAGGGGCCATCGCCGGGTGTCGAGCCTCCCTGGCTGGTGCCTCCGGTGGCCGTCGTGCCTCCAGCGGCCGTCGTGCCTCCAGCGGCCGTCGTGCCTCCAGCGGCCGTCGTGCCTCCGGTGGCTGTCGTGCCTCCCTCGGCTGTTGTTCCGCCCCTGCCGGTCCTGCCACCCGTGCTGGACGTGCCACCCGAAAGCGTCGTGCCACCGGCCTCGGTGCGGCCGCCGACGCCGGTCACACCGCCCGAGACCGTTGCACCACCCGAATCCGTCGTGCCGCCTGTGACGATCGCGCCGCCTGCGCTCGTCGTGCCACCCGTGCTCGTGTTGAACCCACCCGTAGCGGTCACGCCTCCGGCCGGGATCCCGCCCGCCGAGGTGACCCCACCGTTCGACATACCACCCGTACTCGTGTTGAACCCACCCGTAGCGGTCACGCCTCCGCCGGTCATCGAGGTGCCGCCAGTGCCGCCATTGGCCGTATCGCCACCGGCGGCGGTGCCCCCTGAGCCACCCGTGTCACTGGACGCTGTAGTGTCGGAACAAGCCAGGGCGAGCGAGCCCAGAACCACCAGACAACCGACTGGGTTGAAGGATCGAGCGTGCATGACATCTCCTAGGGTGAGGGGTCGTCCTCCGAGAGCCAAGATTCGAGCGGCAATCTCCTCGACGGAGCATGACTACAGCTGATTTTAGCGGACGCCGCGACGCGACGCAATGCACGAGCAGCGCGAGAAATCGACTCGTTTCTGTTGGAATCCCATCATGTGCAGCGGAGTGCAAATCCCACCATGTGCAGCGGAATTCCAGGTTTCCGGTGGGGCTGCATGTGGCCCAGAAGGACTCGTGGCGTTGGGTTTGTGCGCCGTCCGAGCGCTCACGTGTTCACGTCGGGCCTGTCGGGCGGTTTGCGTGTGGTGTCGAGCGAGGCTCCTTCGACTCGGGCAGGTCCCGTCGGTTCCCACCGCGCCACTCAGCACGAACTCACGTGGCGATGGTTCACGTCCAGGTGCGCACCCTGTGCTACAAATGGAGAGTCCGGCCCATCGAAGCGAACAACGGGTGTCACGTGTCTGCAATCCGTCGCGTTAGGTCGCGCCCAACGTTCTGTTCCGACACGGGCCAGGATGCCGGCATGTGAACGTTCTCAACGTCAGCTTTCCAGAGGTAGACAGCCATGGGCCGATATCGGGATCGTTTTCTCGCGGGTGTATCGATTCTGGTCGGACTGCTCGCTGCTGTACCAGCGGGCGCGGCGTCGCTGCAGAAGATCGCGCAGAGCGAATGGTGGGCAGGCGTCAGCGGTCTGCCCAGCTACGTCAACATGTATCTGTACGTGCCAGACACGCCGGCAAGCAAGCCACCCATCGTGGTCGTCCCCCACCATTGCCAGGGGGATGGCACATCGAGCTACAACGAGTCGAAGAGCCTGGTGTCGCTCGCCGACCGGAACGGGTTCATCATGATCTTCCCGGAAGCCACCGGGCAGAACTGCTGGGACGCCGGGTCGGATAGATCGCTCAACCACGACGGCAAGGGCGACGCGCCCGCGATCGTCCAGATGGTGAGGTACGTGCTCTCTCAGTACAGCGCCGACGCGGGTCGGGTGTACTCGGTGGGAGGCTCATCGGGAGGGATCATGACCGAGGCGCTTCTGGGTGTATTCCCCGACGTCTTCATGGCTGGCGTGTCGCTCATGGGGGTGCCATGCGGCTGCTGGGCGGAGGACTACAACGACGTCGTCGGGAAGCCCTCCAACGGTACGGGCCAGTGGAGCGGCCCCTGCGCGGGAGGGTCCGTGGACAAGACCGCCGGAGAGTGGGGCGATCTCGTTCGTTCCTATTTTCCCGGCTACGCCGGACATCGCCCGCGCCTGCAGCATTGGCATGGAACGAGCGACACGACGCTCAGCTACAAGAACGTGGCCCAAGATATCCGCGAGTGGACCAACCTGCTTGGTCTGGACGAAAAAGAGGACGGGAGCGACACTCCCAAGTCGGGGACCACGCGTCAGTACTGGAAGAGTGCTTGTGGCTATACGGTTTTCGAGGTCTTTTCTTTGTCCGGCGTCGGGCATGCGGTGCCGTTCGACGGGAATGCCGTTGCCGCGTACTTCGGTCTCGATCAGGCCGGTGGTCAGGATCCAGAGACTGCGGCTTGTCCGGATGCTGTTCCCGGTGGCGCTACGAGCGGTACGGGTGGAACGAGCGGCTCGGGCGGAACGAGCGCGACCGGCGGTGATGGCGGGGCTACAGGTGGGGATGGTGGAACCAGTGGCGCAGGTGGTGGGGAAGCCACGGGGGGCGGACCGGCTGGTGGCAGAACGGGTGGTCGCGGTGGTGTTGGCGGCCGCAGTTCCGCTGGCAGTGGCGGCAGCTTGGAGACCGGTGGCACCGTGGAGACCGGCGGCGTTGCAGGCGGAACGAGCGCGACCGGCGGCGACGTCACCATCGGCGGCCGCAGCAGCATGGCTGCGGGTGGTACCACCGCCACGGGCGGGATCAGCGCCACCGGTGGCATGGTCGCCGTCGGTGGCAACGTGGCAACCGGCGGAAGCCCTGCACAGGTCGGCGGCGGCGTGGGCGCAGGTGCAGCCCCAGCGAGCGGGCCGGGCAGTTCGGGGGCTTCGGGTACAGAGAGCGATACGGGCTCCGAGGGGTGCGGGTGCAGGCTCGGACACCACGCAGAAGGCTCCGCCACAGCGACCGCGCTGCTCGTCGCTGCCCTGGGAATCGTGCTTCGTCGCCGGCAGCGTCGAGCCCGCTAGCGACTCACCGGTCCATCCGAGGCCTATCGATACGCAGGCGCAGCGGCGAAAAGCTCGCCTAACGCCGTGATCACGTGTACGCCGTTTCCGTCCGGCAAGAACAGATGATTGAAGTCGTTCCACGGATACCACGCATAGCGTTCGACTTGCGTGTGCTTCTCGAGCATGGCCACTGCCGCGGGGAAGAAGCTGAGCAGAGTCTGCTCGTCCGGGTTGCTCGAACCCATACAGCCAAACTCCGTGACCCAGATGGGCAGGCCCCACTGCTCGGCCCACCTGACGGCGCCCTCGAGCTGCCCGGGCACGCAAGAGCCGGCATTCCAGCCGTACCAGTGCATGGCGATGAAATCGACGCGCAACCCCTCGGCCTGGACCTGTTCCATGAAGTCCTCGAGCCAGCCGCGCCCGTCATCGGAAACTGCAGGGCTACTGACGCGCAGGTTCGGATTGCTGGTCATGTCAGGCCAAAGCGCAATCGCCTGCTGCACGGTCATGTTGGCTTGGTCAGGCTTGTTGGGTTCGTTGAAGCCAAGCACCGTGGTGTAGCCGGCCCTCGAGATCTGCGCGATGGCGCCTGCCACGTCCCCGCCGCCCCAAACCATCGGCACGAAATACGGGTCGTGGCATTCGCTGGCCTTGGGAGTGGAGCCCCAGTTGTAGCACCACGAGGCTCCCAACCTGTCGATCTCCTCAGCGGGGGAGTTCGCGACGCCCTTGTACGGCTCTTGCCCTGTGGTGCCACCCGTGCCGGTGTTGACGCCTGTGCTCGGCGTGCCGCCCCTGCTCGTCGCGCCGCCTCTGCTCGTCCTGCCGCCCGTGCTGATGACACCGCCCGTGCTCGTCGTGCCCCCGGTATTCGGCAATTCGCCACCCGTACCGTCGGAGACGCCACCGGTGCCCGCACCGCCCGTGCTCGGCGAAGTACCCTCGGTGCTGGGCGCATAGGCGCCGCTCGCGCCCCCGCTGCTCGGACCTGTGCCGCCCGACTTTGACGACATCTCGTACAATTTGAGGGGTCCACCCTAATGATTTCCAGTAGTTACGCGGCGTCGAGCTCGAAAATCCCTC
>JAFGIS010000023.1 GCA_016929495.1 Polyangiaceae bacterium | reverse complement strand
GTTGCGCCCGGCCGCCTTGGCCGCGTAGAGGCCGGCGTCGGCGCGAGCCAGGAGATCTTCGAGGGTCGCTGCCGGGTGCTCGGGGTACGCCGCGATACCGAGGCTCGCCGTGACGCAGAGCTCGACACCCTCGTGGCTGACGCAAAGCTCTTCGATGGCCCGCCGATAGCGCTGCGCCACCGCTTCGGCGCCGTGAATGTCCGTGTGGGGCAAGAGCATCACGAGCTCTTCCCCTCCATAGCGCGCCGCCATGTCGTGTTGACGCAAGCCCCCGCGCAACGCGTCAGCCACCGCACAAAGCACGGCGTCGCCCGCCAGGTGGCCGTAGCCGTCGTTGATGTGCTTGAAGTGGTCGAGATCGACCATGACGCACGCGAGCGGCGTCGAATAGCGCTGGGCGCGAAGCAGCTCCACGCCGGCAACCTCGAGGAAATGACGTCGGTTGGCGAGCTTGGTCAATGGATCGGTGTTCGAGAGTTCCTCGAGCCGCACGTTCTTCTCGCGCAGCTCGGCCTGCAGAGCACGTATCTTCAGGTGCACGCGCACGCGAGCCACGAGCTCGGCGTCGTGGAAGGGCTTGGTCAGGTAGTCCGCGGCGCCGCCCTCGAGCGCCTTGACTTTCTCGCTGACTTCTCCGGCGCCGGTCAGCATGATGACGGGCACGTCCGAGAGCTCGGGTCGGCTGCGTTTGAGGCCGAGGAACTTGTGTCCGTCCATGTTCTGCATGACCAGGTCGCACAGCACCAGATCCACCTGGGTCGTGACCAGCGCCTTGTACCCGTCCAGTCCATCCTTGGCCGTGAGGATGCGGTATCCAGCCGAACACTCCTGGAGCACGCGCCGGGCGTGGGCCGCAGCCGTCTCCGAGTCGTCGATGATGAGAAGGGTCGCGGTCTCCATGCCTGCCTGCCTCGAGTGCAGTGACGGCGCTCGGACCGGAATGTTGAGGGGACGACTGACCAGGGGTCGAGCCGCTCAAGTGGCCGCCCAGCGCGCCAGCGCCTCGCGCACGATGGCCGAGGTTGCCGAAGTCCCGACGCGCGAGACTCCCAGGCTTCGCATGCGCAGGATGTCGTTCAATGTGCGCACACCGCCGGATGCTTTGACCCTGACCCCCGCTGTCACCTCCTGCACCATCAGCCGAACATCGTCGTCCGTCGCGCCGCGGGTGCGGCTGCTGCCGTCGGGCTGGGGAAGGAAGTCGAAGCCCGTGGAGGTCTTCACGTAGTCGGCGCGCTGCTCGCTGGCGATGCGGCAGAGCATGACCTTGTGGGCGTGCGCGAGATACGCCGTCTCGAAAATGAGTTTGAACAGCGCGCCACGGGCATGCGCCACGGCACACAGGCCAGACACCTCGTCGCGCACGTAGTCCCAGTCCTCCGAGAGCACCTTGCCCACGTTGACGACCGCGTCGAGCTCGACGGCGCCGTGGTCGAGCGCACGCTCGGCTTCGGCCACCTTGGTCGCGATGCAGCTGCTTCCGTGGGGGAACCCGACGACCGTGCCCACGCCGACACGCGAGTCGGCGAGCAGCTCGGACGCCAGCGCCACGTGGCATGGCTTCACACACACCGAGGCCACGGCGTGCTCGTCGGCCAGCGCGCAGCCACGGCGGACTTCGTCATCCGAGAGCGTGGGATGGAGCAGGGCGTGGTCGATGAGCGAGGTGATGCAAGAGAGCGGCTCGGACATGGGCAGCGGCCAGGATAGGGCACAACCAGCGCCAGAGCGAGAGCTCGGAGGATCGCACACCAGGCTCAGCGGCCAGACTCGTCGCGTCCGCCAAACGACTCGGGAGCGCTGCGCCGCGCGTCGACGCGCAACGCAGCACTCCTCGCCCGTCGACCCGTTCAGCCGCAGGTGACCACGATGCCGTAGCTACCCGTCGCCGAGTTGTAGCCGTACACGGCCATGACGACCGCCGACTGGTTGTAGGCCGACACGTTGATGTACTCGGTACTACCGACGCCACACGATGAGCCCAGGAACCCCCCGTCCAGGTTGTAGGCTCTGATATCGAGATCACCTGCGCCGGCGTTGAGCTCGATTTTGACTCCCGTTACCTTGTACGACGCCGCACAGCTCATGACGAGGTAGTCGATGTCGCCCGACGGAGAGATGCTTTCGAAGTTGCCCCAACCAGAGGATCCTCGGTAGTCACGTTGGTACACGCTTGCGTCGCCGGAGAAATCCCCGAACGGGCCCGTGTTGTTGGCCGGTTCACTGGCAGCCGCTTGACTTGCTGCCATGAGCAGACCGCCCAATAGGGCCAAACCAACGGGCACACTGCGTACTGTCTTCATGATGGTTCCCTTTCCTTTGCTGCCGCCACTTCCGAGCGCCATCGGTGAACGATCGCCGCGGACTCGCCGAGCCGCCTCCGACAGCGAGATCCGCTGCTACGGTTCTCGAGGCTCGCGTCGAACCAGCCACACCGGACGGCCGACGGTAGTTGGGAAGCCGCAGCAGCGGGGATGGCGCAACCTGCGATCCAAGAATCAAGGACCCCCTTCGGGCTCGAAGATCTGTCTAGCGCAATGGACACGTCGCCCGCGCGAGTGACTCACGCAAACCCGATCCCCTCGACAGAACGCCGGGCCTGCATTCCCCTTGGAGGTGGGTCGATGGGCGGGGTGATGCAGGAGAGCAGGCGCACCGGGCGCCAGTGACAGAGCTCGGGAGGCGCGCGCCAGTTCACCTGCGCGCCCGTGGGCGAAGGTGCGTGTGGCGCCCTCTGTGCCGGCCTGAGGGCAGGTCCTCTATCGGCGCCACGGAGCGCGCCGTTGACAAGGGCAGCGCCTCCCCACGCTCGGGAGCACTCGGAGACGGCCTTGAACGCGACAACACGACTGTTCGCTCGTGGCAATGCTGGCAGAAGCCTGGCTGCGTCGGACGCGATCCAGCTACTGGAAGACGCGGTGCTCCTGGCGGACCTGAAGACCGGTCGACGCGTGCTGGGCGAGTGGGCCGCCCAGCGCGGCTACGAGGCCTTGGTCTCGGATCTCTTGGAGCCCGCCCTGGCCTCGGTGGGGGAGCGGCTCATGCGCCAGGAAGTCTCGCTGGCCCAGTCCTACGTTCTTTGCATGGTGGTGAAGGAAGTCCTGGAGCACATCCTGGAGTCTCACTCCGGCGACGCCGAGCTCGCCGCTCGCAAAGGTCCGGTGGTGGTCGCCAACATCGAGGACGACTGCCAGCCGCTCGGGCGCAGAATCGTCTCCACCTTCCTTCGGGTCCATCACTGGGACGTCTGCGATCTCGGTATCGACGTGGAGGCCGAGGCCATCGTCGAACGAGCCATAGCCCTCGGGGCCCGCGTCGTCGGGGTCTCGGCGATGACCCGCAGCAGCGCGGAGAACATCCTGAAAGTGCGCGCGGAGATCGACGCTCGAGGCTACACGAGCCGGATCCAACTAGCAGTGGGCGGCGCCGTGTTCCGCCTGGACCCGGACCTGGTCCGGCACGTGAAGGCGGACGGCACGGCGCCCAACGTATTCGCCGCTCTGCCCTTGTTCGACGAGCTGTGGCAGAGGGCCGAGCGCGGGACGACGGATCCGGAACACCGGACTGGACCATGAAAGCCCCTTGATGGAGACGCCGCTCGTCGTCGTTGCCTGCTCGGTCTTCAAGCCCGAGCTCACGGCGCTCGCGGACCAGGGCCGTCTGCCCTTCCGGGTCCGGTTCACCGATTCCGGCCTGCACATGTATCCGCAGCGGCTAGAGCTCGACCTACGGTCGCTCGTTCACGAGGAACGCAGCTCGGGCTCGCAGGTGCTGCTGGTCTACGGCGATTGCACGGCCCGGATGGCCGAGCTGGGTCTCGGGCGTGGCGTCGTTCGGACCTCGGGCGCCAGCTGTGGAGAGATCTTGCTCGGCAAGGAGAGCCACAAGGCGCTGCTCAAGAGCCGCGCCTTGCTGCTCCTGCCCGAGTGGACGGAGCGGTGGAAGGAGATCCTGCTCAGGCTCCCCGGCGTGGATGCGGACCTGGCAAGAACGATGATCCAGGACCTGTACACCCGGTTCGTCTACCTCGACACCGGGGTCCGTCCCGTACCGCATGATGCCTTGACGGCGTGCAGCGCGTTCTTCGACCGGCCCCACGAAGTCGCAGAGGCCAGCCTCGACCGTTTGGAGAACACGATCCGACAGGCGATCGAGCACCTGCCCCGTTCGGCGGCGGACGAGGTCGAATCGCTCGGCAAGACCCGAGCCACGGCCGTGATGATGCTCGACATCGTCACCGCCACGCTCGAGCATTCCAGCGGGCTCTCGGGCGTGGCCCTCGCCCTGTGTCAGAAGCTGCGCGAGCTGACGGGCGCGAAGGTGTCCGCGCTGCTGGTCCCGACCGCTCCGAGCGGCAGCCGGAGCCGGACGGGACCCAGGGCGCTCGCGGTCAGTCCCGCCCGCCACGCCGGGCTGCTTCGAAACGAGGCGGTCCAGCAGCTGTTCGAGCAATCGCTCGAGCTGGAGCGGACGGTCACGCTGCTGCCCGCCGAGCAGAAACACCGCGGCACTGAGCTCCCCGGCCTTCTGCCTGGGCTGGCCATGCCGCTCAAGAGCGGGAGCGAACGCGTCGGCGCCATAGTGTCGCTCGGGTTGCTCGACCCGAGCTTCGCCGACTCGATCATGGAGATCGAGAGGATCCTCTCGGGTGCCCTGTCCGTGGTCCTGAAGAACGCCCTGCTTCGGGAGGACCAGCGCCAGCTGGTCGGGCAGCTCGAACGAGAGGTGATCGAGCGCAAGCAAGCCGAGGAGACGCTCAGGAGCAGCGAGGCGCAGGTCCGGCTGCTGCTCGAGTCGACGGCCGAGGCCATCTTCGGCATCGACCTCCACGGCATCTGCACCTTCGCCAATCCCGCCTGCGTTCGCATGCTCGGCTACGCCGAGCCATCGGACTTGCTCGGCCGGAACATGCACGAGCTGCTTCATCATTCGTCGCCCGACGGACAGCCGCTGCCGCTCGAGGCGTGCGGCATCCACCGCGCCATGGGCCGCGGTCAGGGCACGCATCGTGACGACGAGATCCTGTGGAGACGCGACGGCACGAGTTTCCCCGTGGAATACTGGTCGCATCCGCAGATCCACGAGGGTGAAGTGGTCGGAGCGGTGGTGACTTTCATCGACATCACCCGACGCAAGCTCGCGGAAGAGGAGATACGCCATCTGGCGACGCACGACGCGCTGACCGGGCTACCGAGCCTGCGTCTGGCCAAGGACCGGCTGTCGATGGCCGTTCATTGTGCGCACCGGAACAAGACGCTGGCTGCGGCCATGTTCATCGACCTGGACGGCTTCAAGGCGGTCAACGACGGCCTCGGGCACGAGGCCGGCGACGCGGTCCTCGCGCACGTGGCACGGGTCGTCGGCGCCCATCTGCGCGAGACGGACACGTTCGCACGCATCGGCGGGGACGAGTTCCTGCTCGTCGCCGCGGACCTCAAGCTCCCGGAAGGCGCGAGGGTCGTGGCCGAGCGGATCCTCGACGTGATCGCAACGCCCGTCATGGTCCGGGGAGAACAGGTGTCGGTCGGCGCGAGCATCGGGATCGCGCTGTATCCGAGGGATGGACTGGAGCCGGAGAGCCTGATCAAGGCTGCGGATATCGCGATGTACGAGGTCAAGAAGACGGGGAAGAACGGGTTCGGGTTCGCGAGCTAGCGGGCGCGTCGCCAGCAGAGCGTCTTGCGGTCTGGGCCGCCCGGGTCTTCCGGCCACGACGGAGCCGCTCCCCAGCCGTCGAGCTCACCCGGACACCGGCAACGCCTCCCACCCGGCCCGATGCTGACGTTCCAACTCGAGCTCCTGCTGTCTCGCGGCATAGAGCACGATCGCCTTTCGGATGACGGCCGAGCGATTGACCAGCCAGGGAGGACCGGGCAAGCGCCAACCTGGCCACTCGCCGCCAGCTCGCCCGGCGTTTGCCAGTGGCAGCAACCCTCGAATAGCCTGCAAGCTGCCCCCAGCTCGGCGTCCTGACCCTGGCACGCTCTTCGCCTGGCTCGCGCTCGAAACCCATGCACGGTACACTTGCTTGCGTGTCAGGCTCCCCGGTGTCCACCGTGCTGTTGCGCTATCGGGTACGCTCTGCCCCCGAGGCCTGGGTTCTCCCGGAGGGCACGGTGCCCGAGTCTGTTCCTCATGACCATGCCGTCGAACACTTGCGGCGCGTGCTCAGCGCCTGGGCAGCGCACAGTGAGCAACCCGTCCGCATCGCACGCAATCTCGCCATTCGCTGGCTCCAGGACCGCCCCCAGATCGGCGTCGATCCCGATGTCTGCCTGCTCGATCCGGCGCCTCCCAGTGCCGAGGAGCTCTCGAGCGTCTGTCTGTGGAAGCCGGGCCACTTTGCGCCCCCGCTCTGCTTCGAGGTGGTGAGCGCGCAGCACCCCTACAAGGACTATGCAACGGTTCAGGATCGCTATGCGGCCATGGGCACGCGTGAGCTGGCCGTGTTCGATCCGCTGCGCGCCGGTCCGGTGGGTCTCGGAGGTCCGGTGGCTCTGCAGCTGTGGCGGCGGGACGAGGGTGGCGTGCTGGAGCGGGTCATGGCGGCCGATGGCCCCGCCTATTCGGAAGTGTTGGACGCTTGGCTCGTGCCACGAGAGCGGCTGCTCGAGATTGCCGACGACCCCCACGGCCGGGCGCTCTGGCTCACGGCCGAGGAGCGCGAGCGCGCAGAGAAGGAGCGCGAAAAGGCGGCCCGGCAGGAGCTGGAACGCAGGCTCGCACTGCTCGAAGCCGAGCGGCGTTGATTTCGGCAGTGCGCGGCGGCGGAGCGTTCGGGGGCCGTGACGCATGCCCACCGCGAAGCGGCTCGCCCAGGCACTCCGCGATCTGCAGCAACATCGCCCGGATCCTCGGCACGCAACTGCGCGGCGCACCGCGCCGGGTCTGCGACGCCAACCTGAGGGTGCGTTCGGTCGCGGCCGATCGCTCGACCTACGCGGACGCGACCGTGGTGTGCGGAGCGCTCGAGCTCGACCCGGCGGACAGGACGCAGCAGACGGTGCTCGACCCCACCGTGCTGATCGAGGTCCTGAGCCCCTCCGTGCTGAGCTTTTCGCGAGCGCCCGGGCTGCCAGCGTCTTGGCGCTGTCGGCGGCGGATGCTACCGTTGCATGCTTGTGAAAGTGCTGGACGGTGCGCCCGAACCCGCCCCGAGGGTCATGGAGGGCAAAATGCGCTGGCCTTTGCGACACATGGCACTGGCCGCTCTGGCGTGCACGGCTCTCGCGTCCTGCCAGATGCTCGCTGGACTCCATGATCGAAGCACCGGGCGCGGTGCCGAAGCCGGGCAGGCGGGGCTCACCGGGGGCGAGGGTTCGGACGGTGAAAGCGGAGCAAGCGGTCGATCAGGGGAAGCCGGCGGGCGCACGAGCGCTGTCGGGCAAGCGACCGGCGGGAACACGCGCAAACCCGAGGGTGGTCAGGGGGGCGTGCACGGCGAGGCGAACGAAGGGGGCGGGAACCCGACGGGCGCAACGGCCGCAGGCGGCACCGGTACTGCCGGCACGGAAACAGCGGGTACGAGCGCAGGAGGAGATGGCGCGAGCGGAACGGTGACACGTGGAGCTGCCGGAGCGGACAGCGGCGCAACGGGCAGCGGCGCCATCGAAGCAGGGGGCCCGGGCGCTGGCGGCGCACACAGGGGTGGGAACGCAGCCGGCGGTACGGAGACGGGTGGCACCATTGCAGGTGGCGCTGGCGCCGGCGGCGTGACCGACACGGGAGGCGACGACGCCGGCGGGACTTCAGGCGACACAGGCGGCCATGCGGGCGATACGGGCGGCGAGTCCAACACGGGCGGCACCGGCGGCACCAGCGGCACCGGCGGCAACACCGGCAACACGGGAGGCGACGACACCGGCGGGACTTCGGGCGACACGGGCGGCCATGCTGGCGACACGGGCGGCGAGCCCAACACGGGCGGCACGACCACCGCCGCGGCCGGTGCAGCGGGCGACTGCGCCAGGGGCCAAACCAGAGGAGAGCAAGTCGCCATCATAGGAGAGTCCTTCATCGACATGAGTTCGATCGTGTCAGAGCTCGAGAAAAACGCTGTCGCTGCTGGCTCGCTCCGATCGGGCGACCACTATGATGACAACGCGATGAGCGGCACCACCCTGGCAAACGATCAGATCGCAAGTCAGTACCGCCAGGCAGTGAACGACCAGGGTCTCATCAAGTACGTGTTCATGGATGGTGGCATGAACGACTGCTTGATCAACAACAACGGCGACGCAGCCCTCCTTGCGGCACAGTCTCTGTTCGAGACCATGGCGGACGACAAGACCGAGAAGGTGGTGTACTTCTTCAATCCAGACCCCGTCGGCGCCAACTTCGCCAATCTCAAGGCGTGTCTCGACTCGCTCCGACCGCAGATGCGGGCCCTATGCGAGGGGCTCACGGCCCCGAAATGCTACTGGCTCGACCTCCGTGACACCTGGGACGGGCACAACGAGTATTCGTCCGACGGAATCCATCCCACGCCCGCAGGCAGCAAGGCCACGGCCGATGCGATTTGGGAAGTGGCGGTGGAGAACTGCGTCGCGCAGTAGCCCCGCACCGGCGACCGTTCGTCACCCGTTCCTTGCCGTTCGTCACATCGCGCTTGCCGTCATGCTCTCGGTGGCCGACGGTTGCGCCACGTCCGACTTCGGTGGTGGTGTGGCAGGACCCGCTGTCGACGGAGTCCATGGGCGTGCTCAACAGGGATCTTCATCAGAGCCATGACACAGAAAGGGCCCCCAGTGATGACCAAAAACCTTCTTCTCACTTCGCTCCTCGCCGCGAGCTTGGCAGCATGCGGCGCTGGCGACCGCGATGCTCCCGCAGACTCGAACGCCGACGACCCGGCAGAAGTAGCCCTCAACAGACTCCTCGTGGTCGAACGAGCCAACGGAAACAGAGTCGAGTTCTACGAGCCGGTTGCTGGCGAGCTGGTCATTTCCGAGGAGGGACTCGCCACGAATCCTCCGCTGACCCAGGAAATCGACCTGGACGCCATGAGCGCGACCGACGTCTACCGGCAGCTGCGGCCCGGCCAGGAGGTTCCCGACGTGCTGGTCCAAGCGGCGCAGCGAGCGCGTGAGCGGGCCGCCGAGCTCGCGGCCGGCGACGCGATCGCCGATGATTTCCAGGACGAAGAGGATGCCGACCACGATCCCGGCGAGGCGGCAGGCCGCAGTTCGTCAATAGCGACGGCCGCCCAGGCACTCGTCGACGACTCGGAGTGCCCCTGGTCGTGGTTTGCAAGCAACATCGATGCCTGCTCCCGCGACGGTGAATGGGATGTCGAGTGGTCCCACCAAACCGGGACCACGTGGTTCCAGCGCAACGAGACGTGGACCACCAACCTTGCCGTATGCTCCTACAGAGGCTCCGTCACTTTCACCATGAAGTACAAGAACTCTCTGCGGTGGGAGACTCAGGGCAGCTGGACCGTGCAGGAAGGCACCTATCGCTGGGCCAGTCGCACGAGGACGCCGCCAGCCGACTTCGTGGTCAAGAGCACGGTGGACAATGCCAGCGGCGACGGATACCACCATTGCGGGTGCGGTTGGCGCACGTGAAAGCGGGCGCGGGCCCGCGCGAGTGGGATCGGCGGCGCGGTTGAGCGTTGCGCACCGCGCGCAGGACCGGCGCGTGGCTCGTGCCACGAGAGCGGCTGCTCGAAACAGCCGACGACCTCCCGGGGCCGAGGGTCCTTGGTGCCGTCGCGCATGCCCGCCACGGAGTTCCTCGCCCCCCGCGCACTGCTCGATCGACGCCGGGCGCCGAGCCGCCCAGACTAGGGCCAAGGCCTCCTCGACCCGCGACTCCGGGTGCTCGAGGCGCCGAGCGCGCGATGATCGGCGCGCAGAGACGACGGTTCGGACCGACGCAAGGCGGGCGTGGACGGACTTCGTCTCGCGCGGTAGTCTTCGTATCGTGATGGTCGCTTCCTGCACTGCGCGTCGGCACAGGTTCTCGTTCGATTAGTACGCCGAGATCGCATTGCGGAGCGACAATCGCCTGGAGTACTGGGAGGGTGCGATCCTGGACCTGTCCGGCGGCTCGCCCAGGCACTCCGCGATCTGCAGCAACATCGCCCGGATCCTCGGCACGCAACTGCGTCGTGGCGAAAAGATGGGGTGCGCTACGGGACAGTACGGCTTCGCTTTCGCAAGCTACCCGACTCTCCTGAAACTCATGCCCGCGGCTTGCGCCGCAGCTCCGTCCGCATCATCGCGATCGCCAATCACGAGGCACTCGCTCGGGGCCACACCGAGCTTGTCCGCCGCCGAGAGCATCCCGTCTGGATACGGCTTGAGCCGGCGTGGTCCGTCGGGCTCGCCGTTGGCCACGACCGCGTCGAACAAGTGATCCGCCCCGAGCGCACGGAGCTTCACGCTCGCCGGATAGTCGCTCACCAGGGCCGTGCGCCCTCCGGCGCCGCGGAATGCGCCGATCTCGTCGAGGAGGCGTTGACGGCGCAGCGCGCGCAGCCACTTGGCGGGACGGGTGATCATCCATTCGGTGACCACTCGCTCCACCGCCGCGGGCTCCAAGCCGAGGGCCTCGGCCGTGCGCGCCACTTGGAGCGCATAGGGGCTATCGACCGGGCTCGACTGCTCGCGCCTGAGCCGCTCGTGCTCTCGACGAAAGCGCCGCACGATCGCGAGCGACCGCCCGCCGAGCAGCCCGAGCTCCAGACCCATCGCCAGCTTGAGCGGGAGCGCACGGTACAAGGTGCCGTCGAGGTCGACGAGCCAGGCGCGGTACTGCGGTTCGGTCATACTGGGAGCAAGGCGAGCTTCAGCAGCCACAGAGCTCGAGGCAAGCCGGGCTGTTCACGCACTCCTGGGCGCAGCTTCGGTCGCAGCTGCTGTCCCGGGCAGGCTCTGTCGTGGCCCGAAGCGCGCAGCGCCCCTCGCCCTGCTGGGCACACACGGCCAGCTCGTTCGAGTCGGCCAACAGCTCGCGCGCCTGGGCGCAAGACAGGGAAGTGCCCATGGGGCAGAGGTAGTCGCCGCAGAAACACTCGAGGTCGATGTTCGAGCCGCCGACCCGGAATCCGCAATCGGGATACGCGTCGTGGTCCACGGCGAGGCCGTCGCACGAGCTGATGCTGGTGCACAAGGTGACCCGGGATTGGGCGTCCGTGACGCAGTCGGAGCCCGTGACCTCGGCCGGCTCACTGGCGTCCGCGCCGTCGCTCCCAGCAGCGCCCACCTCGTCGGTGAAGGATGTCGGCATCTGCATGCACGAGACCAGAAGGATCGACAGCAGCCATAGCGCGCGCATCAACCTGTCCCCTTGGCGCACGTCGCCCGAGACGGACAACTTTCTTGCCTGGTCGGCGTCCCCCCGGGTCCTGGGCGTGAGTCCCCCTGGGGGACGGAGCCCTCCGGCTGCGGCTGTGCCGCACACGCTGGCCCGTGGTAGCCTCACGGCGTGGTGGCGCTGTGCAAGCACGCTCCTTCTCGCGGGGAAAACAGATGAACCACGGGGCTCGGCGTTGGTTTTGCCTGCTGGGGGCCTCGGGTTGTCTCGCGGGCGTCGCCTGCGGAGGGACCACGGGTTCGCATTCTCGGGCGGGTGACATGCACACCGGCGAAGGCGGCGCTCCGGAGGGCTGCGCAGGCGCCCCAGCATGTCGCGCGGGTGGCGGAGCCGGCGGGGCTCACGCTGGCAGCCAGGCCAGCGGTGGCAGCCCGACGAGCGGCGCGGCTGGATCGGCGGGGCAGACCCTTCAGCGGCCCCCCGTCTGCGGCAGCGGCGTCGTGGACCCGGAGACCGAAGAAGAGTGCGATGACGGCAACCGCGCGCCCTTCGATGGCTGCTCGGGCGGCTGCAAGCTCGAGCCGTACGCCGAGTGCCCGGCGCAGGGCGGTCCGTGCGAGCCTGCGGACTGCGGAAATGGCGCACGCGAGCGAGCCGAGCAGTGCGATGACGGCAACCTCACGGCCGGGGATGGCTGCAACGCTTCGTGCCGGATCCAGTCGGCTCTTTGGGATTGCCCCGCCGACGGAGGCCGGTGCACGCTCAAGGCGACGTGCGGCAACGGCGTGGTCGAACAAGGGGAAGTCTGCGACGACGGCGATTCTCGAGACGGTGATGACTGCGCCAGTGATTGCCGCACGGTCCCCAGGGGACACGTCTGCCTCGAGGTCGATGAGCCATGCGCTTCCTGGTGCGGTGACGGAGTCGTCACGGACGACGAACTCTGCGATGACGGGGACAATGTCACGTTGGAGTACGGCGCAGCGGAGGGCGCGTGCGCGCCGGGGTGTGTCCTGCCGCCACGCTGCGGAGACGGCGTGCTCGATCCTCCCGAAGAGTGCGACGATGGCGAGGCCAACAACGTCGACAGCGACGCGGGGGGCTGCTCTGCGACATGCACGACCAACCCCTACTGTGGCGATGGCCTCGTCGCTCTCGAACAGGGCGAAGAGTGCGACTACGGGGCGCAGAACGAGCCTGCGGAGACGGTCTCGTACGGAGGGTGCACGACAGGGTGCAGGTTCGGCCCGCGCTGCGGTGACGGAAAGGTCGACATGTTCCCCAGCATGGAGGACTGCGACGACGGGAACCTGGAGAGCGGCGACGGCTGTGACTCCATTTGCCTCATGGACTGGGAGGTATTCTGGGGGCCGTTGGATCCGTAGGCCCCGAAACCGTGCCGGTTTGCCGGTGCGGTGTGCTTTGCGCCACACCTGTGGCAGTCCTGCGACGGTCACGATGACGCCGCGCCACGGCGGCGGGACAAAGCGGCCTGTTTCCGCACGCCGCCGGCTTGGCACAGCGCGTGCTGAGAGTCCGCGAAGACCCCATGCTGGCAGACCGAAAGAGGACACTCTGCGGGTGGCTGGTGTTCGCGCTGGGAGCGCTCTCGCCCGGTCCGCTGCAGGCCGGCAAGCTCGACGACATCCGCCATGAAACCTCGGGATCGCGCCACGACGACGACGACGACGACGACGATGACGATGACGACGATGACGGCCCGAGCATCCTCGGCGCGATCCTGCAGGCGATCTTCGACGGCGGCGACCACGATGCCGGTGGCGGAGCACAGGCCCCGACCGAGCCGAGTCCGCCTGGCCCATGCCCCCTGTATCTGGCCTATCCCTACGTCGCCGGACAACGGGGAAGCCTTCGGCTCGTGCCGCGGGATCCAACGTCCGGGCTTCCACAAGTCCCCGTCGTTCCCGGCGGACTCAGGCGAGCACGGGTGCAGCTATGGGGGGAGGGTGCAGGGGACTGGGCCGGGCTGTATCGCGGGACCTTGGGCTTCAGCGCACAGCTTGCCGGCAGTGTGGGCTTCGAGACCCGAGGAAGCCTCTGGTACGAGTCGCTGCCGGGCACGGACGATCAGCTGTTCTTCTGGGACACCAACCTCCTGATCGAGCTCGGCTCGGCACCCGAGCTCCAGCCGTATCTCGGCGCGGGAATGCGTATCCTGCTCGATCCCACCGGCAGAAGCGACGGCGTCGCCGGCGCTCACGGCCTGTTGCGCTTCGACGTCTACCCCGCCGAGCCCCTGGTCCTGCACATGGGATCCACGCTGGGTGTCCTGGGCAAGGCCTTCATGTTCGAAGGTCAAGGCACCCTGGGCGTGCAGCTCGGCCACTCCGAGCTCTACGCTGGCTACAGCGCGTGGACGATCGGGCAGACGGTGCTGCACGGTCCGCTCGCCGGGATGCGGATGACGTTCTAGCTCGAGCCGGCCGCAGGCCCCGGCTGGCACGGCCGGTGATATTCGCGCGGTTTGGAGTACAGTCGGCTCGAAGCCCCGGTCCATGACCCCACCCCCTGCGCGCTGGATCCTCCACGCCGACATGGACGCGTTCTTCGCGTCCGTCGAGCAGCGCGACCATCCAGAGCTCAGAGGCCGACCCGTCATCGTCGGTGCGACCTCTGCTCGCGGCGTGGTCGCGGCCGCGTCGTACGAGGCGCGCCGCTACGGCGTTCATTCGGCCATGCCCGGGTTTCGGGCGCACGCGCTGTGCCCGCAGGGCGTATTCCTGCCGTCCGATATCGCCCACTACGCGGCCGTTTCTGCCGAGATCCACGCGGTCTTCGCTCGCTTCACCCCGCTCATCGAACCGGTGGCCCTGGACGAGGCGTTCCTGGACATCACCGGCTCGGTCGGGCTTTTCGGCGGCCCTGGGGCGCTGGCGCATCAGCTGAAGCAAGCGGTGCTGAAGCAGACGGAGCTGCGCGTCTCGGTCGGCCTGGCTCCGAACAAGCTCGTCGCGAAGATCGCGTGCTCGCTCGGCAAGCCCGACGGTCTGCGCATCGTTCACCCGCACGACGTCGAGCGGCTGCTTGCCGATCTGCCCGTGAGAAGGCTCTGGGGAGTCGGTCCCGTGCTCGGCGAGCAGCTCGACGCGCTCGGTATTCGCACCTGCGGCGAGCTCGCGGCCTATCCCGCCGAGGAGCTCGGTCGAGTGCTGGGGGAGCGCGCCGCGGAGCTTCGGGATTTTGCGCGCGGCACGGACTCGCGCCCGGTCGAGCCGGATCGAGAACCGAAGTCGTACGGTGAAGAGAACACGTTCGAGACGGACGTTCGCGCGCGTGACACCGTGACCGCGGTCATCACCGCTCATGCCGAGGCGGTGGCGCGCAGGGTCCGCCGCGACGGCTACCGCGGCCGCACGGTCACGGTCAAGGTCAAGCTCGGCCGCGCACGCGGTCAGCGCGTCTCCCGCGGCGATGGCGGCGTGAGCGAGCCGGACTACCCCCTTTTGACCCGCAGCCGCACGCTGCGCCAAGCCACGGACGACGATGCGCGCATTCGTGAAGTCGCCATCGCGCTCTGGGATGCTGCAGCCATCGAGGAGCCCATACGGCTGCTCGGCGTGTCGCTCTCGGGGCTCGAGCCGGCTGCATCACGACAGCTGCCCTTGTTTCCCGACAAGAAGGAGCGCCTGGGCGCCGCGCTCGATGCCATCCAGGATCGCTTCGGACGCGACGCCATCGGCCGCGCCGTGGCCACCCCGCACAAGATCACGCACGGGAGGCAGAAAAAACGGGGGGAGTCGTAGTCGAACGGTGCGGCGCGTCGCCTGCTGGTCACCGCGCGCAGGCGTGGCCGTAAGCTCCAGCGTCCCGGTCGGCTTCCCTCCTGGGGTACGGTGCATCACGATCGGTGAAGCGGGGAATCGTGCGCCGGCAGCTCGACACGAGCACGAGTGACCCGTGAGCTTCAGTCAGCGAAGCGCCAGGCCCGGTAGCTCCAGGGCGCACCTCCTTCCGACTGTGCCTCCAGCCTGAAGACGACCGTGCCTTCCGGATCGACCTCGCTGACCATCACGCCGGTGCCGGTCAGCCCCCAGCCGATGAGGGTATTGCCGTTGTCCAGCCGCTGCGCCGACCCCTGGGAGGACGTATACAGCCCGTCGTCCTGGTAGCTCCAGACGAGCTCTGCCGTCATCGCATCCTCGTCCACTGCGTATTCCACGATTCGCGTCAGATCTCCCCGCTCCGGCATCTCTGGCCAACAGAACTGGCCGTTGTCGAAAAGCAGGATGTGTCCGTTGGCGAGGCGACTCACGGTGTGCGGGCCACACAGGCCTCCGAACGGGTCGTTCACGAACGTGAACTGATTGGATTTGCCACCCAGGCGCCACAGAACATCGCCGGTCGTCCGATCGATCTCGAGAACCTGTGATAGACGACGTACAGAGATCAGCCAGTTGCCGTCGGACTCGACGAATACCGAATTGATATGGGCGTATTCCTGCTTGTCCGGAGTCAACGTGTCCTGGTACAGGGAGTGGTCCCAGCTGTTCCACTCGAACAGCACCGCTCGCTCGGGGCTGAGTTCCTGCAGGATGCCGTCGGCCACGGTGTCGTTCGTGCCACCGCCGTAGGCGGTCATGTCGCGGGTCGTCTTCTCGTAGGCCAACACGATGTAGTTCCCGTTCGGAAGAATGTGGAACTCGTGCAAATCGGTGTTGACCAGGCCGACGGTGGTGACCCTGGCCACCTCGGTGTAGCTCGAATCCAGCACGATATGCACGTAGCCACCGGCACCTGCGTCTTGGCAGTAGGACAACTCGCCCTGGGGATGCTTCTTGAAGTCGAAGTTGTTCAGGGGTACCGCGCGGTAGAAGAGCGGGACGCCATCGTTGTCGAGCTTGGCGAGGTACTGGGGCGAAGGGCCTCGAATCGCCAGGTAGATCGGATCCGAAGACGCGGCGGCCGTGCGCACGGTCACCGCGATATCCGGAAAATCCGAAGGCAAATAGACCAGCGTGTAGGTTCGGGTAGTGCCGATGGAGTTGCTGACGTCGATGTCGATATCGGACCCCGGGGCGACGTCGCCCAGAGCGACCGATTCGCCGCTGAGGGTTGCGATCCCCGCGACCGCAAGGGTCAACCCGGGCGCAGCGCTCGGCGTGACGACGAGCTCCTGCGCGGGATCCTGCGCGATGATGGAGTAGCGAAGCCTGTTCTGGTCGAATTGCGCCCCCAGAGGGACCCTCACTCCGGTCACCGAGAGGTCATCGAGGAAGGGTTCCGTGAACGAGGCGGGCGACCCCGCCGCGTTGCCGGCGCCACCTTGGCCTGCTGCGCCGGACGCGCCGCCGCCCGCTACGGCACCGCTGGCACCACCGCCCGCGAACGAGGGGGGCGATCCCGCCGTGTTGCCCGCGCCACCTTGGCCTGCTGCGCCGGGCGCGCTGCTGCCCGCAGCGGCGCCGCTGGTAACGCCACCCGTCGAGCTGCCGCCGGAGCCGTCTCCTGCGGAGCTCGACGCAGCCGCGGCCCCGGGCGAGCCGGCTTCCTCGGCCCCCACATGGCCAGCGTCGGCCCCCACGCCGCCAGCATCAGTCGCCCTGCTCGGCGCGTCGCCCACGCCGGCCGCGGCGGCCAGGCTGTGTCCTTCTGTCGCGCCAAGACCAGCGGTTCCCAGCCGGTCGCCGCCAGGGCCATGGCCTGCCGCGTTGCCCGCGTCACCACGCGCAGCGCTGTCCGGCTCCCACAGACCGGCATCGCCAGCGCGAACACCGTCGGTTCCCGTCCCGCCATGATCGTTCTCTGTCCCCGTTCCCCCGGCGGCACCGCCGCCTGTGTCGCTGGCACCCGCCGTGTTGCCCGCTCGAACGGCGCCGGATCCACTGAAGGCATCGGGATTGGGGTCAGAGCTGTCCGAAGAGCAACTCGAAGCGACGACCAACGGCACGAGACCGATGAGCAACCAGCGCGTGGCGAAGGCGAAGAACACGGAACCCCTGCGTTGATGGCACACGGACGGTATTCGTTTTCGAAGGCAGGAACCCAATAGTACCGCGCGCCCACTGGGGCGATGGGACTTTCGTCGTCACTCACGCGGCAAACCCCAACCAGGCTGCTTCGGATCCACGGCCGGACGCCACGGCGCGATGGGTACGGCCGCGTGCCACCTTGGGCCTTTGATCCAAATTACCTAGTCAACTCGCGAGGTTGCAGTTCATAGTCCCATTCGCCTCGGAAGGCATTCGGTCGCAACGCCAATTGCCGCATCTCGGCGTT
>JAFGIS010000257.1 GCA_016929495.1 Polyangiaceae bacterium | reverse complement strand
TGGGGAAGCGGGAGAGGGGCCCCAGTCGACTGCGTCGACTGGGGGGAGGGGCTGCGCCAGCCCCTCCCAGGGAACTCCTCCAAAGGATGAGCGTCGGCGACCCCTTCAGAATAGCGCAGATGCTCGGCCTGACCTCACATACCTCGTCTGAGGCGCAGCCTCGTTAGTACTAGTGCATCGTTTCGATTGAAACGATGCCCAAGACCAGGGGTGTGGCAACCTGCTTCCTGGCTCAGACAGGGGCATTCGCCGCAGCACTCGACGGCCTCACCCACTTCGAGGCCGTCGACTTCTGCTGCGAGTCACGGAGACACGACACTGACGGGTCACGACTCACGCGCGCACGAGCTGCCTCAGCACACGCTCGAGGATCCCGCCGTGGCGGTAGTAGTCGAGCTCGAGAGCCGTGTCGATCCTGGCCACGACAGGGAATTCGGTGATCCCCCCATCCGGGGCGATGGCGCGAACGGCCAAGCGCTTGCCTGAGCGTAGCTGGTCGGCTATTCCGAGCACGGAGTAGGTCTCTTCGCCCGTGAGCCCGAGACCCTCCTGGGTCTGCCCGTCGACGAACTGCAGCGGCAGCACGCCCATGCCGACCAGGTTGCTGCGGTGGATACGCTCGAAGGATTCCGCGATGACAGCGCGGACCCCCAGCAGTTTCGTGCCCTTCGCTGCCCAGTCACGCGAAGAGCCCGACCCGTAGTCTTTGCCGGCGATGACCAACAAGGGCACCGATTCGGCGGCGTACTTCACGGCAGCGTCGTAGATGCTCATTGGCTCACCGTCGGGCCAGTGCCGCGTGACGCCTCCCTCGATCCCGGGAGCGATGCGATTGCGCAAGCGCACGTTGGCGAAGGTGCCTCGGATCATGACTTCATGGTTGCCGCGACGAGAGCCGTAGGAGTTGAACAGCCGCTGCTCGACACCGTGTTCGAGGAGGTAGCGAGCCGCAGGCGAGCCGGACGCAATGCTGCCGGCCGGCGAAATGTGGTCCGTCGTAATCATGTCTCCCAGCCGAGCTAGTACTCTGGCGCCCACGATGTCTTCGAGGGGCGACGGCTCGAGACGCAGCGCCTCGAAGTACGGCGGCTTGCGCACGTACGTGCTCTCGGGCTGCCACTGGTACTGCGTTCCCGCGGGAACGGGCAGAGCACGCCAGCGATCGTCTCCGGCGAACACCTCGCTGTACTCGCGCGAGAACATGCCGGGAGTGACGTAGCGTCGGACCGCCGACTGGATCTCATGAGGACTCGGCCAGATGTCCTTCAGGTGCACGGCATCGCCACCCGCGCCCACTCCGAGCGGCTCCCGTGTCAGGTCGATGTCCATGCGACCGGCAAGCGCATAGGCCACGACCAGCGGCGGACTGGCCAGGTAGTTGGCGCGCACGTCGGGACTGATACGACCTTCGAAGTTGCGATTGCCGCTGAGGATGCTCACAGCGATCAAGTCGTGCTCGTGGATGGCACGGCTGACGGGGTCCGGCAAAGGACCGCTGTTGCCGATGCATGTCGTGCACCCGTAGCCGACGACGTGGAACCTGAGCGCCTCGAGCGCCGGCATGACGCCGGCCTCTTCGAGATACCGAGTGACGACCTTGGAGCCGGGCGCCAGGCTGGTCTTCACCCAAGGTTTGACCTGGAGCCCACGCGCAACGGCATTGCGAGCCAAGAGGCCCGCGCACAGCATGACGCTGGGGTTGGAGGTATTGGTGCAGGAAGTGATCGCTGCAATGACAACCGAACCATCTCCGATCTCGACGACCTGGTCACCGAGAGTCACCGGTACCTTCCTGGCGCCCGACTCCAAACGGCTCTGCTGGATGAAACCGCTCCAGCTCGCCCGGGCGTCGACCAGGCGAACCCTATCGTGGGGACGTTTTGGGCCAGCCAACGTCGGCGCCACGGAGGAGAGGTCGAGCTCGAGCACATCGGTGTACGTGGGCGGCGGATCGTCATCGCCACGGAACAGACCCTGGGCTCTGGCGTAGGCCTCGATGAGCCGGATCTGGTCGCTGCTCCGGCCCGTGAGGCGCAGATACGCAAGCGTCTCGTGATCGATCGCGAACAGAGCGCACGTCGAGCCGTACTCCGGGCTCATGTTGCTCAGCGTGGCTCGGTCGGCGACCGGCAGGCTTGAGACTCCGTCACCGAAGAACTCGACGAAGTTGCCGACCACGCCCCGGTCGCGCAGCAAGCGCGTGATGGTCAGAACGAGGTCGGTAGCCATGACGCCTTCCGCCAGCGCCCCCGAGAGCCGTACGCCGATCACCTGAGGCACCAGCATGCTCAACGGCTGCCCCAGCATGCTCGCTTCGGCTTCGATGCCGCCAACGCCCCAACCCAGAACGCCCAGGCCGTTGACCATCGTCGTGTGGCTATCCGTGCCGACAAGCGTATCGGGATAGGCCATCCCGTCGGCTTCGAACACGACCCGCGCCAGGTGCTCGATGTTGACCTGATGCACGATTCCGGTAGCCGGAGGTACGACCCTGAAGTTGTCAAAGGCGTTCTGGGACCAGCGAAGCAGCGCGTATCTCTCGCGGTTGCGTTCGTAGTCCCGGTCGGCGTTGAAGCGCATTGCTTCGGCGTTCCCGAAGGCATCCACCTGCACGGAATGATCGATGACCAGCTCCGATGGGAACAGCGGGTTGACCCGCGCCGCATCGCCGCCGAGCGCGCGCACCGCCTCGCGCATGGCCGCCAGGTCCACCAGTGCCGGGACTCCCGTGAAGTCCTGCAACACGACTCTCGCCGGGCGAAACGCAATCTCCGCGTTCGGCGATGCCTGGGCGTCCCACTGTGCCAACGCGCGGATATCACGGTCGGCGACGATGTGTCCGTCTTCGTGCCGGAGCAGGTTCTCGAGCAAGATGCGCAGCGAGAACGGTAGGCTGCTCAGGTCACGGCCCAAAGCCTGCGCCAGCCGGGGCAGACTGAAATACGTGAGCGGCCGGCCCCCGGTGTCGAGCACGGCGCGAGTCGCAAAGGTATCCACTGAGCGGTCGACCACGGTGCTGCCTCGGAATCATGTGCCTCGGGCACGTTGTGTTCTCTCTGGGACCTCTGGTGCTGCTATCCGCCTAACGCAGCACGCCCGAGTGCGCCAGACCCGGCCAACGGGCCGCCGTCTGCCGCGCCTCGCGTGCTTGGCCTAGTGGCGTGTCTCCAAGACACGCCACATAACCAGAAACCCGTGTCCTGGCTCAGACTGCGGGCATTCGCCGCAGAACTCGACGGCTTCGCCCCGTTCGAGGCCGTCGAGTTCTGCGGCG
>JAFGIS010000256.1 GCA_016929495.1 Polyangiaceae bacterium | reverse complement strand
TCTACCCCCCCCGCCTCTCACCTCTCGTGCCACGGCCTGTTTGACCCCCCTCACCTTCGGCCCGGCCGCATACCGCGCCCTGGCCCCCTCGACCTCACGCCATACTCCTTCTCTTAGCGCCTGCGGCGCCACCGCCTCCGCCTCGGCGCCCCAGGACAGCACCCAGCGCAGCGCCTCCTGGATCCCTCGGGCCTCGGCCCGAACCAACGCCGACCCGTCCGCCAGCGGCTCCACCTGCTGGCTCGGCATCAACGGATACTCCCGCGCGTACCGCGCCACCTTCGCCGACAGCCGCACCACCAGCGTCTCCACCGCGTCGCCGTGCCAAACCTTCACCGACCGCCCGAACACATCGCTCACCTTCAGGTTCGCGTGATCCCCGGCCGGCATCAGCAGCAACTCCGCCGCCGCGATACGTGCCACCTTGAACGTCCTGAGCTCCCCACAGCCGTGATCGAACGCCACCAGATAGACCGCGTCCTCGTCCGTGTGCAGCCCGATCGCGTCCACCTCCCGCTTCCTGGGACCCGAGTCCTTCGTCCCCCGGTACTCGAGCGCCAGACGCCGCCCCGTTCGGAGCCCGTCCTCGAGCGTCCGCAGCAGCGCTGGAGCCTTGCTCGCACGACCTTGCCGAGACAGCGGTAACGGCTCCTGATCCAGAACCTTCCACCGGCCCAGCAGCGCATCGAGCTGCTCCACCATCTCCGTCCCCTCGAGCGACGCGAGCGACTGCCGAGCAAAATGCAGCGCGGCCAGCTGCTTCGGCGTCGGCACGATCGGCGGGATCCCCGTGCCGAGCAACCGATAGCGCGTCTCCCCCGTGACGACCCTTCTGTCGACCCCCACCCCGGCCTGCCGGAGATCATCCAGGTACCGGTAGAGCGTCGGCTGGCTCACTTCCATCCGGTCGGCGAGCTCCGCCACCGTCCTCCCCCGTTTCGTGCCGTCCAGCAACGTAACGAGCTGCCATAGCCTGCTCAGCCCCTGCTTCTTTCGCCGTGACATCGTTTCAGCGTCTCCGGGGTTTCTCGTCGCCAGGGCGCGAGAATCCCAGAGAATCGCATTGGAGCTCCATTGGTCCTCCGTGTCATCACTGAACCGATGCCCGGGTGACAGTGGTGTCGCGGGTATGCACTTTTGCGCGGGTGTTTCGGGACGTGGCGTGTGGGCTGGTCGCGGGTGGGGGATTTCCAGTTTTGAGACCGTGTTATCGAAGTGTGCCCTCGGACCATGCTTCTGCATGGCCTTGTTCAGGGACACATCGGCACACTCTGGCAGGCGGACGCAGGCGGCCGCGTCAGTAACCCGGGGCCCTGGCAAGCCTCCACTGGTCTCGGCTCCCCGACCAGCAATTGCGATCGCGACGATGATGGTGACAATGGCGCGTCCCGGTGTTCTCATGAGCAACATGGGTGGCCTGCATGCGACACTCATCGCTTCGGGCAACGGCTTCGCAGAAGAACCGGGCGCCGAAACCGCTGCTGCGACCTGCAACCGGAATCGGCGTGCGCGCACTTTCGGGGCCGCTCGAAGCCTTGCGGCGGCCAAGGCAGCTTGGCCGGCATGAGCGACCGACATGATGCATCGCAGCGTTCTGAACGGATACGAGCCGCGTTCTGGCGCGTCATCGACGCGATGGAAGAAGGCCGTCTCATCCCGTTCCTGGGCGCTGGCGTCTCCTTCGGGGCGCAGTTCGACGGCGACAGCGTGCAATGCGGCTCCAATCCGCAGGACACCAGAGTAATGCGGTGTAAGCTCGCCTGGAATCTCGTCCGGCTTTGTGCCTCCGGCTGGAGCCTGTGCCACCCGCTTGAAGCCGAGCAGACCTACGTTCGCAACTTCTGGGACGTGTTGGCATCCACCCTGAAGGCGGCCGCAATAACCGGTCTTCGTGAGAATGAGGAGCCGCCAGAGAGCTGTACGGTTCGCCCTTGTTCGCGTTGCGGAAGCGTTCAGTCAACCGCGTCAGAAAGCTGCGCCTCGTGCTCCCCAGACGCCGCATCGAGCGATAGCGCTCAGCGCGACATCTCGGAAAACGCCAGACCTACGGGCCAACCAGTTGCCGACACGCGGTACGACGGCCGTTCGGAACACCCGCGATCTGGCAGGCCCGATGAGCCATGGCAACTCCTCAGCAAGCTCGACCTGACTCGACTCGCGGAGTTGCACGGCTGGTTCACCTGCGCTGAAGAGACGGTCGATGCTCTTCAGATCCGAGAGTTCGTGAAGCTCGTTCCCACCAAGGCACATCGGGCCCTCGCGTGGCTCTACCTCGAGGGAGGCATCGAGGAGATCATTACCACGAACTATGACACGTGCGTTGAACGAGCGGTCGACGATGCCAGGCGGGACGACAAACAGGGCGCCGTCCGTACCATCGTTCGGTTCGATGAGCTGGCGGACCCGCCCGTCTTGGAGGGACGCCGCGTTCTTCGACTCTACAAGCTCAACGGGTGCGCAGCCAGGCTCCGAGAAGACAAGGATGCCGAGCGAATTCTACTCACCAATCTGCAGCTTCAAGGCTACCGCAACGAACGGTGGGCCGCGCTGCTCCTGCAGGACCGGCTATCCCGCGGCCAACTCCTATTCAGCGGATTCGGTAGCGAAGATCCTCAGGTCCGGCATACAGCATTGACTCTCGTGCATGAGATCCGCTCGATGCATGGCGAGGGAGTGAAGCTGAAGCGACCGGCTCACTTCGATCATCAGCGAGTAGCTCCCTTCATTCACGCGCACGAACAGGGGCTGTCCTTTGCGCAATGGCAGATTGCGCGGGCTTTCTCTAGGTCTGGTGCCGAACGCGGCTGGAGGCGGCTCGATGATGTCTTGGCCAACACCTTCACGGGTCGCGACGCCCATTTGTTTCGCCCCGGTCAATCGCGCCCGCCCACACTGCCGGCCGACGACTTCTGGGAGACCGTGTACGCTGGCTGGCTCTACAGGAAGGCGAAAAGACTCCTCCTGGGCATCGTGAATCCTGCGCGCGCAAGTTGCCTCGATGCCAACAGCCCAAACCCAGCTGCCGCTGCCCCGGAGCCGGCTGAGGAAGAGGCGGATTCGAACGCCGACACGGACCGCTCAAGGGCAATCAGTCAGGCTCTCGACAGGATCTTCGGGATACAGCCCGAAGCACCAGTGCCTCGCTTGCCGCCGGCGCCACTTGAGTTTCAAAGCGACAACCTGGTCGTTCCAGCCTGGATCGCGATCGTGGACTCGCTTCTCGCTGGCAATTCAGACAGTTTCAAGTACCATCGCTTCGATGACGTGGGCGAGATCACCACGCTCCTGCTGTTGCTGTGTGGGCTCCTCGACTACACTTTCGAGCTCAAGTGCGATGAACAGATGGCGCGTCTCACTTGCCCCCGCGGAGAAGACAAGACTACGCGTCCCGGCGAAGACGTGTGCATCATTGGGGAAGAGCGCTCGCAGCATGCGGAATACGACGGCGCAGTCGTGGTCGTGTGCTGCCAGACCGTGGAGGAAGCCCGCAGCCTACGGCGGCGAGAGCCGCGCTCTGCCAAACATGACTGGAGCACCGCGCGCGAAGTGCTTCGGGATGCTGTCAAGTTCACTGGGCACGACCTCGCCGAAGGATTGCGGCTCGCACTCTGGCAGGCACGTTCGAGAGGAGCGTCCTGATGGCACCTCACCAAGATGGACCTGAACTGCTTCGACGGGTTTCGCTCAGTCGCAACCCACCCTTCCAGATCTTTCCGGACGGGTTGGCAGACGTCAGCGTCTGGCTTTCGCCCGTTGCTGCGTTGGCGGCACTGGTCTTCGATCCGGGTGTCGCAGAGCTTCCTTGGCGAGAACGACACGGGGGCGTGGCTCCAACTCACCGACAGGACCACGCAGCGCGCCGGGGTGACGATAAGAATTGGCCTGATTCGCTCAGGAACTTCGCTCGCCTGCTTCAGATGTCTTGCGAGGACGCGGGCATGGCAGAACTCTGCTTTCTCCTGCTCTGCTACAGCGACGGGGCTGAAAAGCGAAACGAGTCGAAAGAGGATCTCGAGCGCTTCACTCACTGGGTGGACGAGCTGGCCCGGGCTCAGGAATGGCACGGTGGGCAATTCGCGGTGTATGGGTGGCCTCAAGCCGAAATAGAGGCGTCGGGGGTGCAATACAAGGACTTGGTTGAACTGCTGATTAGACCCGGAATTGCTTCCGCCGGGAGCCTGCCCCAGGACGAACGGGTTGACGCATCGAAGTTCGTCGAGGGATTGATCGGATTGCCTGGTGAGCTTCAGGAGGGACTGAGGGCGGCGGCCAGAGAGACGGCGGCCACAGAGAAAGGAGAGAACAGAACGCGAGCCCTTGCAGATACCCTCCAGGAGTGGGTCAAGACCGTGCGACGGACCAAAGAACAAAGCACTCGAAAGGAGGGGCAGCAATGAGTTGGCAGGTTTGTCGGATTGTCGGCGTGCGTCTGCACGGGTTCCGAGGATGGGCCACCCCAGAGTCCAATGCCAGTCCCCAAAACTCCATTGCCACGGATGCGGACGTCATTCTGCTCAGTGGGGCGAACGGCGTAGGAAAGACCTCTCTCCTAGAAGCCATTGCGCTCATGCTCACGAATCATGCACTTCGCTTGTACTCGTCCCTTGAAGTTTCTCAGTCCTGGGATGAGCTGGTGCACGGAAAAGGAAGCAACGATGACAACGGGCGCAGCGAGGGCTTCGACATCAGCTTCGACTACAAGGCGCGAAGGACGGGCCAGGCAGATGCGACCGCGGAAAGCTGTGTCATCCGCTATGGGCGCGGTGGAGAGAAGGCTCGATTTGACGAGTACTGGAATCACGTCAGACAGTCCACGGCGGAGGCGGACGGCGGGGTTCCCGAAGATCTGCTCGCGGCGGCCAGTTGCTTCTTCCATGAGCGCGTGCCGCTGATCCTTGACGAGCTGAGCGGAGAGCGTCGGAGGACTCTCGTCAGTTGGGTGCGACCCCTGGATCCGGCGCTCGCGGCACTACGCGAGGAAACAGACCGTCAGAAGAACATCGTTGAGGACTGGCGGAGGCAGAGCGCGGGAGGAGCCCTCGACGACTCCGGTCCCCGACAAGGATTCATCACTGCGGCCGCGGAGCTCTCCAGAGCGTGGAACGAGCTTCGCAAACGCCTCCTCGAACTTCCTGCGCAGGGGGCGCGCGACGGGCGCATCGAAGAGCTCGGATTGCGAGGCATGCCCGAGGCGCCTGGAGCCCTCGGCCTGGAAACAACGCTGAAACACTTCGCCCGCGGTGTGGCGGACTGGCGCAACGTCAAGCTATCCGCCACCACCGTTCACGCTAGCGTACGGGCAATTCACGAAGCTTTGGACCAGCTGCTCCCATTCGTGCGCACATTCTTCGATCAACGACGACTGGCCCTGTCCGAGGAGCACGAACGACTCATTCAGCACTACCCGCAGGCCGAGCAGCGCCGGATGATGGCAGCATTCATCCACAACGGCGTGAGCATTGATGATTGGTTGAAGACGTTCCGAGGGGGACTCGACCACTGGCAGCGCGAAATGGCCCGGACGAGCCGACGCTACCCTGTGCTCGAGCCTCTCTGCCGGGAGCTTGGCAGCCTTGATGGGGCCACTCTGGTGAGTCTGGCGGCCACTGCGCGCGCCACGGTCGAACCGTGGCGCGAAGCCGCACGACGCCTGAAGCAAATCGAGGCGGAACAGGCAGCGCTCGCTGAAGGTGGGCTTGATGCCATCTGGCGCAGACTGCAGTTCGCTCTAGGCCGCCTCGGGGACGAAGCGTCCATGGAGGACGAGCGCTTGAAACGGCTGGGCGAAAGGGAGCAGGCCGTGGCACTCGGACGCGCTTGTGACCTCATCGAGCCGGCGCTTGCCGGCTTGCAGAGGAGTTTGGAAAACCTACCGATGGCTTCCGGGATCGATCAAATCCACAAGGTGCTGGTTGGCGCACTCACCGCCACTCTAACGCACTTCTTTCCAGGTCCGGGTTTTCTGCCAATTCGACTGCAGAGCAGGGATAAGTACCCGCGCGCCGGCTACGCGATCACGACTCGCGATGGTCGAGGCTGGGCCGACCTTTCCAGCGGGCAGAAGGCGCAACTCGCACTCGGATACGTCATGGCCCAGGCGCTCGCGCTCGGCGACCGGCTGCCCTTTCGCGTGCTCTTGCTGGACGATACGTCGAGCGCGTTCGATCTGGGGAACGTCGTGCGCCATGCTGCTTGGCTTCGACAGTTGGCCTATTCTCCAGACCCGGAGCGCCGGTGGCAGGTCTTTCTCTCCTGTCACGACGAAGGCGTGGCCGTTCGCCTGAGGGAGCTGCTGGCTCCGCCGGCGGGCGCCAGCCTCGCCGAGCTCAAGTTCACGCAGTGGTCGCCGGACGAAGGCCCGCAATACGACGCGCTTCCGCTGGAGCGAAGAAGCGAGGACGCCGAAGAGGGCTTCAACAAAGCAGCGCAGTGCTTCGAGGCCGCTCTGGATTATCATCTGAGGCTTAGCAGCGCTTCGCGCGAACGTGAACGCATGCTGGATCGAAAGGAGCGCCAGTGACGGCATTGGTCTGGCCATTCAAGCTCTGCATCGTCTCACCCCTCGTGATGGGCGGAGCCGCCATCAACACGCAGGAGGAGCTCGCGGAGCTGCGGGTCCCTTCGGTCCGGGGCGCGCTGCGGAGCTGGTACCGTGTGCTGGCGGGAACGGGCCCGGAAGCAACGCGTCGCGAGCTAGCGCTCTTCGGAGGGGCGGGGAATGGACAGGGACAAGGGCTTCTGAGCCTTTCCCTGGGCACTGTCCCGCCGAGCGACAAGCAGGATTGGGCCGTCCAGTCTACGCAGCAGGGCCTCAAGTACTTGAGCTACTCGCTGACGCTCGGCGACAACCGACGGCGCTATGTCCCTCCCGCGGACAACTCGGCTACTCCTCAGACAAAAGCGCCGCGACGGTCTGGGTCGAGGCGAGATGAAGAAGCGCCGAAGGAACATGAGATTGCGCTACGCTTCGTCTTTCGTCGTGGGCTGCCGCACGACGACGCCCCTTGGCTGCTCTGGAGCTTCTGGCTACTGACCCACCTGGGTGGAGTCGGGAGCCGCGCTCGCCGGGGTTTCGGAAGCCTCGGGATCACCGAATGGCCGAGCAGGGCCACGGATCTCCTTGCACGGGAACGGCCGGAGCTCGAACTGCCGAGCCTGCCGCATGTCACCCGTCAGAGCAGCTTCATGCAGGCTCGAGGCACGCTCGAGCGCGGGATCCGGATGTTCAACGAGTTCTTGGCGAGGCAAGAACGGATCGCGCCTACCGCCCAAGCGCCCCACTACTACTGGAATGAACGGAGCAAGGTCGTTTGGTGGCTCGGCCAAGCGGGTCGTGGATGGAGGAGCTGGGAAGCAGCTCTCGATGACATCGGAAAGAGGCTGATGGACTTTCGGCGCGGGTCAGGCGTCGACGGTCCGCAGGGTTCCGCGCTGCAGCAGCTTGCCAGCGGCAAAGCCCTCGAGCGGGCGCCCTGGCGCACGGCCTTTGGACTTCCCCTGGCCTTCCCGAGCCGTCGCGGGCAGCAGTACGAGCTGATCCCGTACCTGGAGGCGGAAGCGCCGGCGGCCCAGGGAAGTAAAGCCTCGCCCTCCGGCGACTCGTCGGGCGGCGTCCAATCCACAAGCGGAAAGATGAGACAGCGCGACCTCGAGCCTGGCAAGTACCACCGCCTGCCGTCTCCGCTCTTGATTCGGCTCCTCCGCTGCAGCGAAGGCTACGGTTTGGTCCTGACTCGTCTCTCCGGGCCGCTACCAGGAGTCGATGTGGCCGTGGTCGAGAAAGGCCAGGTGCGCGGCTATGCCGCTGCGGACCCGACCAATGACCTCCTCGATCGGTTCCTACGAGAGCTTCCGGAGGCCTGCGAGGTACAGCCATGAAGGACCTCGACCTGTGGCGAGCCAAGTTGGTTCAGCTTCTTCATGATCCGCTGCACAAGCCGCTGATACTTCGGAGCGGAATCTCGCACGCAGCAGCGGCGCACGAACTCTTTCGGGCGATTGCAGGCCGACTTGCACCGAAGAAGTACGCCCACAAGGCCGCGGATCGACTCGCCACCGGAGCGGATCGACCGAATCTCGGGCCCGGACAACTGTGCGCCGTGGATTGGCGTGCCTCCGCCGTGCTCACGCATCCCTTGCAGCCCGGGATCCGGCTCCGGGCCGAGGGCCCCCTTGCTCTGGGGAAAGGCGCCAAGGTGGCGGCTCAGGAGCTCACCGAAGGATTGCTGGAATACTACTGTCAGCTCCTCGAACCTCTCGAGGAGGAAGACGAGCGCGCGCAGCCGCGGGATGCCACCTGGAAGGACACGGCAGAGCTCCGTCGCACTCATCTCGCGGTCTGGCGCGCCGCTCCGGAGGTGCTGGGTCAGCTTGGGCTCACGGCCTCTTGGCTCCCGTCGGACAGCCGCTGTCCTGATCATTCGATTCAAGACCATATGAAGGTCGCGAGCGCAGCAGCCTTCCTGTTGCCCATGACGACTCATCCGGACGAAGAGAACGGGCGCACGCCCTACTTGCTCGCGGCCAAGCTCGGCGGCGTGCAGACCTTCATCGAACAGACGCGCACCACACGCGACCTCTGGACGGCGTCGATGATCTACGCAGAGCTCAGCTGGGCGGCACTCTTGCCGATCGTCAACCACTACGGGCCAGACTCGGTGGTCTACCCCGACCTCCTGGAAAACCCGATCGCCGACCAGTGGCTGATCAATGCGAACATACCCGGCGTGCCAGAACGGGTCCGACGTGCGGGTGCGGCCACCCACGCAGCGATGCTGCCCAATGCGTTTGTGGCGCTGGTTCCGCTGGGAGGCGAAGGCGACCTGCCGTCCATCCAACAGCTGATGGCCGAGGTTGTCCGATCACTCGAGGATCGTTGGCTCGAGCTCGGTCGAGCTGTTCGCGGACGCCTCGAGGAGAAGAGTGGAGCAGGGGCTTGGACGAAAGTCTGGGAACGTCAGCTTGCGGCCGAGCGCATGCCCACGCTCGCCTGGACTGCAGCGCCGTGGTTCCGACGAATGGTTCATAACGCAGGCGATCCCAAGAAGGGGCTCGGCGGTTTCCCCACAGCTCTCCCCTGTCTGCCCGGCAGGCCCCCTGACGCGCCGCGCGACGAGCTTCCGGAGGTACTCAAGAAGAGGGAACAAGTCCTGAAACCCTGGGTCGGTCCGGAGGTATGGCAACATTACGAACACGCACAGCGGGTATTCTGGCAGACCGACTGCGTCGCGGCTCAGAAGACCGGCCGCGACTACTGGCCGTACTTGAGCTCGGAGCGCGGGTTCGACTATGCCTTGGTGCATCATCAGGCGCGGGAGGGTCTCGAGGGCACGCGCGCAGGAGTCGTGCCTCCGGATCTCTGGGAGCCGGGAGAGCGCTGCACCATTACGGGGCGCGAAGAGGCGCTCAGCAATCGTCCGGCAGGCGGCCGCGCTGATCTGAACGAACAGCGGTCGGCTGCGCGCGAGTACTGGCGCCGCCTGAACCCGGACGGCGAGTCCGAGGAACGCCTGGGTGGCATCGCCACTCTGAAGCGGTACCTGGCAGAGAGCAACGACCCCACATTCACGCAGCGCTGGAGCGGGGCGACGAACCGGCAGGACAAGCCTCCGCCCTTTCCTTCCACGGCCATGCTGGCGGCTCAGCGGTTCCTGCTGACTGTTGGAGTGCTCTGGATGCGGAGCCCAGCGGTGCGAACGGCGGCGGCAGAGGTGCTCCGATCGCTCGAAAAGGCAGGGATCAAGACGGACACGGCGCGGCCGGAGGCGCTGCCGCGCCTTGAGCGCCTCGTGCGGGAGGGGTCAGACGACCTCGGCCGGTTCCTCCGCCTCGAGCCGGAGCATCTATTCGGAGAGACTCATCAGACGCTCATAACCAGAAGGCCCGAGAAGAAGGAGGAGCTGGAGCAAGCGAATCAGGCAGTGCGCGCCCTGCTAGCGGAGGTCCGGACGGCCCTCGAGCGCGAGGCGCCGCGTGCCGAGGGCGTCTTGCGGAGCCTGGGAGAACTCGATCAACCCTGTGCCGTCCCTGGCAAGACGTTTGCCTTGCTCAGAATGGACGGCGACAACCTCGGTCGATTGATCCTGGGAGACCCCGAAATCATTCGGACACGCTGGCGAGATGTCCTGCATCCGGAAGCTGTTCAACGAATCGAACATCCGCCGCCAGAAGCCGCCGTGCTCAGCCTGGCCGCGGCCGGCTGGCATGGGCTCCTCGATCGCCGTCGCACCATGGGACCGAGCATGCACGCCGCCGTTTCCCGTGCGCTCGCCACGTTCAGCCATCGCATCGTGGGCTGGGTCGTGGAACGCGAGTTCTCGGGACGCCTCGTCTACAGCGGCGGCGATGATCTCTTGGCCGTGCTGCCCGGGGATGAAGGGGTGCCCGCAGCCGCGCGTCTTCAGCAGCTGTTCTCCGCACCCTTCGTCCTCGATGCGCTCCCCGACGAGCCGCCCTGGGCCTGGCGACTCGGCAATGGTGGCAGCAGCAACAGGGAGCACGAGATCGATTTCAATGGACAGCGGGAACGACAGCGATTCCAGATCCCAATTCTGCGCCATTCGAAGGCCGGGGATGAACCTGCCCCCGTATCCGGAACGACTCTGAGTGATGCCGAATGGGAACCTCACGCCTCCACGCTCAGAGAGCGTTCCACCTTCCGGATCGAGCCGGAGCACCAGCAGCTGTTCATGCAACTCGGTCGGGCTCACAGCCTCTCGGGGGGCGTGGTCATTGCTCACTACAAGGCTCCACTGCGCGACGTCATTCGTGAAGCAAAGACGATACTCGAGCAGGAAGCCAAGGCGCGACCAGGCAAAGGCTCCCTGGCGATATCGCATCGCACCCGAGGCGGCTCCAAGGTCGTGTTCATGGCCCCTTGGCGCATGGGTGTGATCTCCGATGACTCCGATCTCGTCGGCGCTGGCCGCGCTGGCAACGAGGCAGAGGCCCCGATGAGCGACGCGCCTCCCGACCTGCAAGCTGCTCTCGGCCTGGTCGTCGAGGCCATCCGAGCGAACGAGCTCGCATCGCGTGCACCCTACAAGCTTCGTGAAGCTTTGGCTCGCGCCTCAGTAACTGTCCGCAGAACCAACGATCACCTCGATCTGCTCGAGCTACGACACGCTCTGGTGTGCAGCGCCGTCGGCGTGGACAAGGAGTCCGCCCTGGCTCGGGCCGTCTGCCACATCGTCGACGCGGGCTTCGAGGCGGCCGAGCGCAGGGAGTCAGCGAGCAGCGCCGAGTGGGACAGCCGCCGGTGGGCGCACGAAGCAGTCTCCGGGCTACTCCTCGCCCGCAGCCTGGCGACCGGAAACGTGGAGGAATAGGTCATGCGGACGGACGGATTCCTCGTCGAGCCCATTGACACGATCTGGTTAGGCGGAGGCGTGCCTGCCGCTGCTGGAGCTGGAGACACCACCTCCACTGCGTTTCCACCAACTCCCTGGACGTTTCAGGGCGTGGTCCGCGCGCGCCTTCTCTTCGCCACCGCGGGTTCCGATGGCGTCCAATCCTTCTCGCGCTCCCGGATCGAGCAGCTAGTGGGAATGAGCGATGCGCTTCCGGTGGGCTGGGCTCTGCGCGGACCTTTGGTCGTGCACACTCGACGCGATCGGGCCGGACTGCCATACCTGGAACCTTGGGTGAGATGCCCGCATGGGCTGCTTCGGCGGCCTCCAACGGACGCCATCGAAGCCCCGACGAGAGCCTGGCCGATCAGCGAACAGGCCTCGAAAGCGATGCTCAGTGGCAGCTCGAGAGACCCGGACGCCGCGGCGCCTCTCGCCGGGTTTCTCGGTCCAGTGGAGCTCCGCCCGCTCCGGGGATGGATCACCCTCTCCGGTCTGCGGTGGGCGCTAACTGGCCAAGGAGAGTGGACCGAGAGCGATTACTACCACTTCTCGACCAACCTACCTCCGGTCGTTGAACCGGAAGTGCGAGTCGGAATCGAGCTGGATTCCAGTACGGGAACGGCTCGCGATCAGGCTCTCTACACTGGCACGCACCACCGCTTCGCACCGAGCGCCGGGCTGTTTGGCCGTCTCGTGTGGGATCAGGCGGAGATCCCCGGTGACGCCCTGCGAACAGGTACCGCACCCCTCGGTCGCAAAGGCCGCCTTGTGCGTTTCGAATCCGCATCCCTGCCGCCCGCCCTGGACGCATTTATCGACGGGGAGCACCTCGGCGCAGCCGAGCTTCCCAATGGCAAGCTCGGGCTTCGCGTCGTGCTATTGACACCGACACCCTGCACCAGAGAAGGACTGCCTTGCGCACTCCCTGAGCTCTCGGAAGGCACGATCAATCTGGTCGCCGCCATGCCAGTTTTCGGCGCGCTCGGCGGGTTCGATCGCGCGCGGAACGGTCCTCGCCCCGTGCGCCGGGTACTTCTTCCAGGCAGCGCCTGGCTCTTCGAAATCGAAGGCGGCACTGCCGACGGTCGGACGGATGCAGCCAGGAGACTGGCTGGTTGCACGCGATTCCAAACCAGCGACATGGAACGCTTCGGCTTTGGTCTGCGCGTGGCCGGCTTCTGCGATGAGGCGGGCGAGCCGCTCAACATATCGAGGAACAACCCATGACCCAGGCTTGCGAAACTGGAATCTTCACGCTCACTCCGTTGCACTGCGGCACAGGGCAAGCATTTGGCGCGGTGGATCTCCCGATCGCGCGAGAGCGGCATACGCGGTTCCCCATCATTCCGTCGTCTTCGCTCAAGGGCGTGCTGCGGGACGCAGCGACGCGCGCCAAAGATGGAAGCGTTGTCAACGACGACACGATCAAGCGAGCCTTTGGGCCTCGCCCGCCCCGACCGGGAGAACCCGAACCGCTCACACCGGGCGCCCTGATCTTCACGGACGCCCAGCTGTTGCTATTCCCTGTGCGTTCGCTTTCTCGCCCATTCTATTGGGTAACGTGCCCCCTCGCAATTAGCCGCTGGCGTCGAACGAGGCACAGCCTGGGTCTGTCCGTGATGGATATGCGGGTTCCCGAAAGCGATGACGATGGCGTCTACACGTCTTTCCCCCTCAAGGGCGGGCCGCTCGTTCTGGAGGACGCGGTAGTTCAGACGACAGGCCTCAAACCCGAGACGGATTGGCTTGGCGACTTGCTGAAACAGTGGTGCCGTCTGCTTCCCGGGTCGGCAGAGGAGGCCGCGGGCATCCCCAAAGCCACGGTCTGCATCCCCGACTCCCTGTTTACCGACCTGGTAGTGCGAACGACTCCCGTGAACGCGCGGATCCAGCTTACGGATGGCAAGACGACCGACCGATGGCAGGCGGAGAACCGCGAGGAGCAGAAGGGGAACCTTTGGTATGAAGAAACGCTGCCTTCGGAATGCCTGCTATCGGCATTCGTAGCGCAGCGTGAGGGCAAGGAAAACATGCTTCAGGTCGCCAAGGCAGCTCTCACCTCGAGCACGGCCAATGGATGCCACCAGATTGGGGGAAATGCGAGCGTGGGTCAGGGCCTGTGCTGGTGGAATCTCGAACAAGCGCAGACGACGGAGACGAACCGATCATGAAACCACCGCCGCACGAAGACGTCGTGAAAGCACGAGCTCGATTCGCGCTCCAGGCCGTGCGTTCTCTGCGTGGTGACAAGGCCAAGCAGCAGTTGAAGGGGTTGCCGGTCATGCTGCGGACCCTAGGGTTGCTCCAGAGCACGGCCCTGCTCAAGAGCGATTCGGAGCTCCGTCCACTCGCCGATCATCTCGCGACCTGGCTCCTGGACGAGTGTCCAATGCCGACGCTGCTGTCGGAGCAGGGAGGCTCCGCGTCGCGGCTGCTCGAAGCGGCGTCGGACGCCGATCCTGCCTCGCTCCGCGCGGCCGAGCACGAAGCAGTCGAGATCACGGTGACAATGAAGTTATTCGGAGATGCTCTCGGATGACACCATTGGACCTTCCGCCGCTCCCGGCACGGTGTCGCACCGCTCTCGAGCCCCTGTTCGCAAGGTGCACCATTCCGGAGGGAGCGAATGCCGGGCTCGTCTTCCAACGCTACGCGAAGGTTTGGCGGGAAGGATTCGCAGCGCCCAGCTCCCAGGAAGCGCGGGAGTTCCTGCAGTCCTTCGTCAAGGCATTTGCGGACGTCGAACGCGCGACCAAGCCCGAGCTGCTCAGCCAGATCAAACGGCGCAAGCTGCTGGCCCACGCTCGTTGGGACTTCACGACGGTCGACCGCTTGGCCGTGGGCCTTGGCGCCGAACATCCAACACAGAACGGCTTCACCTTCGATCCCATTCTGGGCGTACCGTTTCTTCCGGGGAGCACAGTCCGCGGCCTGGTGCGTGCGACAGGCAAGGCAATGGGGCAGCAAGCTGATGTCGAGCGACTACTGGGAACCGAGCCCCGGACGCGAGGTGAATCCTCGGGCACTTCTCGCCCGGGTCGTCTCGGCTTTCTGGATGCGTGGCCCATTCACTGGCCGAGGCTAGAAGTAGACATCGTCAATCCACATCACCCGACCTACTATCGTGACCTGCACCAATGGCGCCCGGGCGCGGAGGGGCCACCGAACGCCACGATGGTCGAGGATCCCAAGCCCGCGTTCTTTCTCGCGGTTGCGCCGAACATCACGTTTCGCTTCGCCGTACGTTGGCACAGACGCGACCAACAACGCGCCGAGGACGAGGGACGTATCGAGAGTTGGCTCAAGGCGGGTTTGGACATGCTCGGTGCCGGCGCGAAGACTGCTGCCGGGTACGGTCGCTTCAAGCCGAGGGACCGGGGAGATCCGCCTGGTTGAGCACGCCCTCTGGGCCCCCCCGCCGCGCGCGGCGCCTCGACACCTCATACCCCATCCGCCCATCCCCGCCGGTTCCCTCTCGCCCTACCGGCAAGCCCCCTCGGCCCTCCAACCGACACTCCGCTCCTTACCGGTAGGCCCGGGCCCGTTCGAAACGACCCTTCGCCCCCTACCGGTAGGCACGAGCCGGTCTCTTTCTGCCCGTCGTCTTTTTTCGGAAACCGCCGCGCGGCCCTGCCCAATGGAACGTGCGAACGACGCAATGAAGCGTCGCTCGTCTCACAGAAAGGCAGGGCCCCATGGCCAATTCCATCGACAACACCCGTTCATCGACTCCCACCACCAGCAACGACGACCGATTTGCCGGCGTCGAACGCGGCGATCGGATCGGCCGGATTGTCGTAGTGCCCGCTCAGAGCGAAGGGTGACGGTGCTGCCACTCATTCTGCGGCGCTAATGAAGAACTCGACATACTGACCGCGCAGGCGCACTCGATACGGCGGAGCCTTTGCTCGGAAGCGGAAAGTGATCCTGGCGCCAGCGTCCGAGTTGTCCGCCCTCACGCTCGTGATGCGCCGGTCGCGCTTGGCGATCCCTGCCACGGCTTCGGCGACTCGTCGATGGGGCACGAGCACGCTGAAACCCGTGGCCTGAGCGGCGCCGCGCAGATCGGCTCCGGGGCGATCGAGCTTGACACGGTGAATGGTCGGCAGGTTCAAGCGTCCGCGGCCCCAGGGTTTGACGTCTTCGGGACGAACCTGCGCTTCCTGCTCTTCCCACGTTTCATTGGCCGAGGCCTCGGCCGCAGCCCGTTCTTGCGCTTCTTCGTCGGCCGGCGCTGCGACCGGCGGCGTCGCGCCGGGCGGAGTCTCGGTCGAGGGCACGGGAACTGGTTCCATCGTGGCCATGGGAGTGCGACCGAACAGGGGGACTTCCGCCACGATCCCCTGCTTGGTCTTCGGGACACCCGACGCGCTCGAAGCGGCAAGCGCCGTGGGCGCCGGTCTCGGGGCGGCTGACAAGGCGGGCATGGGTCCGGCAGCGGGGTGTTTGGCCGTGGTCGCAGGCCCTCCCCTGCCCGCCCAGAGCGCCACGGCACCCACGATGACGGCACTGGACACCCCGATACCCAACACGAGCTTGCGCGTGCGACCCGAAGTGCGCGCCGGGTCCGAAGCGGGTGCTCGGGCTCGTCCAGGCTGAGCACTGGCCGCACCTTGCGGACGAAGGCGCCGTCCCTCGACCGAGAGCGGCCCGCGCGGCGCCGGCGCCGTACGGCGCAGGGGCTTGGCTGGCGTCCGATGCCGCCACTGTGTCGCGATCCTGCCAGCGCCACGCAGCAAGCCCGCGGAATGCCGCGCAGCACCGACGCTGCAGCGTGTCAGCCAGCTGGTCGCGTAGCGCGCGGCCGCCGCGGCCCCAGCCGACACCTTGGCAGCCTGCGTTTCGAATCGACTGCGAAGCCGGCTCGCTTCGTCGGCCAGCTCCGCCTCGGGCGCATCGCGTTGGCCCCAGGCCTTGGCGCCCGCCGAGCTTTCGATCAGCGGGAGCTCAGAGGCCGGCTGAGCGCCCTTGGCCTGTCGCGAAGCTGACGCGTGCAGGGGCTTGCCCGTCGATCTGGACTCGACGGGGTCGGCGCTCGGCAGAGGGGCAGGCGCCGGGGCCCCGGGACGCTGAACAGAAGCTCTGTCCCGGCTCGGCGCGAGATCCACCACGGCCGGCTCGGGCGTGTCTTCGGACTCGTCGAAGCGCAGTGAAACGACCAGCTGGGGCACCCCGGACTGTGGCTCGACCACCACGCCAACCGACTCGATGCTCCCGGCACGACGCGCGCTGTGGTCGACGTCCTCCACGTTCATCCGGCGGCCGAGCCGCAGGAACGCGAGATTGGACGCCACCTGGACCTTGCGCGATCCCGCATCGCGGACCCGCGCTTTCATCGGCTCACCGAGCCCATCCAGATGCAACCGGACGCGAGTGCCCGCAGCCAGCGGCTCCTGGTCCGCATCCGTGACCGCAGCCGCGGCCGCTGTCGAACCCACGCCGCACAGCTGCTGGAGCACCTCGGCACCGCTGGCATCGAGCGCAGTGAACTTGACGCCGAACTCCCCTCCCCTGGCATGTTCGTCGCGCCAGGCAACCACGCCTTCGACCACCACGGCTCGACCACGGTCGGAGAATCGGCAGGCCAGGGGCGCGCCCAGCCCGGGCAGGTAGGCGGTCCTCATGCGCATGCCGCGCCCGCTCACGTCGACGGATTCGGCTTCGAAGGGACGGTCACCGGTCCCGTTGCTGCAGATCTCGACCAACGTCTCGAGCGGGATGCGCTGCGCGGCCGTTGCTCGGCGTTCGTTGTCGTGGCTCATGCATGCCTCCAGCAGACCCTGGCCCGAGTGGCGGGAGGGTCCCGCCCTGCCAGTAGGCCGCCCGACGCCACGGGGCCAAGTTTGCGACGCCTTTGGCCCGTTTCGGGCCATCAGTCAGCCAACCGGCGCGAAAAGCCAGGAGCCCGCGTCCGAGCAGCGCAAACTCGGCCAATTCTTTGGACATGGCGGGCGCCCTTGCCATGATGCGCGTTGATGGCGCTCACCATCGTGGTGCGCTCGAACGCTTCCGCCTCGGCACCGGGTATCAGCTTCGACGCTCCGCGTATCGTCATAGGTCGCGGCGCGAGCTGTGACGTGCGCCTTCCGGACCCCAGCGTCAGCCAGCGCCATGCCTCGGTCCGGCAGCGGGGCACCGAGTACATCGTGGTGGACGAGGGCAGCACGAACGGGACGTTCGTGGGCCCGGTTCGCCTGTCGCCGCAGGCGCCCCGGGTCCTGCGCTCCGGGGATCTGGTCCGGGTCGGGCGCATCTGGCTCGAGGTGCGGCTCGAGCTCGCGCCCGCCACGCACAATCCGCAAGCCGCCACCCGGGAGCTCGCCTTGTCGTTGGTACAGCAAGCCCTGGCTGCCGACGGCGAGGCAGCCGGAGCCCGGATCGAGGTCGTCGAGGGACCGGACGCCGGCGCCAAGCTCGGGCTCGAGGAGTTCGAACGCCCCTATGTGATCGGCCGAGGCAAGACCTGCGATCTGCCCCTGACGGACGATGACGCGTCGCGTCGGCACGTGGAGCTCGTCCGGCGCGGCGCCCAGGTCCTGGTCCGGGATCTCGGCTCCAAGAACGGCACCACGCTCGGCGAAGCCGCTCTCTTGCGCGACAAGCCGGCGGCGTGGGCATCCGGGACGGTGCTCGGCATCGGTTCGAATCGGTTGACGTTCCACGATCCGGTGAGCGAAGCCCTGGCCGAGCTCGAGCAAATGGCGGACGAGCACATGCGCGACGACGAGTCCGTCGAGCCGCCGAAGGTCGAGTTGGTCGATGGGTCGGCAAACGGCGAGGTAGCAGCTCGAGCGCCGGTGGAGACCAAGGCGCGGC
>JAFGIS010000255.1 GCA_016929495.1 Polyangiaceae bacterium | reverse complement strand
GGAGGATGAGCGTCGGAGACTCGTTCAGGAGGCGCCGATGCTCGCGACAGAGAACCTCACACGACTCTCGGGCTGGGGCCCTGCCCCATTAGTCTTCGTCCCAGTCAGTCCACTTCTGCCAGCTACCGCCTCCGCCGCGAGCGCTTCGATCATGGCGCGTGTCGTCCGTGACAGCGCGGCGCTTCGTCTTCTTGGACTTTTTCTTGACGTCGCCGGCCCGGGCGCGCCGGCCTTCGACGGGACGTGCGGACTCCTCGAACGCACCAGCGAACGGAGCACCACCCGGCGCACGCGCTGGCGGCGGCTCTGTCGGACGCGACAGGCTGTCGCGCGGCGGCTCGCTGTTGTACTGCCTGCGTACGGGTCGTTCAGACGGTGGAGCGCGCTCGACCCGATCCGCCTTGGCGTGCGCCAGATTCACGATCAGCCGTCGGCCTCGCAGATCCGACTGATGAAGCGCCTGCGCCGCGCGTTGTGCGGCGTCGGGATTCGCGAGCGTCACGAACCCGAACCCGCGCGACCGTCCCTCCGGGGACAGCGGCATGTGCAGCCGAACGATGCTCCCGAGGCCACCCTGCCCGAACAGCGCCTCGAGCTCGGCGTGCGTCACATCGTACGGCAAATTGCCTACGTACAACGTCGAGCCTTCGGCTACGGGACTCGAAGCTGCTGGCTCCGGACGACCATCGGCACGTTTGGGTGGGTCGACGTGGAAGCGTCGCACGGAAATAGCGCGACCTCCCTGGAACGTACCGTCCAGTTTGCCCCGTGCCTTCTCGGCTTCATCTTCCGTCGCGAGCGTGACGAAACCGAAGCCACGAGGCCTACCCGTGGCTCGGTCGCGCGGCAGGCTGATGCTGACTATGGTGGTACCGGTGCCCTCGAACAGGGCCCGCAGAACATTCTCATCGATGGACTCCGACAAGCCCGCAACGAAGAGCTTGCGTGCATCCTCATTGGTCATCCTCGATCCTCAGTCGCCGGCCGAAGCCCCCTTGAATATACCGTTTGGCCAATTGAACGATATACGGGACCTTCGGTCCGTCAAGTCACGACCGCTTGCCCGAGAACGTCGGACACTGCTCTGCCCGCGGCCTCGGCCCGACTCAGCTGCACAGAAGAGCGGCCTCGGGCCCCCATGTCGCAAGCTCCGTGTTGCCTCGAGTAACCTTGCAGGGGACGGGCCGCTGGGCCGGTTCGCCGCGACCAGCCCAGCCACTGGAGCGCCGATCCGTGCGCGGAATTCTACGCTGGTCGAGCAGCCGCGGTCCCTCACCGTGTGGACCCCACGCTGCGAAGGCGGAGCCGAAGCACAAGCCTGGACGGCGGGACCACGGCAGCGAGCGCAAGAACCTGGCAAACCGATTGGCGCTCTAGCGACATGCAGCTTCGATCGCGTCGGGAGATTTGGGCACCCCAGATGTCAGAACACGGCCACCCTCGCACTTTACTAGGACATCGTCTTCGATGCGCACCCCGATGCCGCGCAAAGCTTCAGGCACGTCAGAGTCCTCGGGCACGTACAGCCCCGGCTCGACAGTCAGGACCATCCCCTCGCTCAGCTCACGAGGCAGCCCGCCGACCTGGTACGCGCCCACGTCGTGCACGTCCATGCCGAGCCAATGACTGGTGCGATGCCTGAAGTAGCGCATGTAGCTCTTGTCCTCGAGGACGCGGTCGACCGGTCCCGTCAGCAGACCCAGCGTGATCATGCCCTCGGCAAGCACCTTTCGAGCGACGTCGTGGATGGCCTCCAGCGTCGTCCCTGGACGAACCGCTTCGATGGCCGCCAGCTGGGCGGCCAGGACGACGTCGTACGCAGCCCGCTGAGCGGACGTGAATCGGCCGCCGACGGGAAACGTCCGCGTCACGTCGGCCGCGTAGTACGAGCACTCGCATCCGGCATCCATCAGGACGAGCTCATCCTGGCCCATGCGCCGGGAGTTGGCGTGGTAATGCAGCACAGTTGCGTTGGACCCCGAAGCCACGATGGGCGCGTAGGCGCTGCGACGGCAGCCGGAGCGAAGGAACTCCGCGGTCAGCACGGCCTCGAGCTCGTACTCCCACATCCCCGGCCGCGCCGCACGCATCGCAGCCAAATGCGCCCGGCACGTGGCGTCCACTGCACGGCCCATCGCTGCGAGTTCGCCAGGCGATTTGATGACACGCATCTCGTGCACTAAGACGGATGGATCGATGATCTGCGTCGGCCATCGCGCACCCGCACGCGCGCGAGCTCGAATGCCGTCGATGGCGCAAAGAAGCGTGTCGTCCATCGTGCGACGCACACCGAGCCGGTAGTAGAGACGATCATGATCGCTGAGCAGCGCCGGAAGTCGTTCGGCGAGTTCGCCGAAGGGGTAGGCTGCGTCGACGCCCAAGACCTCTCCGGCCCGCTCCACTCCGAGCCGAACACCGTCCCACGCCTCGCGTTCCGGGTCGCGCGGCCTAACAAAGACGACGGCCTGACAGGCCGCAGAGCTGCTGAGCACGAGAACGCTGTCAGGCTCCTCGAAGCCGGTCAGGTAGTAAAAGTCCGAATCCTGCCGGTACTCGTGCTCGACATCGTTGTTGCGCAGCGTCACCGGGGCCGCCGGCACCACCAGCACTCCTGGATTCATGGCGCGTAGCAGGCTGGCGCGACGGAGGCGGTGCTCTTCGTTCATGCGCGCATCTTACCTTGGGCGTCGGGCCCTGACAGACACTGGATGCCCGAAACCCTGGCCATGGACAAGCTCCCCGTGCCAGCCCGGACGGTCGGGACGCCGACTGAATGGTGCGCCCGGGACTGGCCTCTGGCTCCGAAGCCGACGGGAATTGACTGTGGTAGGCGCGCGCGTAATCTGCCTTGATTGTGAATAGGCCAGCGGACAAGGGGGTCGACCGCGACGAGCGCGACCGAAGTTTGCTTGAACGTGCGCTTCCCGAGGTGATACGTCGGCTCGTCGAAGCAGGCTACGAGCGGCTGAGCGAAGGGCCCGAGAGCCTGCGACAGTTCCTCGGTGACCTCAGGTTGCCCAAAGAGACCCTTGCATTGATCCTACCCCAGCTCGAGGAGACCAAGCATGGACTTTACCGCGTCGTTGCTCGTGAGGTTCGCGAGTTCCTCGAGCGAACCAACCTGACCGAG
>JAFGIS010000254.1 GCA_016929495.1 Polyangiaceae bacterium | reverse complement strand
TCACCGCGCAGACCGACGTTTGCGAATCGCCGCCACCCCCACCCGAGCTTGGGGATGCGGACTACTGCTCGGCGGCGGCGCCGTGCGTGGCGGGCGGTGGCGACTGTGATTCCGATGCCGAGTGCCAGCTGGATCTGGTGTGCACTGCAGACGTCGGAGCCAACTATGGGTTCACTCCGCAGACCGACGTTTGCGAGCCGCCGCCCTGCTCGGACGTGATCCTCCAGACCGAGCCTCCTGCGGCCGCTGCGGTGGGCTCGCTCGTGCAGGTCAACGCCAGGGCGACGTGCCCCGGAGAGGCCGAATACGAGTTCTGGGTCGACCCGCCGGGCGGCCCGTGGACTGGGCTTCAGGCGTGGAGTTCGGCGGCCACGTTGGTCTGGGACACCACCGACGCGGCGCAGGGTACCTATGAGCTTCGAGTTCGCGCACGCCACGCGGGCCGCACGAGCTATGACGCCCAGGCGCAGAGCACCTACACACTGACCACGCCCTGCACGGAAGCAACGCTCGAAGCCTCGCGAGCCTCACCCACGCACGTTGGGCTGCGCCTGAACCTGGTCGCGGGCGCGAACGGGTGTCCATCGCCGGACTTCGAGTTTCGTATCCGACGGGCGGGCGGCAGCTGGGAGGTGATACGCAGCTGGGCCGCTCAGAACGTGTACGCGCTAGGCAGCGCCGGGCTCGAGCCCGGCCTCTACGAGTTCGAGGTGCGCGCCCGCGATGCCAGCTCCGTGCAAGACTACGACGCGGTCGCCTCGGTGAACCACGAGCTTGCTGCGGCGCTGCCGCCCCGCTGCTCCGCTCCCGTTGGGCCAGACGCTCACCCCGCCCAGCTCGCGCGTCAGACTCTGGGTCCGGTCATGCCCCTTCCGGGTGACAATGGTACCTTCCTGATCGAGGCCGAGGAGCTATCAGGCGCTGGCTGGACGCCACGCGCGTGGGGTACCAACTACTACTCGGCGACAGTGGCCACTACCTATCTGAGCCGCAAAGCGTACTTGGAGGCGCCAGAGCAGGCGGAGCAAGTGATCGCCTGCGTCGATCTGGACGTGCCGAGCGCCGGCCGCTACCTGGCGCTCGCGCGCTACGAAGCGCCCTATCGCTTTTCTTCCCAATTCCGGGTGCGCATCGAGCAAGGGGAAGCGGTGCGGCTCGACCGGATGTACGGGACCCGCGAGGCCACCAAGATCTGGGCATTCGGGAAGCGGCTTCAGCCCGAAGTGCTCTGGTCCTACGGGGCCACGGAGAATATCGTCTGGGAGGGGCACGACACGTATGTGGATCTCGACGCCGGCCCGGCGGTGCTGTCGCTCATCGCCGATGCACAGCCCGAGCCCGCGGCGCGCCGCAACGTGGATGCGATTCTGCTCACGACCGACGAAGCCCAGGTCGAGAGCCGCATCGCAACGGAGAGCTTTCTCCCCCTCGACGGCTGGCTGACGCAGGCGGACGACCTGTACCTGCGCGTGCACAATGATGCCGGCTCTGCGCCGCTGGCGCTGACCGTGGACCACGGCATCGAGCACTCACCCTACTGGATCCACCAGCGCACTTGGTCCGCGCTCAAGATCGCACTCGAGCCGGAAGAGAGCAGCGACTGGTTGGAAGTCGGGCACCTGCTCGACGCGCTGAACGACGGCGAATGGCATTTGCGCGCCGCCAGCGGCTCCTTTCCCCACTACCGCGCCGAGTTCGGGACCTGGGGCGCCTCTGCCATCGAGCCCATGGCCGAGTTCGAGGTCACGGATGCCGACCACATCCTGGCCTACGAAGGGGATACACGCTACAGCCAGCGCATCCGGCCGCAAACGCAGGTGCTCTACGCCTTGCTCGACCGGCTGCGTCTGACGCCCCAGAACGGTCGCGTGCCCACGCAGACTCCGGTCTTTGCAGCGTCGTTCGTGCCCCACCCCGACGACGCGACGTACACCGCGGCCCGCGACGAATTCTACCAGAACATGGGGTTCAAGCGGCCCGAGCTCGCCAACGGGTACATCAACGTGCGCGGCTACGACGCGACGCGCCTGCAGACGGTCTGCGAGGACCTGACGGCACAAGGAGTCGCGGACCAGATCACCAGCGTGAGCCTGGGCGACGAGATCGCTCTGAAATCGCCATCGGGCGACAGCGACACGCCGATGCGGGAGTACCTGCAGTCGCAGGGAGTGACTCCGGAGGATGTCGTGCCCGGGGCCGGCGAAGACTGGTCTCAGGTCCGGTACGACCCTTCCGCGGAGGCCGCCGCGGCCGAGCCGGCTACCTTCTACTACTCGAGTCGCTACAAGAACCAGTTCGGAATCGACTACCAGGCCGATCTCACCTCGGTGCTCGAGGGCTGCTTGCCCAATGCGGGCATCGGCGCCAACTACTCCCCGGGCGAGCAATACGTCGGCGCAGTGGTCGCGTGGGTGAGCATGTTCCGCCAGGGGGCCATGACGATGCCCTGGAGCGAGGACTACTCGTGGCTCATGCCTTTTGGCAGCCCGCAGATGAACTCGCTCGGCCTTGACATGTTCCGCGCAGGGCTGCGCGAGAGGCCGTCGGCGCGGATCCAGTACTACGTGATGGCTCACTCGCCAGGCAACTCCCCGCGCAACTGGCGACGGCAGTTCTATTCGGCTCTTCTGCACGGAATGAAGATCGTCAATGCATACGAAATGCGGCCCGTGCAGGCCTCGTACAGCGGCGACTACGTTAATGATCCGGAGATGTACCTCGCCGTTCGCCGAGGCATTCACGAGCTGGGTACGTTCGAGGACATCGTGCAGCCGGGGCAGCTCCGGCCAGGACGCTCGGGGCTCTGGTTCAGCGAGGCGAGCGACATCTGGGGTGACCGCGTGGCGCCGTTCCTCGCGGCCAAGCGTTCTCTCTACGTCGCGATCCGACACCAGCAGCTGCCCCTGGACGTCCTCGTGGACGACGATGCCACATCTGGCGTGCTCGACGACTATCAGGTACTCTATCTCGCCGACCGCCATGTCAGCCGTGCGGCGTCCGAGGCGATCGCCCAGTGGGTGCGCGAAGGCGGACAGTTGCTGGCGACCGCGGGTGCAGGCATGTTCGACGAGCTCGACCAGCCGAACACCGCGCTCCGCGAAATCCTCGGGGTGGACGAGCAAGCCCTCGACGTCGAGCAGCCCGCTCTGCGCTACATCAAGCAGGATCTTCCCTTCGCGCTGCCGCTCGACACGGTCACATGGCGAGGGGGCTGGCAAACGCAGACGTTCCCCATCTATTCCGCACGCAGCCACGTCAGACTTGCCGGGGCCAGGCCGGTCGCCACCTTCGACGACGGCTCGGCGGCCATCACCAGCGCCCAGGTCGGTCGCGGGCGGACGACGTACTGCGGCTTCCTGCCGGGTCTGTCGTACTTTGCGCCTGCAGTACCGCGCCGTCCCGTCGACCGAGGCGGCACGAACGAGGACGCTTTCACCTTCTTCATCCCGACGGAGTTCTCGCGACCCGTCGCTCGGCTCGTCGGCTTGCCCGCGGCCCACGTACGTCGTGATGTCCTGTGCTCCGAGCCGCTCGTCGAAAGCGGGCTCATCGAGTCGGACTCCGGCGCTGTCATCCCCCTGGTCAACTTCGGCGCCGGCCCGGTCGAAAGGCTGCGCGTCAGCGCGCGGCTGGCCGTGAGTGGTCGACCCACGGTGACGCTCGCTAGCGGACAGCCCGTGAGTGTCCGGCGTCAAGGCCGGTGCACTTGGGAGCTCACGCTCGATTTGGACGTCGCCGACGCGCTCGTGGTTCGGGTGGCCAACGGGACGTACCGGGACAGCCCGAGGTGCAGATGAGGCAGGCATGGATCCCGCCCTCTGCCGCAATCCACGGGAACTGCGGTCCCTTCATCGCTTCGCTCTGCCCACCCGATACACAATCACCGGAGCCTCGAGCCCCCCGCCCCCCAGCTCCTCGAGGTCGCTGCGGCGGACACGCACGGCGATCACGACCGTCTGAGCGCTCTTGACCGGCGGCAGCACGAACGACTGCGGACCCTTGGCCTTCGGGGTGCGCAGTCGTTTTCGGTCGGCGTCGACGGGAACCAGCTCCCGGCCGTCTGCAAGGACGCGTACTGTCCCGTCGTAGCGGCCCAACCAGAGGTAGCTGGACTCGCCGTCGCGCTCGGGCTTGAGCGCGACCCGCGTCCGGTAGCAGGCGCCGCCGAAGTACTCACCGCGGTCGAGCGTGGCCCAACTTTCGGTGGCGATGTCGGTCTCGCGCCAGCCCGAGTCATCGAGCCCCGGAGCTTCACACGGATCCCAATCGTTCACGTCGAAGCGAATGCGCAATTTGCGTATCGGCGGCTTCGTGAGCATTCGGTAGCGCGCGATGCGCGATGCATCGTCGAGCGTGGGCTGGATGGACTGTGCGAAGTAGCGGCCACTCACCGTCTCTGTGCCGGTCCATCGTGCGCCCGTGAACGCGAATTCCGACTCACGAAGGACGGCGAGACCCGCGACCAGGGCCTTCCAGCGCGCTGCGCTCGTTTTCAGCCCCGCGAGGCGACCGGCCCACAGGTCCTGCTGCATGCCCATGAAGCGTTCGAACAGGCGCAGGGCCTCATCGGCAAGTTGCAGCCGCGCGTGCTGCGCGATGGTGTTGGCAGCGCCGAGCGCTGCGTCCATGAGCACGCGAGCACGCGCCATGCGATCACGCGTGAAGCGCCGCATGTACGAGCGCCAACCGCCGACGTGCTCAGGCGTGTCCACCCAGAGCGAATCCATGTACTCCCAGTAGGCTTGTGCGGGTGCTGCTGCAGCCCCATAGAACCCGCGATATAGGTCGTCGAGCACGGCCGCAGGCTCGAGACGCGAGTCCCAGGGTAGCCGAATGGAAAGCCACAGCCCCGGCAACGACGTGTCGAAGTTCGGCATCGTTTCGGGCTGCCAGAACACGACCTTGTGCCAGAGCAGATACGGGATCTCCGCCGAAAGCCTGCGAATCAGCGGATTCGGAGCCGACGTCTCGGACAGGTTGTACAGATAGGCGTAGTAGCCGAGCCTCGGGGTCCGCTCGCTCCAGCCTTCAATGGCCTTGCGCAGCGCGCGCGCGGTGGGGCAGGCTTCGTCCGTCAGGGGGTGAGCGCGGCAAGTCAGGATCGGCGCGATGACCGGAGTGATGTGAGGATGGACCGCCTCGCGGCGAGGGGGCAGAAACGTCCGGGAATAGGCCAGCGCGCCCAGTAGGACATCTGGATGCCGTTCCGCCACGCGCTCGGCGACGCGATTGGCCAGCACCAGGAAGCGGTCGGTGGCGCTGGGCAGACCCAGTGCGGTGACCATGTCGCCGCTGTCGAGCGTCGTGTCCCCCGGGGAAGTGGACAGCTCGATGCCATCGCCCGGCGAGAGCGAGGCGCTGTTGGAGTGGCGCCTGTCGAGAGCACGCACCACGCCCTGGGCGATAGCATCCGCCACCTGCGGCAGATGCCACTCCAGTCGAGACCGGTGCGGTTTCCCGTTGATCGACGCGCGCCATTCGGGATGCTCCGAGCGCTGCTCGGCCGTGACGTAGGTCTCGAGCGCGTGTCCGGCCGCAAGCTGCTGGCCGCCGAGCCTGTTGCGCCGCTTGAAGTCCTCGTCTGCGTACCAGAGGCCGCGGTAGCGGGTAGATGGGGCAATGGTGCGGTCTCCGAGCGGGAGCTCCACGAGCGGTCGCCGGGGAACGACCTCGCCCCAGGGACCTGGCATGTACCAGCGGCAGCCGAGAGCATCGAGTAGCGTGTAGATCGCGTAGCTCGTGGCAAGTTCGCTGTCGCCGTAGGTCGCGATCGAGTCCTTCCTGACGACCACCCGGAGCGTCTGGCCAGCCATGGGGATCTGCGCGATGGGGCCCAGGTGTGCTGCTGCCGCGCCGCCCACGTAGAGCGGCAACCTGCCCTGCTCCTTCTCACCTTCGGTGACAATGGGGCACGGCCCGCCCGCCAGCATGCCGAGGTACTTCTGCAGGTCGAGCAGTGATGCACGTAGACGCGCCTGATACCCAGTGGGCTTCTTCTCGGGCGGCCGGGAAACGAGCTCCTGCTCGGCGACGATCTGCACGCTGCACTCGCCGCTACCGCCGAGGCGCACGAAGCCCGCGTGTGGCGGCGGGGAAGCCGGCGGCCGTGACTGAGCTGCGGCGGATAGTGGTGCGGTTGCGCGCTTGGAGTCTGCCTGAGCAGACGGGTGGCGCAGGCATCCCGCCAGCAGGCACAGACTCGAGGCGGCAAGGAGGCCAGAGCTTGGACGGATGGGTCGCACGAGCGCAAGCATCCCTCGCGCGGCGGTCAGCGTACAGGATCGGGCTGAGGCGCGCCGCCCCGAAGGGCCAGATCCCCAGAGGGCCAGCGCGACGCGCGGCTGGCCCGCCGACTCGCTCGTTGGCACGGCAGCAAGCAACCCGGCGCGCGCAGCGACAGGCCCTCGTCTCTGGCGGTGGTGGCCTGCAGACCGTGGCAAAGCGCCGAGCTCACCGCCCGCGGGTGGCGCGCAGTGCCTCACGTATCGCCCCCACGAACACCGGCGCCTGCCGCTCGATGCAGAGCGACGTCTCAACGAGCTCCCGCCCCGCCCGAGCGAGGCTTCTTCGTAGCTCCCGCCGCGTGAGCAGCCGCTCGATCTGTCTGCCCCAGTCGTGCTCTTTGTCCGCAACGAGCGCGTTCTGCTCTGCAACGAGCAGCTCCGCCGCGGCTCCCGATCGGGACGACACCATCGGCACGCCCACGCTCATGTACTGGACCTGCTTGAATGCGCATTTGCCTCGCGACCACTCGTTGTCGAACATCGGCGCAAGCCCGATATCGATGCGCCGGAAATTGTCGACCTCCTGGTCGAGCTGCCAGTCGACGCTTTCGACCTCCACTCCCGGGACATCCAGCGTCCTGTTGGCGCCCACCAGGCGTACGCGGAACTTGCGGCCACGCTCGGCCAGCATGCGGAGCGCCGGCACCACCATGTCGAGCTGAGCCGCTGTCGAATGCGTGCCGACCCATCCGATCGTGGGGATGGCAGCGGGATCAACGAGCTCGCCGTCCAGTCTTCCGGGCAGGGGCGTCCATTGTTGGCTGCTGACCACCGTGGGCAACACCAGCACCCGAGCTCCCAGCGCATTGGCGTGGTCGCCGAGATGGCCGTTCCCGGCAATCACGCAGCGAGCCATCCGAATCAGGCTGTCCGTCTTGCCAGGGCTTTTCAGCAGACGCGTCGCGAGGGGGTGAGCAGACGTCCGCGAAGCGTCGAGCCACACCGCGTCGTCCAGGTCGAAGACCAAGGGCAGGCCAAGGCCGCGCACCAGAACCGTCTCAAGCCACGCGGGACCGATCAGCCCGCTTTCCCGCTGCACGAAGACCCCATCGAACCGGCCGTGCTCGACCAGCACACGCAGGCGCCGAAGCGTAGATTCCATCACGCCCAACGCCTTGCGCATCCGCCCTGGCTCGTAGAACCGCGTGAACGAGACTTCGTCCAGGAACGGCCGAAGCTCTGCGTGGATCCCGGCCGCTTCGAGGTGCGGGAAATACTCGCAAGCGCGAAATCGCGTGCAGGCAGCTGTTCGAGGATACGAGGCGAGGACCAGTAGCCGCATACGGAGGGCTCACCGCGAGGGCCAGGTCTCGAGCCAGGCCTGGAACACCAGGATGGGCCAGAGGGCGTGTTCCGCGTTCGACCTGCGAGCGAGGTGAGAGGCCCAGAGCCGGCGAATGGGGGAGGGTTCGAACCATCGTTCGCGCTTGAGCCGCTCTTCGTCGAGCAACGCCTCGGCCCAGGGCCGAAGGGGTCCTCGTAGCCAATCTCCCAGCGGCACTCCGAAGCCCATTTTCGGACGCTCGACCAGTTCGGACGGGATGTGCCTAGCGAGTATTTCCCGCAGCGCGGCTTTGCCGACACCGGCCCGGATGCGATGCTCGAGCGGCAAGGACCATGCGTACTCGACCACGCGGTGGTCGAGCAGTGGAACACGGGTCTCCAGGGCGACAGCCATGCTGGCACGGTCGACTTTGGTGAGTATGTCGTCGGGGAGGTAGTTCACCAGGTCGAGCAGCATCATGTGTTCGGCAAGCGAGAGCTCCAGCTGCGTCCCTTCTTCGAGCCAGGGGGCGGCCTCGCGTTCGCATCCCACGACGATGGCCGACGGGTCGAACCACTGCGAGCAGAGGTTGCGGTATGCGTCCGAGCTGGAAGACGAGCGAAGGATGCGCGCGATCTTGTGGAGCTTGTCGCCCGGCAGACGCGCCCTGAGTCTGGGAGGCAGAGCTGGTTCGAGCAGGGCGTAGAGCCGGTCCCAGTCTGCCGGGGCAACGGCTTCCATCGCCTTGGCGGCGCCCCTGCGAAGGGCGAAGGGGATCGGCGAAAAGCGCCGCCAGAGGGTCGGCGCCCACAGATGCCGGTTGTAGCCTCCGAACAGCTCATCGCCACCGTCGCCGGATAGGCATACGGTCACGGTCCGTCGGGCGAGCTGGCTCACGAGGAACGTGGGAAGCTGTGACGAATCGGCAAACGGCTCGTCGAAGAGCGCGGCCAGCCGCGGGATGGTGGCTTGGGCTTCGGCCGCGGACACGATGAGCTCGGTGTGCTCGGTTCCAAGCGCTTGCGCCACGGGCCGGGCAGAGCGCGCCTCGTCGTACGCGGGATCCTCGGAACCGATCGTGAAGGTGCGCACCGGGGACGACGACTCGCACTGCATCAACGACACCACGAGCGAGGAGTCGATGCCCCCGGACAAGAAGGCGCCGAGCGGCACATCCGACAAGAGCCGGTCGCGCACAGCCTCGCGCAGAAGGCTCTCGAGCTCCCGGGTGGCGCCATCGAAGCTCTGCCGGCGCCCGTGCGCGCGTCCTGCCGCGGCTGCGTCAACCGCGGACCAGAACGTCGTCGACGCCTCGTGTCTGCGAGCGTCGATGGTGACGAATGTTCCTGGGCGGACGCGCCGGATGGCCGCGTAGATGCTCTGAGAACCAGGAACGACGCCGAAACGCAAATATGCGGCGAGTGCCTCGCGATCAACGCGTGGCTCGAAGCTTTCCAGGGCGCGCAGGGCCTTGAGCTCCGAGGCAAACACGAGCATGCCGCTGACGCGCCCGTAGTAGAGCGGCTTGATGCCAATGCGGTCTCGGACGAGGTACAGGCGCCTCTGCCGCGTGTCGAACGCGGCGAAAGCAAACATGCCGACGAAACGCTTCAGTGCCGATGCGACTCCCCAGTGAGCCAGAGCCTCGACGAGCATCTCCGTATCGGAGTGTCCCCGGAATCGCACGCCTGCCAGGCGTCCGAGCTCCTCGGCGAGCGTAGGTGAGTTGTAGATCTCTCCATTGTAGGCGACGACCCAACGACCGTCAGAGGACAGCATCGGTTGCTGGCCCTGTTCGGAGAGGTCGAGGATCGACAGGCGCCGGTGGCCGAGTCCGACGCCGTTGGCCTCGTCGTACCAAACCCCCGCCGAGTCGGGTCCACGGTGCGCGAGCGATTGGGTCATGTCCCACAGCCGCGCCTCGCGATCGTCGCGCGAAGCGGGTGGGCCCCAGAATCCGGTGATGCCGCACATGGTCGAACGGGCGAACAGCCGATGCGCTTCTTACCCCAGGTGGATAGCGCGTGGGAAGCTCCGACTGGTCTCGCCGTAGGCCTTGCGGGCTGCATCCATGCTGCTCGGGCACGGCTCGTGTTGCGGCGCACCACCTGCGAGCGCATGCTCTGGCCTCTCGTGCCCGCCGCCAGAGCACCCATCCCCGCTGAAATCGGCGCCTTCGCGCGTTCAGTCGCCCCGAGTCTCGGCGCGTTGGGCCTGCTCGGGGCCGTCCGCTGGCTCACGCTTCCCGTGGCTGCGTACGTGATCCCGACGCGCGTTCCGGTCGTCGTGCCGCTGCTGGTCGGAGCGCTGCTCGAGCCGGTGCGATTGACGGTGTTCGTTGGGCTTCGCCGGAGGCTCCGGCGAACGTGTCTCGTTGCCTTTGCCGAGGCGGCACTGGAGGCCCCGGGCGGGGAGGGGACGGGCACGGGTGCGGCCTGGCGCGCGGCGTACTTGACGGAGCGCGCGGTCGCCGTCGACTTGCCCTCCGTTGCGGCTGCGGCTCTGGCGACGATCGTGCTGGTCGGCCTCTCGATGCAGCGCTTCGGCTGGCTCCCGGTCGGGGCCACCACGGGAGTGCTTGCGCTCGGGGCAGGGCTCGGCTGGTTGGCTTCCCGGCAACGTCGGCCGCTGTATGCCAGGCTCGTTGCTGCCATGCGTCAGGTGAGTGCGTGGATGGGGGCAGCGAGCCAAGACCGAGGCGAGTTCCGAGCCACGCGCTGTCGCGAGCCGTTTCTCGACAACGTGGCGCGCGCGAGCGACGAGTGGTCACGGGCCGAGGCGCGGCTCGAGCGGCGCCGGTTGGTCGCGCGTGTCGCCGTCGGGTGCGTCGTGTTGGCGGCCCTCGGGTGCGCAGCGCTGGCCCATGTGGGCAGCGGCGAATGGCTTCGGCTCGAGCACCTGGCGAAACTGGCGATGGGACGAGTCGCAGACTTCATTGTGCTCGCGAGTCTGTTTCCCTGTGTCCTGCTGGTGGCCCGATACGCCGATGCTTGGCTTGGAGCGGCCCATGAACTCGAGGAGCTCCGGCCTCGAGCCGTGAAGCGCACCGGAGCAGACACGCCGTGGCGTGGACGACCCGAGCGGCTCCGCATCGAGGGGCTCGAGCTCCGCTACGGCGACGCGCTCGGTGTGCGCGTGGGCGAGCTTGAAGTGCCCCTCGACGGGGTTCTGGCCGTCGTGGGACGCAATGGCTCGGGCAAGAGTACGCTGGCCAGCGTCATCGCGGGCGTGCTGTCGCCCACGAAGGGCCGGGTCGAGCTCGACGGCGTTGCTTCGAACGAGCTCGACCGTGACCAGATCGCCTTCGTGCCGCAAGAGCCGGTCGTGGTCGACGAGCTCACGGTGGCGGAAAACGTGCGCATGGCCGCACCGGCCGCGCGCGATACGGAGATAGGTGCCATGCTCGCCAGACTCGGTCTCACGGCACCGCTTGGCGCCTCGGCTCGGGCGCTGTCGCTCGGGGAGCGGCGTCGGATTGCGCTCGGGCGAGGCTTGCTCCGCCGTTCGCGCCTGCTGGTGCTCGACGAGCCGGACGCATGGCTCGATACCGAAGGTCGTGCACAGCTACTCGAACTGCTCAGCGAAGCCTCGGAGCATGCCGCCGTCGTGCTCGTAACGCACCGCGCGGAAATCGCCGATGCGGCCGCGCAGGTCATCGTGCTCGGTGACGATCAGCAGCCGGCCAGCGTGGGACCGCTCGAGCGAGTGCGGGCAGACTGTGCGCTCTACAGGCGTGTGATCGGGGGGGGCTGATGCCCGGCGCTGCGCTCAGATGGCTTGGGTTGCCCCTGCCCGACCAGCTCGCGACCGCCGAGGCGTTGCTCGTCGTGCTCGGTACGCGCATTGCCGTGGGCGCGTTGCCGACTCGCGCGCTGAGCCGATGGGTGAGTCGCGCCATGCGTGCCAACGGTGGCCGCAGCGCCGAACCTCCTCCGGTCGTCGCCAGAGTGACCCAGGCGGTGCGGCGCGCCAGCCTGCGCGTGCCCGGCGCGACCTGTCTGGTCCAGGCGCTGGCCGGTTGGCTCATGCTCGAACGCAGGCACGTGCCGGCACGCATCGATGTGGGCGTACAGAAGCAGGCCGACGAGCTCCGAGCTCACGCTTGGCTCGTCGTAGCCCAGCGCATCGTCCTGGGCGGCGAGGACGCCCGGGCGCGATACGTGACGCTCGGGTCGCACGGCTCTACGGGGCGTCAGTAGGCCGGCGCCGGCTCGCCGGGGGCCGGGCGGCCCAGGGTGAGGCTGGCGCCGACGAGCAACTCGACGTGATGGGTGAGCATGCCCTCGGTGCTTCCATTGCGCTGCGTGAGATTGTCGCGCAGGTCGGCGCGCACCGCCACGAGCTCGGTCAGGAACGCCTTGGCACCGACACCCACATGGAAGAGCGGGTCGCCGTCGTCGCCCATGGGCGTACTGACGTTGCCCATGCGTCCGAAACCGAACAGGCCGAAGGGCGTCACGCGCCAGAGCGGGACCTGCCCGATGGCACTGACGCGGACGGACCACGGATACGAGCCCTTGCCGTCACCGGTGACGGTCGCGCCCGCCGCCCCTTCGACCTCGGCACCGGCGAAGCGGATGGGGAACCAGGCGCCGCGGAGCGCGAGCTCGGGTGCAGCGTGGATGTGTTGATGCGGCCGGCTTTCGATATGGAAGTTGTGGCGCCACGAAGGGACCAGCAGTCCAACCGCGATCCCGATTTCGCCCATGCCGTCCACGGGCAAGAGCTGCTCGAGCCACCGGTCCGTCTCGGTTGCCTCTGCCTCGACGGCGACCTGGTCACTTGCCGCCGGGTCCGTCACGGCTGCGCCTGATGTTTCGGGCGGGGCCGTGGCGGTCGCGTCGGCGGATCCAGTGGTCGAGGCCTGCGCGGCCGCATCCTTGCTCGCGCCAATGCTGACCTGTGCGCTGGCCGCGCCGCCCACATTCGCCTCTTGGCCGAGCGCCGCGCCGCTGGTCAGTGCGAGCGCGAGAACAGCCATCCCACCAAACGTGTTGTGCGACATCATAGAGCTCCTGCGAGGCTCGATTCGAGTGGAGGGGCCTTGCGCCTCGATCGTGGATCGGGCGCGGTGCACATCGTAGCCGCGGCTTGCGTTTCGTGTAAGAGGTGGCGCGCGACAGAACGCTGGCCGCGTGGTCGGAACCCAAGAACGGAACCGCCGACCTGCGCGGAACACCAACGTTTGGGCCGAAGCGTCCGGGCCCGATGTGGGTGTGTGAATGCCGCTCGGGTTGCGCGGACGGACGGGCGCCGGTTGCATTCGTCGGCGCTGGCTAGGACAATAGCCAAAACTCGGAGCAGGACGTCCCAGAGGGCCCATGACTCGTAGCGCGATCGTCGGGTTGGTGTTGCTTTGTTGCAGCTCGGTTGGGCTGCTCGGCTGTGGGGATGGCGAAGAGGGAACGTACCATCCTGACGCTGGGACCCATCCTGACGCTGGGACGTCCGGCGGGAATTCGGGGACAGGTGGCAGCACGGCTACTGGAGGCGGACCGGGGGCGACCGGAGGCACGAACGCGGGTACCGGCGGCGGAGCTGGAACCGGAGGCACGACGGGTGACACCGGCGGCGCAGCTGGAACCGGAGGCACGACGGGTGACACCGGCGGCGCAGCTGGAACCGGAGGCACGACGGGCGAGACCGGCGGCGGAGCTGGAACCGGAGGTAGCACGGCTGGCAGCGGCGGAAGCACGACCGGCGGCGCAGCGGGCGCTGCTGGAAGCGCGGGCGAGGCGGGCGAAGGTGGAATGGCCGGCGCTGCCGGCGAGGCCGGGGCAGCGGGCGCATTGATTGCAGGGGCCGCTGGCGTCGCAGGAACGGCTGGCAGCACAGCCGGCGGCACAACGGGCGGAACCGGCGGAACGTCCGAGGGCGGTGCCGGTGCCGCGGGCATGGCCGGCGCAGCAACGGGCGGC